>NZ_LEKH01000001.1:0-300000 GCF_001029505.1 Rubrobacter aplysinae | reverse complement strand
TGACCCTCGCCCCAGCGAACCCGATGCGCGCCCCCGGCTCCGCCACGATAATGTCCGCCGCCGTGGCGAACGAGGCCGTCACTCCCCCGAACGTCGGGTCCGTGAGGATGGAGATGAACGGTTGCGAACCTTCCACGAATCGCGACAGCGCGACGCTGGTCTTCGCCATCTGCATCAGCGAGTAGATCCCCTCGAACATCCTGGCCCCGCCTGAGGCGGATACCACCACCAGCGGCAGACCTTCCTCTGTCGCCGTCTCCACGGTACGCGCCACCCGCTCGCCGACCACGCTCCCCATCGAGCCCCCGATAAACCTGAAGTCCATGGAGGCCAGCGCCACGGACCTGCCGCCTACCCGGCCGACGCCACCGAGCACAGCGTCGTCGAGGCCGCTCTTCTTACGGGCCTTCTGTAGCTTCTCTTCATAGTCCTCGAACTCCAGCGGGTCGCCGGATACCATGCCCGCATCCCGCTCCTCGAAGCTCTCGGCGTCCGTGAGCAGGCGTATCCGCTCGGGCGCTCCCAGCGGGTAGTGGAACTCGCAGTGGGGGCAGACGTTGTAGCGGTTACGGAGCTCCTTCTCGTAGATAGGCTCCTTGCAACCCTCGCACTTGGTAAACACGCCGTCGAGCGGCCCGACGCCGCTCTCGGTCTCCCCGGAGCCACTCTCCGGTCCGAAGCGCGAGTACTCCCGCCGCCTGTTGAGCCAGCTCCTTATGCTAAGCCTCCGTCCCGGTGGACCGGGCCCCGTCCAGCGCCTCTTTCACCTCGCGCAGCCAGTCTCCGGCGCCCTCCGCGCCACGCTCGCCGACGAGCTGCATCAGCTTGCTGCCGATGATCACGCCATCCGCCTCCGCGGCGGCCTGAGACGCGGCGGCGGCCGAACCTATACCGAACCCGAGGGCAACCGGGGCCTCCACGAAGGACTTCACGCGCCGCAGGAGATCCACGGCCCCACCCGGCAACTCCTCGCGCACCCCGGTTACCCCGGCGACGGAGACGCAGTACACGAAACCCGTGGTGGCCCAGCTTATCTGAGAGAGCCGCTCGTCGGTCGAGGTCGGGGCGGCAAGCGGACAAAGCGCGACCCCGCTGTTAAGCGCCCTATCTCCAAGGTAAGGTATCTCGTCCACCGGGAGATCCGGCACCACCAGCCCCGTCACCCCGGAGGCAGCGGCCTCCTCGAAGAACCTGCTCGTTCCCCGGGCGATTATATTATTGTAGTAGATCAAAAGTACAATGGGCGGCCTTGCCTCACCGGAGAGACCGTCCGCCAGTTCGAGACAGTAGTCCAGGTTCGCACCGTTTTTTAGCGCCCGGGAGGCCGTGCCCTGGATGGTCGGGCCGTCCGCGAGCGGGTCGGAGAACGGCACCCCGATCTCGACCACGTCCGCGCCGGCCCGTATGTAGGCCTCCCCCACCTCGTAGGCGGCGTCCAGCGTAGGGTAGCCTGCGGTGAGATAAGGTATGAGAGCGGCTCTTTCGGGGTGGAAGGCGGCTCTCAGACTCTCCGCCGCGTTGACATTGTCTGCCGGCTTATTCGCGGGCGGCACCGAGCGCCTCCGAGGCGGTCTCCACGTCCTTATCGCCGCGGCCCGAAAGGTTTATTACCAGGCTCTTGCCCGGTCCGAGCTCCCTGGCGACCTTCTCGGCGTGGCTTATGGCGTGCGCCGTTTCGAGCGCCGGGATTATGCCCTCCTTGCGGGAGCAGAGGGTAAACGCTTCGAGCGCCGCCTCGTCGGTGACGCTGACGTACTCGGCAAGCTCGCCGTCCCGCAGGAAGGAATGCTCCGGGCCGACCGCCGGGTAATCGAGCCCGGCGGAGATGGAGTGGGCCTCCGTGATCTGGCCGTCCTCGCTCTGGAGGACGTAGCACATCGCGCCGTGCAGGACGCCGAGCTTGCCGGCGGCCAGAGACGCGCCGTGCTCGCCGCTCTCGATGCCGCGCCCGGCCGCCTCCACACCCACGAGCCGGACTCCTTCGCGGCCGACGAACGGGTGGAAAGCGCCGATTGCGTTGGATCCCGCCCCCACACAGGCCACGATGGCGTCCGGCACGCCGCCGAGCCGCTCGCGGGACTGGTGCTCGATCTCCCGCCCTATCACGGCCTGCAGGTCGCGCACGATGCGCGGGTACGGCGACGGTCCGACCACACTCCCGATGATGTAGTGGGTGTCCTCGACGTTCGCCACCCAGTCCCGGATCGCCTCGTTCACCGCGTCCTTTAGCGTCGCCGACCCACTCTTGACCGGCACGACCGTCGCTCCCATGAGCTCCATGCGCGTGACGTTCAGCCGCTGGCGGCGGGTGTCTTCCTCGCCCATGTAAACGACGCACTCCTTGCCGTAGAGCGCGGCCACGGTCGCGGTCGCGACCCCGTGCTGGCCTGCCCCGGTCTCGGCAATGATGCGGCTCTTGCCCATGCGCTCGGCCAGCAGGATCTGGCCCAGAGTGTTGTTGATCTTGTGCGCCCCCGTGTGCGCCAGGTCCTCGCGCTTGAAGTACACGTCGGCCCCGCCCCACTTCTCCGTCAGGCGCTCGGCGAACATGAACGGCGTCGGACGTCCGACGAAGTCCCGCGCCAGCCGGTCCAGCTCCTCGACGAACTCCGGGTCGTTGCGGTACCGTTCGTAGGACTCCTCCAGCTCCTCGAGAGCGTGGGTCAGGGTTTCGGGGACGTAGCGGCCGCCGAACTCCCCGAAGTACCCCGGACGATTATCTGCATTACGCTCGTTATGCTCGTTACCCTCTGCTTTTTGCTGCACTTCTTGCTGCACTCACGAACCTCCGAACCCGCTCGTCGTCCTTCTCTCCGGGCGCCTGCTCCAGGGAGCTCGAAGCATCCACCCCGTACGGCTCGAAGAACTCCAGCGCCTCGCCCACGTTCTCGGGCGTAATTCCTCCAGAGATGAGGATATTATCATAGCCACGTACCCTCTCCGCCAGACCCCACTGGAACCTCTCGCCGGTCCCGCCGCGAGCCTCCTTGCTCCACGAGTCGAGCAGATACAGGTCAGCTGCATAGTCCCGTATGAGGACGAGGGAGCTTTCATCCCGCACCCGCAGGGCCTTTATCACCCGGACTCCGCCCTCCCTTATCTCCGCGACCGTCCGTGGCGTCTCCTCGCCGTGTAGCTGGGCGTAGTCGAGCCCGGCCTCGCGGGCGGTGCTCAGCACCTCTTTGACGGAGGCGTTCACAAATACACCGACCTTCGCGACGCCCGGCGGCAGCGCGGCGGAGATCTCCCGCGCCCGCCCCACGCCTATCCGGCGCGGGCTCTCGGTGAACAGCAGACCTATGGCGTCCGCCCCGCTCCCCGCGGCGGCTCGCGCATCCTCCGGGCCGGTTATGCCGCAAACTTTCAAGAAAACCATAGAGGCTATTGTACCCCCGTGAATGCGTCAGTTGAGGTCAATTGAGTTCAGTTGAGGTCAGTTGAGTGCGGCCCGGCGCTACACAGAGGCTTGACCCGTTTAGCTCTTCTCGATTAGCCTGCCCCGCACGACCCGCTTCGGAGTGACGTCCCCTTGCTTCTGCTGGGTCTCGGACACCTGGAGGCTCACGATATTTCTGCCGGGCACGGGGTCCAGAACCCACAGCTCGCCGGGCTGGACTATTAGCACCTCGAAGACCTCGTAGGTGTATCTGGTTCCGGCGGCGTCGGTCAGGAAGATCTCATCCCCCTCTTCCATGTCCTTGATCTCGTAGAAGGCTCTAAAGCTATCGGTGAAGGGATAGCCGAGCTCGTGACCGGCGATGTAAACGTTGGCCACCTCCTGCCAGGGTAGACCGGTACCCGGTAGGCGCACGGCGGCGTTGTCCCTGAGCGCCGCCTCGGTCGGGGGCGAGGTGGGTATGGTGGCATCCTCGACTCCCGCCTCCGGCACGGTCAGCTCTAGCGTCTTATCCTCCGGCCCCGCGGGAGATTGCTGCTCGACACCCTGCGTCGCGGGAGGCGAGCCGCCAGGTGCCTCCCGCTGCTTTTCGGCGGTGTAGCCGTCGAAGCTCTGGAAGGCGTAGAATGCGAGCAAGGCCAAGCCCAGAACCATAACGACCAGGCCCGAGATCTTGACGAGACCCTTTAGCAAACCTGCCTAAACCTTCCTGTTCTCTATTCTACTTGCACGGTGGCCAACCCAGGCCACTACGCTGGAGGAGCGTTCTCGGTTGCAATTACTCTGAGATAGAGAGTTCCGCCACCAGCTCCGGGCGGCGCATCGCCGCCTCTCCCACGAGCACGGCGTCGGCCCCGGCTCCGCGCAGGCGGCGTCCGTCGTCGGCGGTCTTTACGCCGCTCTCGGCCACCAGGGTTGCGCCCGCCAGCCGCGGGGCGAGGCGCTCGAAGGTTCCGAGGTCCACCGTAAAGTCGCGCAGATCGCGGTTGTTGACGCCGATTACGCGGGCTCCGGCTCCGAGAGCCGTCTCCGCCTCCGGCTCGTCGTGGATCTCGACCAGCGCCGTCAGGCCAAGCTCGCGGGCGAGCGAGACGTAGCGGGCGAGCGCGGCGGGATCGAAGAGGGCCGCGATCAGCAGCACGGCGTCGGCGCGGGTAGCGGCCTCGACGACCTGTATCTCGTCCACGGTGAAGTCCTTGCGGATAACGGGTAGGGAGACGCTTGCGCGGGCGGAGTCCAGGTCTTCGAGGCTGCCCTTGAAGCGATCCGGCTCGGTCAGGACCGAGAGGCAGGACGCTCCTCCGCCCTCGTACCGCTCCGCCCAGCCCGCAGGATCCACCTCCCGGATGTCGCCCGCGGAGGGCGAGGCGCGCTTTATCTCGGAGACGACGGACAGCCCCGGCTCGGAGAGCGCGGCGGCGAAGTCCCGCTTCTCGAAGCCTGTTGCCCGCTCGTACAGCTCGCCATAGCCGGGGCTCTCGTACAGGGCGGCGGCGCGCTCTCGGGCGGCGGCGGCGAGCTCTTCGAGCACCGTGGCGGGGCGGTTTCCGGCGCTCACAGCACACTCCCGGAGAGGGGGCCGAGGCCGGAGAGCCGGCGGGTGGTCCTTATGAAGGCTTCGAGCGACTCACGGGCCGCACCGGAGTCCACGGACTCGGCGGCGAGGGCCACGCCCTCCGCGACCGAGGAGGCGAGGCCGGAGACGTATATCGCGGCGCCCGCATTCGCCAGGGTGACGTCGCGGGCGGCCCCGGGCTCTCCGCGCAGGACACCCCGCAGCAGGCGCGCGTTCTCGCTAGCGTCGCCGCCGAGTAGCCCGGTGGGATCGTGGCGGGAGAGGCCCATACCCTCCGGGGTCAGCTCGTACTCGGTGATGCCGGTATCAGAAACCTCGGCGACGTGGGTTCTGTCGGTGACCGTGATCTCGTCCATCCCGTCCGCGCCGTGGACGACCATCGCCCTCTCCGCGCCGAGCTCCAGCAGGGCCTCGGCCATCGGGCGGACGTAGCCCTCGGAGAAGACCCCGACGAGCTGGTGCCTCGCGCCGGCCGGGTTGGTGAGCGGGCCGAGCAAATTGAAGACGGTGCGGAACGGGAGCTCGGCGCGCACCGGGGCGACGTGTCGCATGGCCGGATGATGGGTGCGGGCGAACATGAAGCCCACCCCCGACTCCTCCAGCGACCGGGAGACGGCTTCGGGGCCGAGCTCTATCCCGGCCCCGAGCGCCTCCAGCACGTCCGCCGAGCCCGAGCTGCTCGTTGCCGAGCGGTTGCCGTGCTTTGCGACCGGAGCACCGGCTCCCCGGGCGACGAAGGCGGCGGCGGTCGAGACGTTTAGCGTACCCTTGGCGTCGCCGCCGGTGCCGCAGGTATCCACGAGGGTGCCGAGCTGCTCGGCCGGCGGCTCGACCTTCTCGGCGAAACGCCGCATGGAGCGGGCGAAGCCCGCGATCTCGGAGACGGACTCGCCGCGCACCCGGAGCGCCGTGAGCAGGGCCGCCGTCACCGAAGGAGAGGCGTTGCCGGCCATGATCTCGGCCAGGGCCCGCTCCGCCTCCTCGAGGGAGAGATGCTTTCCAGAGGCCGCCTTGCTCAGCGCGGCGCGCAGCAGACCTCCGGGAACGTCGCTCAAGCCACCTCTCCGGCCCCGGCCAGGCTCTCTCCGGAATCCGCCGGATACTCGACGCCGAGGAAGTTCGCGAGCAGACGTTTACCGGCGTCGGTCAGTACGCTCTCTGGGTGGAACTGCACTCCCTCCACGGGCAGCGTCCTGTGCCGGACACCCATAATCACGCCGTCCTCGGTGCGCGAGGTGACCTCCAGAGACTCCGGTATCGAGCCCGGCTCCAACACGAGCGAGTGGTAGCGGGTGGCGAGGAAGCCCTGATCCAGCCCCCGGTACACCCCCTCTCCGTCGTGGTGGATGCGAGCGGTCTTGCCGTGTACCGGGCCTCCTTCCGCCCGCACGACCTCTGCGCCGTACGCCTGGCCTATCGCCTGATGACCGAGGCACACCCCGAGCAGCGGCATCGTCTCCGGCAGGCTTTCGAGCAGCGAGAGCGAGACACCGGCCTCGTTCGGGGTGCACGGGCCGGGCGAGATGACTATCCTGTCCGGTTGTATGGCGGTGACGTCGCCGGGTGAGACCTCGTCGTTGCGCCGGACGACGACCTCCGCGCCGAGCTCGCCCAGATACTGGACGAGGTTATACGTAAAGGAGTCGTAGTTGTCTATTATGAGAACCCGCATGGTTGGGCGGATTCTAACAAGGCGGACGGGCCGCTACATGGCCTCTGGCTACGGCACCTGCGACAAACACAGACGAGAGGAGACACGATGACGCTGCTTTTGACCGAAGAAGAGGTGGACGGTCTGCTGGACATGGCCTCGACCCTGCCCGTGGTCGAGGACGTGTTCCGCGCCCACGGCGAGGGCCGGGCCACCAACCACGCCCGCCGCCGCGTCGCGCTCCCGACCGGCGGCCTGCACGTGATGTTCGCCGGG
The DNA here is from genome assembly GCF_001029505.1 of Rubrobacter aplysinae. Lineage (NCBI taxonomy): Bacteria > Bacillati > Actinomycetota > Rubrobacteria > Rubrobacterales > Rubrobacteraceae > Rubrobacter > Rubrobacter aplysinae. The sequence continues at coordinate 293,100 of NZ_LEKH01000001.1, read as the reverse complement.
GCCCCGGGCATGGACGCGATGGGCCTCAAGGCGTACTCGGTCTCCTCCTCCGGGGCCCGGTTCTACACCATGCTCTTCCACCCCGAGAGCGGCGAGCTGCTCGCGATCCTCCGCTCCGACCGTCTCGGTCAGCTCCGCACCGGCGCGTCCACCGGCGTCGCGGCCAAGTACCTCGCCCGCGACGGGGCCTCGACCCTCGGACTGTACGGGGCGGGCTGGCAGGCCGAGTCACAGCTAGAGGCCGTCGCCGCCGTAAAGAGCCTCTCCCGCGTCATCGTGTACAGCCGAAAAGAAGAGTCCCGCAAGGAGTTCGCACGGAAGCTCGGCCAGAGAATCGGGCTGGAGGTCGAGACCACCGACCAGCCCGAGGAGCCAGCCGCCCAGGACATCGTGGTCACCGCGACCTCCTCGAAAGATCCCGTTCTAAAGGGCGAGTGGCTCTCTCCGGGAGCGCACGTCACCGCCGCCGGATCCAACTCCCTCCTCAAAAGCGAGGTGGACCGCGAGGTGATCCGCCGCGCCTCCTTCGTATGCGTGGACTCCAAAGAGGAGCTCGGTCTGGAGGCCGGTGACCTGCTAGCGTCGCTCGAAACCGGCGGTCTGCTGCCGGAGGCCGTCTTCGAGCTCGGCTCGGTCGTCTGCGGACACGTGGAGGGACGCCGGAGCCAGGAGGATATAACCCTCTTCGCCAGCCAGGGACTCGCGCTGCAGGACATGGCCGCCGCCCGCCTGGTCTACGACCGCGCCCGCGAACGGGGCGTCGGCCGGGAGGTGGATTTCTAGGCTTTCCGGTCTGGCTCTAGTCAAGACTCCACGGTAACCCGTCGGCCTCTTCCGGCCGACGCCGGGGGTTCGGGGAAATGCAGCCTCGCCGGAGATGTGGCCCGCCTCCGCCGCCGTTAGAGAGGAGCCACCGGGCGAGCGGCCTCCGTGTCCGGGATGCCTCGTATCGCATCCTCGCGGTACAGCGTAGCCCGGACCTGCACCGTCCGGCCACGCCGGAGCGCGTCGCTTTCGGCTCCCACCATATCCGGCTACCCGGTGGAGACGAGCATTCCAGTGCGGCCCGCATCAGAGGCCATTTAGGGCGTCCGGGCCGGAGCCTGCGCCGGGCGACGATATAGAATGGCGGCGTGGGCATTAGGGCGAACAGGGTGCTCGTCGTGGACGACGAGAGGAACCTCGTGAACCTGCTCCGGGGCTACCTGGAGCGGGAGGGGTTCGAGATGAGCGAGGCCGCCGACGGCCCCACGGCCATAGAGGAGGCGCGGCGGTTCTCACCGGAGGTCGTGGTTCTGGACTGGATGCTGCCGGGCCGCGACGGCGTGGAGGTGCTGCGGGAGCTGCGGCGTTTCACGGACGCCTACGTGCTGATGCTGACCGCCCGCTCCGAGGAGACCGACCGCATCGTGGGGCTCTCAGCCGGGGCCGACGACTACGTTACCAAGCCTTTCTCCCCGGACGAGCTCGTCGCCCGCATCCGGGCCATGCTCCGGCGGCCGCGCGCCGGGGACGTGGAGCAGGACCCGCCGTCAGAGCAGTTCGGGGGCCTCGTCGTGGACGGCGACGGCCGCACGGTAAAAGTGGAGGGCGAGGAGGCGGAGCTTACGGCCATCGAGTTCGACCTCTTGCGGGTGCTCTCCTCACGGCCCGGCTTCGTCTTCTCCCGCTCGCGGCTTCTGGAGCGCGTGTGGGGGGAGGACTACTACGGCAGCGACCACGTCGTGGACGTACACGTCGCAAACCTCAGGCGCAAGATCGAACCCACCCCCTCCGCCCCCGTCTACGTCCAGACCGTCCGGGGGGTCGGCTACAGGTTCGCCCGCGAGTACGGATAGATACCCGCATGAGGCCCCGCATGAAGTCGCCCATCGCCCGGCTCTCCGCCTACGTCTCCTCGTACAATCTAGGCCCCAAGCTGCTGCTCTCGCACCTTCTGGTAACGCTCATCGGGATGATCACCTTCGGGGTGGTCTCGTTTGTGGCGCCCTTGATCTTCGGCGGCAACGGCGCGGCGGATCTGCTCCACACGCTGCTCTACCTCCTGCTCGCGACGGCCGCCTCGATGGTCAGCGCGATGGCGGCGAGCCTGTTCGTGGCGGGCAGGATCACACGCCCCCTGAAGTACATGCTCGCCGCGACCCGGCGTATCTCGGGGGGCAGCTACGGCGAGCAGGTCCCCGTGCAGGAGTCCGACGAGCTCGGCGAGCTCTCGGAGAGCTTCAACGCGATGGCCGCCGCCCTGCGCGACGGTGAGCTGCGCCGCCAGGAGTTTATCGCCGACGTCTCGCACGAGCTACGCACCCCGCTCTCGACGCTACAGGGCTACATGGAAGGTCTCCTGGACGGGGTGGTCGAGCCGGACGAGGAGACCTGGGGCCTGCTGTACGCCGAGTCCGAGCGCATGCGGCGGCTCGTCGAGGACCTCCGTCAGCTCTCGCGCGTCGAGGCCGGGCAACTCGACCTGCACCCGGCCTCCTCATCTGCGGAGCTTATGGTCTGCCGCGCCACCGAAAGCCTGGCCCCGCTCTTCGCCGAGGGCGGCGTGCGGCTGGAGACGAGTCTGCCGGAAGGTTTGCCGGAAGTCTTTGCGGACTCCGACCGGGTGGTGCAGGTGCTGACGAACCTCCTGAGAAACGCCCTCCACTATACCCCTGCGGACGGGAAGGTCACCGTGGCCGCGAGCCCGCGCAACGCTGAGGTCCTCTTTACCATATCCGACACCGGCTCCGGCATACCACCCGAGCATCTGGACCGCGTCTTCGAGCGTTTCTACCGGGTCGAGAAGTCCCGCTCCCGCGAGGGCGGCGGCTCCGGCGTCGGGCTCGCCATCTCCCGGGCGCTCGTACAGTCCATGCACGGTGAGATCTGGGCCGAGAGCAGGGGCGCGCGAGAGGGCACGACCTTCGCTTTCACCCTGCCGATCTCGCGCGGCACGGCTTCCGAAGGCTCCCGAAAGTCTTGAAGAGCATGAAAAACTTGATCCAATCTTGAACTTTTGGAGACCCGGGCTTGATCCCCCGGTAGTAGATTCTCTTACAGAGCCATGCGTCGAAAAACGCAGAAAGACGCAGAAAGACGCGGCGGAGATGTAGCAGAAGCTGCGGTACGGTCGGGCTGTGCGGGGAGGTTTTCGCGGGTACGCGAGACTCGCGGAGTGCCGGGCTTGACCCCGCTTGACCCCGCGTCTCGTCCGCCGCAGAGAGTCAGGGAAAGGATGCACTTGCAAGCCACGACGAGCCTCCGTTTGCCCGCTACGACGACACCCTCCCGGGAGAGCCGCGGATGCTAGCGGGCGAGTCACACCGGGTCCCCGAGTCGCCAGAGCCAGAGGATCACGCCAGCCTGAAGGAGCGCGAGGTAAGGAAGCTGCTCGGGATGCTCGGCGACATGGGTCTCACGCCGTCGCGCCGACGGTACGAAGGCGGGGACGTGATCTACCACGAGGGCGAGTACGGCGACGCGCTGTACGTGGTCTCTAGCGGAGCGGTTCGTCTCAGCCGGCGCTACGAGGGGGATAAAGAGGCCACCCTGGCGCTCCTCGGGCCGAACGACATCTTCGGAGACCTGGTACACGAGGCGACCACCACCCAGAGGACCGGCGCGGAAGCCTTCACCGAGTGTGAGATCTTCAAGGTGCCAAAGGTGTTCGTCGAGCGTGCCTCCCGCCGCGACGCCGAGGTCGCCTCCACCCTCCTGAAGCTCATGGAGCTGGAGCTCGCCGGTCACCGGGAGCTCATGCAGCGCCTGCTGCCGCGCCGCACCGAGGTCCGGGTGGCGCACCTGCTGGAGGAGCTCGCCGGGAGGTTCGGCATCGAGTCGGACGGCGCGACGACCATCCGGCTCCGTCTCAGCCACGAGGACCTGGCCGCAATGGTCGCCTCCACCCGCGAGTCGGTGACCTCCGCGATGGCCCGGCTGCGCGAGCGCGGCGTAATAGTCACCCGCAACGGCAGGATTCATCTCCTGAAATCCTCCGGGCTATCCGGCGCAGACTCCCCGGGCTCTCAGGAGACCAGCCGGGCTCTGTAAAGCTCCATATATCCTCCCGCAGCCGTCCCTCACCAGTCGTCCTTGTGCTGGGGATTAGCGGTGGCTATTACCCTGTTACCCTGAGCCCCCGGACAAAAGAGACCGTATATTTGACCCCGAGCACGCCGAAAGTCGCCCACTTGATGTAGCCTGGGCTGCACCGCGGCGAGTTGCTCGGGGTAGACCGCCGGCTCCCCGAGTGAGGCCCAAGCTTACGGTGCGGGCAGTAAAAACCACTCAGCGGTGGTTGCGGCCACGACCATAGACAGGGCAAGGTCCACTAGCCTATGGCCCGCTCGGTCTGGGGGTCGAAAAGGCGTACCTTGTCCGCCTCCATGCGCAGCCTAAGACTCCCACCCTTCCTCGCCCCACTCTCGGCGGCTATCCTCGCCACCATCATCTCGCCAAAGCTACCGGCAGCCCCAGCAAAACTAGAAGAGTCACCCCCGGGCTCTTCCACTGAACGGCCTGAACCGCCTGAGCCGTTATTACCCTCGCCAGCATCGCCGGCATCCGCGCTGACCATCGCATCCAGGGTCTTTGAGTGGGCAATCTGATCTTCGCCGAGCGAGAAGTACACGTACTTCTCAGACCCCATGCTCTCTATGACCTCGGGCTCTACCTCTAAAGAGCTACCAGAACAGTTTGAGCGGTGGCCGTTTGTCACGCTCTCGTCTTCCATGTGCTCGGGCCTGACACCGAGAATCACCCCCCTGTCCGCGTACTCCCCTACCTCCGGGTGCTCGGATAAAGTCCTCTCGGGCAGCGGTATCCTGGTCTCCCTGGCCCCCTCTCCAAATACTGCCGCGTATCCAGACTCGCTCTCTTTATCCCTCTGCAGGTGAGCCCTCAAGAAGTTCATCGCCGGTGACCCTATGAAACCCGCGACGAACACGTTTACCGGATGCTCGTACATGGTCTGGGGGTCTGCCACCTGCTGTACCTCGCCATCCTTTAAGACCACTATCCGGTCGGCCATCGTCATGGCTTCGGTCTGATCGTGGGTGACGTAGATGGTCGTCGTCCCGAGCCTGTTGTGCAGCTTACTGATCTCGGTTCGCATGTTTACCCGGAGCTTTGCGTCCAGGTTGGATAGCGGCTCGTCCATGAGGAATGCCTTGGGCTCTCTCACTATCGCCCTGCCGAGGGCAACCCTCTGCCTCTGGCCACCCGAGAGTGCTTTCGGCTTACGGTCCAGAAAGCTCTGTATACCCAGGATATTTGCAGCTTCCTCGACGCGGCGGTTTATCTCCTCTTTGTCCTCTTTCTTGAGCTTCAGGGCGAAGCCCATGTTCTCGCGCACGTTCATGTGAGGGTACAGAGCGTAGTTCTGGAAGACCATGGCTATGTCCCGGTCACGGGGCGGAAGGTCGTTAACCACCTGCTCACCGATGTGTACCCGGCCGGAGGTTATAACTTCGAGGCCCGCGATCATCCTGAGGGCCGTGGACTTGCCGCACCCCGATGGGCCTACGAAGACTACGAACTCTCCATCCGGGATGACCAGGTTCATGTCTCTTACCGCTACCACGCCCTCGCCGTAGACCTTACACACATCCTCTAGCAATACCTCTGCCACCTTCCTGCCCCTTTACCCGTGTGCCTTTTAGAGATTCTAGAGACTCCCGCCACGTCTCTTTCCCGGACCGTGGAGAGCCTGGTTGTAGCTTAACGGAACGGCATACAGGTTGACGGGCCACGGGCCACGATTTCGAACCATCATGGCTATTACGGAGGACGGTCCCTACTCCTCGCCCCCGTCAACATCTTTGCGACGTACTGCGACATATTACCCCGCAATGCGTTGCAAAGGTACGGGTCGGCATAGGTGAGTCCGGAAGGTCAGGCCGGAGCACTACGGGTAGTTACGGCCAGACACTGTAGAACCCGGACATTGCGGCGAGCCTTTTAGCGGACCTATACTCCGCCTTGCCGGTGCGGCGTACCCGGCGTTTATCGAGGGGACTTTAGATCCGGGAGGAGAGCCTTGACCGAATTCCAGAAGAAGCCGACCAGCGCGGAGGGCTACAGGCCCGTCGGAGCGGCGGAGATCTCGGACCACGACGGAAGCAGCCTGACGCTGCGAGACGGGTCCGGTCCGGGACAGACGACGGTCGAGATAGCCGTGCTCGCCCCGGACCTGTTCCGCGTCGGGATGTTCCCCTCCGGCAGGCCGGTCCGGTACTCCTCCGAGGCCGTGGCGAAAGAGGACTGGCCGGAGGTCGAGGTCTCGATAGTCGACTCGAATAGCGATGCGAGCGGCTCTGCAGGGTCCGCGGACTCCGTGACGTTGGCCACCGACTCCGCCTCGGCCACGGTCTCGCTCTCGCCGCTGCGCATCGGCTTCGCGGACGGCGAGGGGTGGGAGTTCGCCGCCGACACCGAGGGCCCGGGAGGCGGGATGGGCACGGTCCCCCGTCCCGGCGCCGGTCCGGGCGGCGACCCGGTAGGCGAGCCCGTCAGGCTGCACAAAAAGCGCAGGCCCGGCGAGCGTTACTTCGGCTGCGGCGAGCGCACGGGTGGGCTGGAGAAGACCGGCACCACGCTCACCTTCTGGAACGCAGACCCGCCCGAGGGCCACACCGCCTCCTACGATAACCTCTACGCCTCCGTACCGTTCGTGCTGACCCTGGACGAGGAGACTGGCACCGCCTGGGGCATGCTCCTGGATAGCACCCACCGCACCCACGTCGATCTCGCCCACGAGACCGACAAAGAGGCGAGCTTCCAGGCGGAAGGCGGGGATCTCGTCTACTACGTGTTCTGCGGCCCGACGCCCAAGGACGTGCTACGGCGCTACACCGAGCTGACCGGCCGCACCCCCATGCCGCCCCTGTGGGCGCTTGGCAACCAGCAGTCACGCTGGGGCTACGAGGGGGCCGCCGAGGTCGAGGAGGTCGCCCGCGGGTACCGGGAGCGTGATCTGCCGTGCGACGTGATGTACTTCGACATAGATTACATGGACGGATTCCGGGTCTTCACCTGGGGGCCGGAGAGCTTCCCGGAGCCCAAGGAGACCGTCTCCCGGCTCGCCGACGAGGGCTTCCGGGTGGTGACCATCATAGATCCCGGCGTAAAGGTGGACGAGGGCTACCGGGTGTACGAGGAGGGCCGTGACCGGGGCTTCTTCTGCCTCACCGCCGGGGGCGAAGAGCTGCACAACGCGGTCTGGCCCGGCGTGTGCGCGTTCCCGGACTTTACGAGCCCGGAGGTGCGCGAGTGGTGGGGCGAGAATCACCGCGCGCTCACGGACGTGGGCGTGGACGGGGTGTGGTGCGACATGAACGAGCCGTCGTTCTTCATCCCCGAGCAGTCCACGATGCCCGAGGATGCGGTACATCCCGGCGGCTCCACCGGAGAGCGCCGCTACCATGCCGAGGTACACAACGCCTACGGCTCCCTGATGGCCCGCGCCACCCGCGAGGGTCTCTTGGAGCTCCGGCCCGAGCGGCGGCCGTTCGTCATCACCCGCTCGGCCTTCGCCGGGGTGCAGCGCCACGCCATGCAGTGGACCGGCGACAACTCCTCGTGGTGGGAGCACCTGTACATGACCATGCCACAGCTCATGAACATGGGGCTTTCGGGCGTGTCGTGGGCCGGGATGGACATAGGAGGGTTCTTCGACGACACGAGCGGCGAGCTCCTGGCCCGTTGGTACGAGATGGGCATCTTCCAGCCCTTCTGCCGCAACCACTCCGCCAAGGGGACTCGCCACCAGGAGCCGTGGCTGTTCGGCGAGCGCTACGAGGCGTCCATCCGCAAGATGCTCAAGCTCCGGCAGCGTCTGATCCCGTACCTCTACACGCTCTTCGAGGAGTGCCACCGTACCGGCGCCCCGATCCTGCGCCCGCTGCTGTACGAGTACCCCGCGGACGGGGTCGCCCGCACCGCCGACGACGAGTTCCTCTTCGGCCCGGCGATGCTCGTCGCCCCCGTGACCCGCCCCGGCGAGGCAAATGAGTACCGTCACGTCTACCTGCCGGAGGGCACCTGGTTCCACTACTGGACGGGCGAACGCCACGATGGCCCGGATCACGTCCTCGCCCACGCCCCACTCGGGGAGCCTCCGATCTACGTGAAGGCCAACACCGCCGTTCCCCTGTGGCCCGAGATGAACCACGTCGAGGAGAAGCCCGCCGACCCGCTCACGCTCCTCGTGTATCCGGCGGAGGGCGCGGAGAGCGGAGAGACCACGCTATACGAGGATGCAGGCGACGGATTCGGGTACGAGAGGGGCGAGTACGCCCGGCGCACGGTCTCCTGCGAGGCCTCTGAGAACAAGATAAGAGTTCGCGTCAGCGAGCGCGAAGGCTCGTTCGATCCCGAACGTCGAGCGATACTGTTCGAACTCCACTGCGTCCACGCCCCGGAGAGTGTTCAGGTAAACGGCGGAGAGGCAGACTTCGCATACGATGAAGAGGCTCGGAGGCTAACCGTAACCCTGCAAGAGGCGCCGGGGGAGTCGACGGTAGAGATGCTTCTGCAGGACAATGTTGATACGTAGCCGCGTCGCTGTTGAGTCCTCACCGTCATGCCGGACTGACCCTGGTCTATCTCAGGGTTCGATTACTACGCCCGGTAGAGACGAAGAGCACCGACGGCCTCCGACTCGCCGGCTGGTGGATTCCCTAGCCGAGTTCTTTGCGGGCCGTGGTGCTGGTTCACAGCTGGAACGGGGGTAAGTCCAACGAGCAAGTTATGGTCCCGGCCCCAGTCTACGTCGAGGCTGGACGCCTTATCCTCGCTTTGGGCCTTCGGACGGACGGCGAATTCAACGGCCCCTTTTCGCCGGGTAACCTACATCACTCATCGCGCTCGCCCATGTGAGGGAGGCGCTCAGAGCGCCAGCAGCCCGTCGACGACCTCGACGAGGTCATCGCCCCGGACGTCGGCGGGCTGAAAGACTTCACCGGGCTCGCCCTCTAGCCTAGAGCACCAGCCAGCGAGAGCGCCAGCCCGCTTGGCGCCGTGGCAGTCCCAGGCGTGTACCGCGACCAGCGCCATACGGTCAAGCCCGCAGCCCAGAGCCTTCGCGGTGTGATGGTAGACGTCAGGGGCGGGCTTCCACACACCGACCGCATCGGAGGTCACCACATGGTCGACGTAGGTCTCAAGGCCGGCCCCGGCCAGGAACGACCGAGTGTTTTCCGGGTCGCCGACGGTCAGACAGCCGATGGTCACCCCGGCTTCGGAGAGCTTCCGTAGCGCCGGGAGGGCATCCGGGAACGCCGGGACCTTCGCGAATCCCTCCAGGACGTGGGCGATAGCGTCTTCCGACATCGCCTGCTTGGTCTCGGTGCGCAGCGCCTGACGGGCAGTCGCGGTGAAGTCCGGGTTGTCGCCGGCCAGCGTCAGCGCCATCGCATCACGTTGGAACCGCATGAAGAACGGCCCCAGCACCGCAGCGGGCTGCCCCACCTCCTCGAGCCGGGCCCCGATCGGGTCGAGGTCGAGCAGAGTCTCCAGTACGTCGAAGGCAACGGCGTCGAGACGATCAGTCATGCGGGACTCCTTCACGTTTCACGGGACGCCGTACAGCTCGGCGCGTTAAGGGTATATATACCAGTCAGTATAGTAATGTGTCAATATGAGCGGTGGATCGAGTCTATGAGCAAGGGTCCATCACCCGTGAACATCTTTTGGCGTCTATGTCGCGGCTGTTCTACGATGATGTCATCCGCGCGGTCGGGGGGTCCTCGACTGGCTAGAAATGAAAGGCTTAGCCTCGGAGGACGTAGTAATGCACGGTTGGTCGATAAGCAGAGCCACGGTCGTGCGGAGCTTCCCTGGCACCAGCGTGGCCGCTGTAGTCGGATTGAGGATCTAGCCACGGCGGTTCGGAGTAACAATCGGCGCGGGAGGCGGTGGGCTTTCGGAGTTCTCGCGCTGGTCATAGTACTCGCTGCGGGATACCTCGGCGTCTCGCTCTTCGTCGCCGCCCGACTCACGGCACCAGAACCCTCCGAGCCGGAGCGCACGCCTGAGTCGGTCGGCCTTACGGCCCGGGAGATATCGTTCGAGGCCGCCGACGGCACGGACCTCGAAGGCTGGTGGACGGGCGGGGACTCGGGCGGTCCTGAGCGGGCCGTGATCCTGGTCCACGGCTGGGGCGGCGACCGCTCCGACGAGCACGTCTTGAGGACGGCGGAGATCTATAGAGAGGCCGGGTACGCGGTGCTGATGCCCGACCTGCGCGGCCACGGCGGCTCGGAGAGGGTGAGACGTACCCTCGGCGACCGCGAGAAGGACGACGTGCGGGCCGCGCTCTCCTGGGTGAGAGAACGGGGCTTCGCGCCGGAGGCTACGGTGCTGCACGGGTTCTCGATGGGCGCGGCCACGGTCGTCGGGGCGGCGCCAGGCACGGGGGTCGCGGCGGTCGTCGAGGAGGCAGGATACGCCGACCTGCCGCTGCTTCTCAGAGAGGAGATACCGGAGCGGAGCGGCCTGCCGGGCTTCTTCACGCCCGGCGTGCTCCTGAGCGCGGACCTCTTTCTCGGCCTCGACGCCAGCGAGGTGCGGCCCGTGGAGGAAGCCTTCGTGCTCCGGGAGCGGGAGGTGCCGCTGTTCGTGATCCACTCCACCGCCGACGAGACCGTACCCTACGAGCACGCCCGGCTCTTCCGGGAGGCGTATCCGGGCTCTGAGCTGTGGCGTCTTACGGGCTACGAGCACGTCCAGGCGTACACCCATCCCCGCTACGAGGACCGTCTGCTCGGGTTCCTAAGAAGCGCCGGGGCGTTACGGTAACGCCAAGATAGTAAGGCCAGTAATAGAGTCAGCCGAAGATCAAGGCGCGCAGCTCCGGGCTGTCGAAGTCCGGGTAGGTGTAGCTCGCCCCGGCGGCTAGCAGAGTCTGCGGCTCGTGGGTCGAGGCGATGCCGACCGTCGTGATGCCGGCGCCCACGGCCGAGGCGATGCCGGAAGAGGAGTCCTCGAAGGCGAGCGCCGCCTCCGGCCCTATCCCGAGCCGCCGGAGCGCGGTGCCGTAGGCCAGCGGGTCGGGCTTACCGGCGGAGAGCTCCCCGGCGAGAACCTCGACGTCGAAAAAGTCCTCGAGGCCCAGGGCTCCGGTCATGGCGTGGGCGTTCTCCTCCGGCGCGTTGGTCACCAGAGCCGTGGCGAACCCCAGCCGCCGGCTCTCCTCCAGCACCCGCATCAGCCCCGGCAGCGGCGCAAGCTCTGTCGCGCGCCGCCGGAACTCGTCCTCCTTGTTCTGGAGCAGGATCTCGGTTTCGGACCGCGGTACACAGGGCAGTAGCTCGGCCACGATGTCCGGGTTGAGGCGGCCGCTCACCCGCTCCTGGTAGAACTCCCAGTCCACCTCGACGCCGTGGCCGCCGAGAAGCTCCGCCCACAACGGAAAGTGCAGGCTGTCGGTCTCGGCCAGGGTGCCGTCGAGGTCGAACAGCAGGGCTTTCACCGCTCTCGTCGCTTTCGGGGTTTCGGAGAATCTGGAGGCGGCCAACGTCTCGATCCCCTACATCCCGTAGTAGAGGACGGCGTTCAGCATGCGGGTGATGATGAGCAGCGACCCGACGTAGAGCAGGATGAACAGATGCCCGCGTTCGCGGTTCTTGCGCAGCGGGCTCGTCTTGTACTCCGCCATGCCCAGGATTATGGCCACGGCGCACAGCCCCCACACCCAGTACAGGGCGAAGTAGACGAGGAAGTCGCCATGGTTGGGGAAGAGCGAGGCCCACGCGAACATCACGGTCACGAAGGCCGCGAGCGCGAGCGAGACGGTAAATAGGACCCTGTTCGCCCGCCCGCGCCGTCCCCAGGCCAGCCACTCCCTGAGCGCCCCTCCGGTGGACCGCACCGTGCTCTTTACCGCCTCCCTGGCAACCCTCACCTGCATGACACAGATATTAGCAGGCGACCGGCGGCCTCCGGGTGAGGCTTATCTCAGACTCCGGTAGAGGGAGCGGTAGAATCGCCGGATGCGACGATTACTGATCCTTACCTGCGCCATAGTACTGGTGGATACGGTCTTCTTTACGGCTCTCGTGCCCCTGGTACCGTACTATTCCGAAGAGTTCGGGCTCTCGAAGTTCGCGGTCGGGGTGGTGAACGGGTCCTTCGGGGCCGGCATCCTGCTCGGCGCGGCGCCGGGGGCCGTGCTCGCCGCCCGCATCGGGGTGCGGCCGACAGCGATAGCCGGGCTCGCGCTGCTCTCGGTCACGAGCCTGTTCTTCGGCTTCGCGGGCAACGTCGAGGCCCTGGTCCTGCTGCGGCTCGGCGAAGGTTTCGGGAGTGCGTTCTCCTGGATCGCGGCCTTCACCTGGCTGGTGTCGGCGGCCCCAGAGGAACGTCGCGGGCAGATGATCGGGACGCTCATAGGATCGGCGGTCGTAGGCTCGCTGCTCGGACCCGTGGTCGGGAGCGCGGCCGCCGCATTCGGCATAGCCCCGGTTCTGGCCGGCGTGGCGGGGATCGGGGCCCTGACGCTGGCGGCCACGCTCCTCGTGCCTCCTCCGGACTCCCCGGAGACCGAGCCCTCGTTCCGCTCGCTGGGGGCTCTGCTCCGCCCTCGGCCCGCCCTGGGGATGGCCCTGATAGCTCTTAGCCCCCTGCTCTTCAGCATCCTGGTGGTGCTCGCGCCGCTGGAGCTCTCCGGGCTCGGCTGGGGCGCGGCCGCCATAGGCGCGGTCTTTCTGGTCGGGGCGGGTTTCGAGGCCACGGTACATCCTCTGCTCGGGCGGGTCTCGGATCGCGCCGGTTACCGACTGCCGGTGCTCTCGGGCCTCGTGCTCTCCGCGCTGCTGCTGCTGGCGCTCCCGCTCGCGGGTGGGGCGTGGATAATAGCCCTGCTCGTCGTGCTCTGCGCCGGGGCCTTCAACTTCTCGCTCACCCCGGGCACGGCGCTGTTCACCAAGAGCTCCGAGCAGGCCGGTGTGGGACAGGCGCTGGGGTTCGGCGTCACCAATGTGGCCTGGGCCTCGGGCTTCGCCATTGGCGCCCCGGTGGGCGGCGCGCTCTCCGACGCGGGCGGCGACTCCCTAGCCTACCTCACGCTGGCCGGGGTCTGCGTGCTGGCGCTACTGTGGGTCAGGCGGGTGATCTGAGCATCCGGCCTTTCAAGGCCGGGATTGGTAGGCGTAGCGGCGTAGCGGACAGGTCTACGTCTGCGGATAGAACTGTTCGGGTGGCGGGGAGCGGGTCACCGCGCCGCCTCTTTCTCCCGAGACTCTCGCTACTCGGGGCCTCCGGCTCCGTTTTCCCAGCGCCGGACCTCCCAGCCCTTGCCCCTGGCCGCGGCGGCTAGACGGCGGTCTGGGTTCACGGCTACGGGGTTTCCCACGGCCTCCATCATCGGCAGGTCGGAGATGGAGTCGGCGTAGGCGTAGGACCGTGAGAGGTCTATGCCCTGCTTGCGGGCGAAGGAGGCGAGCATTCTGGCCCGGGCGTCTCCGGCTACGGGTGGGCCCGAGATCTCACCGGTGTACACGCCGTCCTCTTGCTTGAGGCTGGCACAGAGCACGTCGTCGGCCAGATCGCCGAGGGGTTCGAGCACGAAGTCCAGCGCGCCCGACAGGATCACGACCCGGTGGCCCTGGCGGTGGTGCTCGCGCAGGTTCTCCAGCGCCTCGGGGTACATCTTCTCCAGGGTGTGCTCGGCGAAGCGGCCCTTGGCCAGCCGCCGGGCCCGCTCCGGGGTCCACCCGGCGTAGTTCTTGTAGAAGGCGCGGTTGAAATGGGCGCGGCTGAGCTGATCCAGGCCCCAGTAGTACGGCACCCGGGCCAGGAACTGCAGCATCCACACGGGACGCAGCGCCCGCGGCATCTCCTGCATCCTGAGCATCGCGTAGCTCACGACGACGTTGGAGCGCAGCATGGTGCCGTCCACGTCGAAGATCGCGGCCACCTCGCCGCCCTCCTCTTTCGCCCGGCGCTTCTTGCGATCCGGCCTCGTGGTCAGCGCGGGCAGGTGCGTCTCCCGCAGCCAGCGCCCCCAGTGGAGCTCCGTGATGTCGAACGGGAACTCCTGCCGGTCACTCTCATTCAACCTGCGGTACAGGCTTATGGTTCTCTTCGTGGAGAATATGGCGGCGACGTTGGCGTATCCACCGTAGATGCTGCTGTAGTAGAGGTTCATCCTGGCGCGCTTCTCGGCGCGGGTCATGCGGCCCCGGAGGTCGGCCACGAGGTGGCCGTCCGGCAGGCGGGCGGCGAGTTTGTTTCCGAGAGAGAGCCCTATGAGCTCCGCCTTGAGGCGGCCCTCGACGGCGCGGCGGCCCGGGAAGCTCCACTCGGGGGCCTGTATCGGGCGCCCGCCGGAGTCGCGCATCGGGTTCTCGGTGAAGTAGTCCCGGACATGCTCGTAGAACTCCCGGTACTTGAGCGGGTTGCGGTCGCCGGAGGCTACCTGGAACACCTCGGGAGTATCGGGGCGCAGCGCCCCAACGGCCAGGGTAGCGTTTACGACGTGATCCACTGGCACCACGTCCACCTGGCTCTCGGGGTCGCCGGGGAACTCCTGGAGTAGCCCGCGCCCGTAGGCCATGATTATGGGGTCTGCCATGCGGGTGCCCTGGATCCAACCCGGGTAAGGCTCACGGTGGCTGCTCTCGATGATCGCCGGTCGCAGGATCACGACCGGCAGATCCCCGCGCTCGGCCAGCACCCGCCGCTCGGCCAGTGACTTGGTAAACGTATACACGTCGTGCCAGCCGAGCTCCGAAGCCCGGCTGTTGCCGCGCTCGACAAGGCGTTCGCGCACCCACTCCAGACGAAGCTCCTCGGCCTTCTTCTCCCTGGTCTCGCCGGAAGAGTCAGAGACGTCACGCCGCGCTTCATCTCTGAGACGATCCGTGACACCCTTCTCGCGCGAGGCGCGCTCGACCTCCTCGACTACCCGCCGGAGCGAGGCCACCTCGCTGGCGGCGTCTATCGGGGTGCCGTTCGGGGAGTATGCTCCCGGGGTCTCTTCTTCGACGAGCCCGCTGCGCTTACCGGCGGTGTAGGCCGTCGAGACGTGGACGAAAAGTGGGCTCCGCTCCCAGCCCCGGGCCAGCCCCAGCATCCCGAGCGTGCCGTCCACGTTGGAGTCGAGCGCGGCGTCCAGCGGCGCGTCGAAGACGACCGAGGCGGCGGAGTGGATCACGACGTCCACCTCCCTTGAGAGCTCGGCGAGATCATCCTCCCCGAGCCCGGCGGAGGGGGCGTGTACGTCGCCCGCAACGATCCTCAGCTTGCTCCACACCCGCTCGTCAAAGTCCTCGCCGAAACACTCGCGCAGCCGCCCAAAGGCCGGCGAGCCGAGCACGTCTTGGTCAAAGCGTTCGGCGGCGGTCTTGGACCCCGCGGGCCTTACGAGCAGATACAGCCGGCCGAGGTCGGGCAGGCTCCTGAGCGCCTTCTCGACCAGCGCCGTCCCGACGAAACCCGTGCCGCCCGTGAGCAGGACATTCTTGCCCCGGTAGACCTCGTTAAGGCCCCCGTCCAGCGCACCACCGGCCACGGATCCATCTTCAGCGGCTCCAACAGACAATATCTAACTCAACCCTTTCCGGCGGGACTCTTGGATGTTTTAGACGTACGGGATGTTCCGGATTTAGAGGCTCCGAACTTTCTTTCGGTGCCGTTCAAGAGCGCCTTCACGTTGCCCTTGTGACGCTCGACTATCAGGATGCAGGCGCAGGCCGCGTACACCAGGTAGGCCACGGGCTGCCCGGTGACGATAAACAGCAAGGGTCCGATCACGGCCAGCACCAGCGCAGCCAGCGAGGTATAGCGGCTGACCAGCACCACGGCCCACCACACCACGAACATCAGGAGGCCGACCGGCGGGGCGAGCCCTATCGAGGTGCCGGCGGCGGTCGCCACGGCCTTGCCCCCCTTGAACCCGAGATACACCGGCCAGCAGTGCCCGATTAACGCGGCGAGAGCCACCGCCGCCACTACCCAGTCGTTGTCCGTGAGCAACCGGGCGAAAACGACCGGCGCGAGGCCCTTGAGCAGATCACCGACCAGGGTGGCGACGAAAGCCTTCTTCCCCGCCGCCCGGTAGGCGTTCGCCGTGCCGATGTTACCGCTGCCGACCGTGCGCAGGTCCACCCCGAGCGCCCGGCACACCAGATAACCCGTGGGGATGGCCCCTACCAGATACCCGATCAATACAAGGATTACTGCCAACATGCCGCTGAGTATAACGGACCACAAACGCTTTGGCCCGCCGCATCAAGGCCCTTCGGAGTCACGCCCCGGACCGGGACGCCGGCGGCTCCAGATCCCCAGCGAGTAAGGCTCACGCTACGGAGCTCGCGAGCCCGCGAAAGCCGCCAGACCGGCCTTTCGTATCGTGGCGCCTCACAGCAGCCTATAGTAGCCCGCGCCGGCTCATCAGCCACACCGCGAGGGCCACGAACACTAGCTGCACCCCGACGAAGATCGTGAAGCCCCACTCCGAGCCGGAGCCGGGGATGCTCTCGAAGTTTGCCCCCCACCATCCGGCGAGCAGCGTCAGCGGGCCGATGATCCCGGCCAGCACCGTGAGCCGGCGGATTCCGACCTCGGAACGCTCATCTCGGCGCATGCGGTAGGACTCCACCGCGCCGTCCACGTAGTCCCGGGTGGCGTCGCCCATGTCCACGGCCTCCCGCTGGTTGTCCGCCACGTCCGAAAGGCGACCCCGCTGGCTCCGCGGCCAGCGCCCCAACCGCTTCAGAGACTCTTGCTGCGCCACGGCCAGCCTCCGAAATGCGGACAGATCGCGTCGGAGCAGGATCAGATTCTCCAACGCGGCGGTCGAGGCCCGCTCGTTCCGGGGGTCCAGGCCTTCTTCGAGCTCTTCCGCGGTGGTGGCGACGCTAACCAACCCCGGCAAATGCCCGTCCACCAGAGCATCCAGGGCGGCGTGGGCGAGCCGCTCGCCGGAGCCCCCTCCGCAGCCCGCGCTCCAAGCCTCGTCCCCCATAGACCTCAACCTGAGCTCTAACCCCTCCTCTATCTCGCGCACCGGGCCGTCGCGCACGGTCACGAGGTAGTTTTCGCCGATCACGAGATCCAACTCCACAGCCCGCAAGTGCGCCGGGGGCGTTTCGCGGTCTAGCCGCACGGCGAACGCGGCCACGAACGCGCCGCCGCCAGAGGCGTCCATCTTGGGCATCCGCAACGGAGACAGGCAGTCCTCGACCACCAGCGGCCCGAGGCCGAGCCCTTGCGTCAAGAGCCCGCGCGACTCTCCCTGGGTCTCAGGAGGTCGATCCACACCGCCGAGTCGCCGTCTGCGAGCGCCTCTCCCAGCTCCCCACGGCCTATCTCCCGGAGCCCATCCCCGGGAGAGAACAGCCGCAAACGCACCTCTTCCGCGCCCTGATCGACCGGCAGACCACTCCCCTCCCGGCGCTCCCCTCCGGTCGGGTCCCAGACGCCGAGGTGACCTTTGCCCTTACGCGTTCAGCGTTTACGATTTTTCTCCTCCCCCGTAGACACGGCGGTTAGTGTAGCCCATACGGGTGATAGCATTGGAACCGCAATGTAGTAATCGCAAAGGAGCAGATATGGCCGACCACGAAGTGGTTGTCTACCACCAGCCCGGTTGACCCTCCTGCCACCAGGAGATGGAGTTTCTATCTCGAAACGGCGTGGAGTATACGGAGAAGGACATCCGCAGCGACCTCGACGCCATGCAGGAGATGGTCGCGATGAACTCTCAGGCCACCCCGACGACCGTTATAGACGGCGAGGTCATAATAGGCTTCGACCAGCAGAAGATCAGCGAGAAGCTAGGACTCTAGCCACCCCCAGCGCAAGAGCCGCCGCGTCTTCGTAATGCGCGGCGGCTCTTTTCTATGCTCTTTCCGGGGGCCTCGATCAGGCGCCCCGGTAAGCCTGGTAAGCCCCGGTCACGTAAGAGTGGTATACGGATCGTGAAACAGCAGCAGTCTCCAGCTCCCGATCGGATCACCTACGCCGAAATCAATCGCATGCAACCGGAGGTTAAACCATTTACTTGAAGTTTATGCAGAAGTTCGTCCGGGGCTGTGGCTCGGGGCTATAGCCAGAGGCCAGGGCTCGCGGCAACCTCCAGGGCTCGGGCGATGGCCCGGGCCTTGTTTCGGGACTCCTCGTACTCGGCGACGGGGTCCGAGTCGGCCACGACGCCGCCGCCGGACTGGAAGTAGACGGCGCCGTCTTTGAGGAGTGCGGTTCGGAGGGTTATGCAAGTATCCAGGCGTCCGTCCACTCCGTAGTAGCCGGTGGCTCCGGCGTAGGGGCCGCGGCGGGTGGGTTCGAGCTCGTCTATGATCTCCATCGCCCGCACCTTGGGCGCGCCGGAGACCGTGCCGGCGGGGAAGGCGGCGGCCAGGGCGTCGAGAGCGTTTAGCCCGGCCCGCAGGTTACCCTCCACCGTGGAGACGATGTGCATTACGTGTGAGTAACGCTCGACCTGCATGAACCGCTCAAGCTCCACGCTACCGACCTCGCACACCCGCCCGAGGTCGTTGCGGCCCAGGTCCACGAGCATCACGTGCTCGGCCAGTTCCTTGTCGTCGGCGAGTAGCTCCGCAGCGAGAGCCTCGTCTTCCGCGGCGTCCGCGCCGCGCCACCTGGTGCCGGCGACGGGCCGCGTCATCACCCGGCCGCCCTCTGCCCGGACCAGAGGCTCCGGCGAGGCCCCCACGAGCGCTAGATCCCCGAGCTTGAGATACGTCATGTACGGCGAGGGATTGACCGTCCTGAGCCCCCGGTAGAGCAGCAGGGGATCGAGATCCCCCACCCCGGCCGAGAACCTTTGCGAGGGCACCACCTGGAAGGCGTCGCCGGCCCGGATGTACTCCTTGGCCCTCTCGACGGCCTCCGCGTACCCGGCGCGGGTGAAGGTCGAGTCGGCCGAGCCGAGGTCGAAGCCAGGCTTCAAGCTTCCGCCGGAGAGGCTGGTTCGGGGCGTGGGGGCGGCGAGCCGCTCGGCGACGCGCCGGATGTCGTCGGAGGCCCGGCGATAGGCGGTCACGAAACCTTCACCCTCGACGTCACGTAGAGATCCCGCGTCCACAAGTGAGATCACGAGCACCTTGTGCCGCAGGTGGTCGAAGACCACCAGGGTGTCCGTAACGGCGAAGCAGGCCTCGGGCACGTCGAGGTCGTCCGGCGGCGCGGAGCCATCCGGCAGGCGCTCGACGTAGCGTACCGCGTCGTAGGAGAAGAACCCCACCGCGCCTCCGACGAAGACCGGGAGGTTCTCCAGAGGCGCGACGCTCCTCACGCCCAGGATCTCGGCCAGCCCCCGGAAAGGGTCCTCTGCGGGCACCTCGCGCACCCCGTCGGCGTCTACTACGGTATACGCCCCGTCGCGGTAGGTTAGGGTGCGCTTCGGGTCGAAGCCCAGGAATGAGTAGCGGCCGAACCGCTCGGCGGCCTCCGCACTCTCGAGCAAGAAAAAGCTCTCCTCGTCGGAGAACTTCATCAGCGCGGATATGGGGGTCTCAAGATCCCCGATAAACTCCCGGTACACCGGCACGACGTCGTACTCCCGGGCGAGCTTTCGGGCCTCACCGAGAGAGGGCGTCAGCTCCGGCGCGGTGCCCCTAACCACCACTAGCGGTGCCGGTCACGCAGCACCTCGCCGACCCTCTCGAAGCCCACGCCGCGCTCCTCCAGGAGAACCATCAGATGGTACAGGAGGTCGGCGGACTCCTCAGCCAACCGGTCGTCCGACATGGCAGAGATCACGACCTCCACCGACTCCTCTCCGACCTTCTGGGCGACACGGTTCGTGCCGCTGGCGAGGAGCTTGGCGGTGTACGACTCCTCCGGGGAAGAGCCGCGCCGGGCGGAGACGGTGGCGGCTAGCCGGTCGAGCATCTCCCCCGCCGTTTCAGTCCCGGCAGGGCTTTTCTCGACCCCCACGCCCTCACCCGCGAGCGTGGTGTAGAAGCAGCTATGCTCGCCCGTGTGACAGGCGGGGCCTTCCGGATGGACCTTGTAGAGCAAGGAGTCCGAGTCGCAGTCCAGCCGGACCTCGGCCACCTTCTGGGTGTTGCCGCTAGTCTCGCCCTTGCGCCACAGCGCCCCGCGCGAGCGCGAGTAGAAATGCGCCTCGCCGCTCTCCAGCGTCTTCTCGACGGCCTCGCGGCTGGCGTAGGCCAGGGTCAGCACCTCGCCGGTCCCGGCGTCCTGCATTACCACCGGCGCAAGCCCCGTCTCGTCGAAGCGTAGCTCGTCTAGCTTGTCCATCTAACCTTCACCTTGAGCTTTATACAATTCAAACGACCTCAATGAATCCAACGACCTCATCTAACGGGTATCCCCGCCGCGTCCAGCTCGTGTTTTACGTCCGCTATCGTGTACTCACCGAAGTGGAAGATGCTGGCGGCCAGCACCGCCCCCGCGCCGGCCTTCACGGCCGCGACCATGTGCTCCGGGCTGCCGGCCCCACCGGAGGCTATGATCGGGGCCTCTGTGCGGGCGGCGACCTCGGAGATCAGGTCCAGGTCGTAGCCGGTTTCCATGCCGTCGGAGTCCATGCTGTTCAGCACGAACTCCCCGGCCCCGCGACGCTCGCCCTCTACGAGCCACTCGACGGCGTCCAGGCCCGTGTTTACCCGACCACCGTTGAGGTACACCTCCCAGCTCGGCGGGGATTCAGGCCGTTCTCCGATGCTTTCGTCGCTCTCGCTGCGCTTCACGTCCACGCTGAGGACTACGCACTGGCTGCCGAAGCGGGCCGCGCCCTCGTCTATTATCTCTGGCGTCCGCACGGCGGCGGAGTTTATGGAGACCTTGTCCGCACCCGCGCGCAGCATGGAGCGCATGTCGTCCGGGGTACGCACCCCCCCGCCTATCGTGTACGGGATGAAGACCTCTTCCGCGGCCGCACGGGCGAGGGCGGTCGCCGTGTCCCGCTGCTCCGCCGAGGCGGTGATGTCGTAGAACACGATCTCGTCCGCCCCTGCGGCGTCGTAGCGGGCGGCGAGCTCGACCGGGTCCCCGGCGTCACGGAGGTTTTCGAACTGGGTACCTTTCACGACCCGCCCGGCGTCGACGTCGAGGCAGGGTATTATCCTGACGGTCAGCCCCATCAGTTATTCACCAGACGAACTACCCATTAGACGAACGGGATCTTCGCCGTCCGGCACTCCTCAGCCACCCGCTCGTGCAGCCGCGGTCCGGCGGGCAGGAGCAGCGAGCCCTGGTCTCCCGCGCCGACGACGAGGGAGCCGTCGCGGCCCTTCCAGTGCCGGTAGGCGGTGTAGGCGGCGAGCGTACCCTCCACGAGGCTTACGGCCCGGTCGAGCTGGGCGTGGGAGAGGCTCTGGGAGATCTCCAGCCGGGAGAGGTCCAGGTTCTCCGGAGCGTCCAGGTCGGCGGTGAGGCTGTTGGTGCGCAGCCTGAGACCGGGCGTGTTCCACAGAAGCTCCACGGCCTCCCGGATAGCGACGGCCCGGGCCTCCTTGTTTCCCTTGCGGAGCTTGATCTCCTGCATCTCGCGCAGGCGTTGCTCGGGGTCCTCCGGCTCCTGAGCGCCATTCTTCTTCTCGCCGTGGCCACTGCGGCCATTTTTGCCGCCGGAGCGGTTGCCGGACCCTTCCCGGCTACGCTCGAAGGCGAGGACCTTCAAGGTGGCCGCGGCGTCTACCTCGACGGCGACACGCTGATCACGGTCGCGCAGGAACGGATAGTCGGTATAACCGATGCCGATCTCCTCCAGCGAGGCCAGGAGTTCCTCGGCGTAAGTCGAGCCTTCGCCGAACATCTTGCGGCTCGCGGAGTACGCGGGCAGCGCCACTTTAGACAGGACCCGCTCTACCTGACGCGTGCCACGCGCGTTCGGCACCGAGAGCGGCGCGTCCACGGCCACGACCACGCCCTCGTTCTCGGCGACGTAGCCCTCCACGGCCGTGGAGATCTCAGGCGCACTCCCGGCGAAAGAGTTGGCGACGAGGCTGCCACGCTCGTCCAGCACCACCAGACACGATGTCCTGTCCTCGGCCTCTCCCGGCCTCCAGGCCAGCGCGCAACCAACGAACCTCAAGCTTCCTCCTCTTTCACTTCTTTCGCCTGTTTCGCCTCTTTGGCTTCTTGAGTCTTTCTAGACCCAGAACCTCCCGAGCCCGCCGCCTCCACGACTCCGGCCACCGCTTCGCAGACCTCCCGGCAGGTGTCGGGGTCGGCGTGTTCCACCATCACGCGCACCAGGGGCTCTGTCCCGCTCGGGCGCAGGAGTATCCGGCCCTCGGAGCCGAGCCTGGACTCGGCATCCCGCACCGCACCGGAGACCCGCTCGCTCTCCGAGAGACTCTGGGCCAGATCCGTGCCCGCCACCCGGACGTTTATCAGCTCCTGCGGGTACACATCCATGACCCCCGCGAGCTCCGAGAGCGGCTTGCCGGTGCGCGTCATCACGTCCAGGATGGCGAGCGCCGTCATGAGCCCGTCGCCAGTGGTGACGTAGTCCGAGAGTATAACGTGCCCGGACTGCTCTCCTCCCAGCGAGGCGCCGTCGCGGTACATGGTCTCGGCGACGTGCCGGTCCCCGACCGGGGTAACCTCGTACGGTATTTCGAGCGAGTCCAGCGCCTTGAAGAAGCCGAGGTTGCTCATCACAGTAACCACGGCCCCGGCGGGGGCAAGAACACCCCGCTCGAACATGTCCCGGGCCAGGAGAGCGATGATTCTGTCCCCGTCCACGACCTCGCCCCGCTCGTCGAGCGCCAGCACCCGGTCGGCGTCGCCGTCGAAGGCGAACGAGACGTCCGCCCCCCGGCCATCCAACTCCCCTATGTTGGTAGAGCCGCAGCGGTCGTTGATGTTCGTCCCGGTCGGCTCGGCCCCGGCGACCGACACCTCGGCCCCGAGCTCGGAGAAGAGCATCGGCGCGGCGCGGTATGCCGCGCCGTTTGCGCAGTCGAGCCTTACCTTCAGCCCTTCCGCCCGGGGCCTGAGCAGCTTTAGAGCACCCGCCACGTACCGGTCCGAGGCGTCGTCCAGCCGCCGCACTTCCCCTACCCCTTCCGAGGTCGGGCGGACCTCCGGGGCGGGCTCCCCGGCCTCCGCCACGAACCTCTCTATCTCGCGCTCGGTCTCGGACGGCAGCTTTCTGCCTCTCGCGGAGAAGAACTTGATACCGTTATCCGGGAACGGGTTGTGGGAGGCGCTGACCACCGCGCCCGCGCTGGCTTCGAGTCTGGGGGCCAGGGCGGCTACCCCGGGCGTGGGCAGGATGCCGGCGTCAAGGACGTCACCCCCGCCGCTCGCGACCCCCGCGGCCAGGGCCCCGGCGAGCATGCTGCCCGAGATCCGGGTATCACGCCCGACCAGCAACTGGCCTCCGAAGACCCTCGCGGCGGCGTAGCCGAGACGCAGGGCGTCTTCCGGGGTGAGCTCGGTGTTGGCGACGCCGCGTACCCCGTCGGTGCCGAACTTCACTCCGGGGCTACGACCCTGTGCCAAACACGCCTCCAACACACTCTACGAACCGCTCCGAGCACGAAATGGGCCCGATCCATCCCAGCCTCCAGGCCCCACGGGCCTGCACGGTCCACGGTTCCCCGGAAGCGGAACGAACCGGACCGTAAGGCAAACTGTTCAGAGAGTATCTAACGTAGTATCCAGCGCCACTCAGGGCCGGGGATCTAGCGCTTGGAGAACTGCGGACGCTTGCGGGCCTTCTTGAGGCCGTACTTCTTGCGCTCCACTGCCCGCTCGTCGCGGGTCAGCATCCCAGCGTCCTTGAGCTCCTTGCGGGCCTCGTGGGACTCCTCCGAAAGCGCCCGCGAGAGCCCGTGCTGGACGGCCTGGGCCTGTCCGGTCGGGCCGCCGCCCTCGACCTTTACGTGGACGTCGTAGCGGCCTTCGGCCCCGAGCAGCTTCATCGGCGCGAGGACTGAGATCTGATGCGTCGAGCGCGGGAAGAAGTCGGTGTAGCCCTTGCCGTTGACGGTGATGTTGCCGTCGCCGGGCACCACCCTGACGCGGGCCACCGAGGTC
The DNA here is from genome assembly GCF_001029505.1 of Rubrobacter aplysinae. Taxonomy (NCBI): domain Bacteria; kingdom Bacillati; phylum Actinomycetota; class Rubrobacteria; order Rubrobacterales; family Rubrobacteraceae; genus Rubrobacter; species Rubrobacter aplysinae. The sequence continues at coordinate 269,136 of NZ_LEKH01000001.1, read as the reverse complement.
TTCCTGCGGCCCGTGCCGTAGTACAGCGCCTGCCCGCTCTTCCTCGCCTGCGTGGTCTCTGCCATTCTTACCTCACCTCGTATATCTCAGGCGTCTGGGCCTCGTGCGGGTGATCCGGCCCCGCGTACACCTTTAGCTTTTTGGCCTGCTGCCGGGCGAGCCGGTTCTTGGGCATCATCCCGAACACCGCCTTACGCAGCACCTCTGCAGGCTTGCGCCGCATCATCTCCTCGTAGCTGGTCTTCCTGAGACCGCCGGGGTATCCGGTGTGCCGGTGGTAGATCTTCTTGTCCGCCTTGCGGCCGGTCACCACGACCTTGTCCGCGTTCACCACGACCACGAAGTCGCCGGTGTCCACGTGCGGCGTGTACTGGGGCTTGTGCTTGCCACGCAGGATAACCGCCAACTCCGTGGCCAGCCGCCCCAGGGTCTGACCCTCGGCATCCACCACATACCATTTGCGTTCCACGGCCTGCGGACCCTGGGGCCGCGCCATGTAACTCTTCATAGCCCTCCAAGTTTCACACGATTTGCATTAGTATCAAACCGGTAGATATTAGCATACCAAAACGCCGGAAAACACCCGGAGATTCCTTGTGGAACCCTTTATATCACCCTGGCGACCGCCAGCCCGTCCACCCTTTCGCGCAGGAGGGGTATGATGGTCGCCGATAGCCGCCCTTCGGATGCGAGCCGCCGGTTGAACTCGTGTAGCGCGCTCCCCTCCTCGTCAGAGTCGTCCATGACGGCGCCGCCCCAGATGGTATTGTCGGCCATTATCACGGAGCCGGGACGGGTCAGGCGCAGAGCGTAATCCAGATACTCCGGGTACGCCTCCTTGTCGGCGTCTATGAACACGAGGTCGAAAGGCCCCTCTTCCGAGGCTTGAATCTTATCGAGAGACTCGCGCGCGTCCCCAACCCGCACCTCGACCTTTGTATCGAGACCGGCGCGCTCCAGGTTGGCGCGGGCAACGCGGGCGTGGTCCTCTTCGAGCTCCAGGGAGATCATCTCCCCATCCTCCGGTAAAGCCCGGGCGAGGTAGATGGCGCTGTAGCCGCCGAGAGTCCCGATCTCCAGCACCCGGCGCGCGCCGCCTAGCTCGGCCAGAAACTGCATCAGGCGTCCCTGCGCGGGCGAGATGTGTATCTCTGGCAGCCCGGCCCGCCGCGACTCCTCCAGAGCAGCTTCGAGGGCGTGGTCCTGCGGAGAGAACAGCCCACCTATGTAGCCTTCCACCTCCGACAAAAGCTCACCGAGATCATCCCGTTGCATCGGTACCATCCTCTATATACAGGAGAGTAATCCAGTAATTCGTGATCCAGCCTCCCGGTTTGATCCGTACCTTGTTTGCCATCGTTGCTATTGTAGACGCCTAGTCCAAGACTAGAAAGCTAGAAAGCTAGAAAGGTAGGTCTGAAGACATACTACAGACACTTTGTATGTTTGTGTGTACCGGTTGAGGCATCTTTCAACATATCGGGCGGGTTTACCCCGGAGGGCCTCAATAGCTTGTGCCCAGGGCATCGTTTGTGGTAATAGTTGTCCGTAATCTAGTGGTGATCATGGAGATAGTTCTACGAGTAACCGGGAGGATGTTACCTTGCGCAGGATCGGTCTCTATTCGCTTATAGCCCTGGCTTCGCTGGCCCTGGTCGGTGTTCTCGCAGCAGGGATTGGGGTGGCCCTAAACAACGACGATCAGGCCAAAGTGAAGCAGGCTAGTACCCCCACGGTGGCTGAACCAGAGTCCCCCGAGACCACCGAAGAGACCAAGAAGGAAGAAACAAAGGAAGAGAAGACCAAGGAAGATACCAAGAAAGAGGAAACAGAGGAAGAGACCGCCAACGAAGAGCAGCAGGCAGCCGAGCAGCAGGCAGCCGAGCAGCAAGCGGCGCAGGAGCAGCGGTGGCGGGAGCTAGCCGAACAGCGCGAGGCAGAGGAGAGGGACGCCGCCCAGAGGCGCGCCGCCGAGCAGCAGGCGGCGGAAGAGGAGCAACCGGCCGTACCCGCAAACACGGCCCTGAGCCTATCCGCGCCAACCGCGGGCATCCAGAACGATCCGGTTACGAACAGCATAGCCGAGGGCGTCCTGGCCACAGGCGCGGGTAAGATCCCCTCCACCGGCTTCCCGTGGCAGTCCGGGGCCAACACGTTCATCGCGGCCCACGTCTACGGTTATCCCGGCACCGGTAGCTGGCAGCAGTTCGCCAGGGTTCCGAATATGGGTATGGGAGACCCAATCTACCTGACCGACTCCAACGGCACGACCTACGAGTACCAGGTGAGCGAGATCCTGACCGTCGCCCCGACAGACGTCTGGGTGGCCGAGTCTACCGGTCAGAACATCGTTTCCCTGCAAACCTGTGTCGGCCCCAACTGGAGCCAGCGCATGGTGGTCCGGGGTACGCTCGTGGGCACCAGCCAGGCCTAGGGGTCTCCACGCGGAGCGTGCCGCAAAACGTGATTCGGGTGAGACGCCTGCGGTTGGCTACTCCGCCGGTCCTCTCACCCGTGTCGCAGTCTGGAGATACTCAGAGCCCCGGCACGTCCTCGTAGCCCACCCCAGTAAGTGTCAGCCCGTGGGCCGGGGCGGAGGGTCCGGCGGAGCTGCGCCGGGCCTCCGGGGAATCGAGCAATCGTCCGAAGTCCTCCGGGGAGCGTTTACCGTCCGCAACCTCCAGCATGGTGCCTATCAGGGCTCTCACCATGCCGTATAGAAACGAGTTGGCGGTGATGCGGTACACCAGCTCCTCTCCCTCCCGATCCCAGCGCGACTCCGAGACCCGGCGGACGAAGTATGAGTGGTAGGTCCTGGACGGCGTGAAGGCCCGGAAGTTGTGCTCGCCCAGGATCTTGCCCGCCGCCTCTGTGAGAGTCGTCTCGTCCAGTCTGCGGGAGATATACACCGAGCGGCCCCAGGCCAGCGGGGAGCGGACCGCCGCGTTCAGCACCCGGTACTCGTAGCTGCGGCTCGACGCCCACCGGCGGGCGTCGAAGTCTGCGGGGGCCTCTACACAGCGCCTGAGCGCGAGGTCCCCCGGCATTACGGCGGTCGCCTTGTAGGCTATCTCTCCGGGGTCGAGCGGGATGTCGGCGGAAAAGGATACGACCTGTCCGGTGGCGTGTACCCCGGCGTCGGTGCGGCCCGCCACGGCGAGCTTTACCGGCTGGCGCAACACCGTCGAAAGGGCCTGCGAGAGCGTGTCCTCTACGGTTCGCCGGCTCGGCTGGGCTGCCCAGCCCGAGAAATCTGAGCCGTCATACTCGACCACGCCGGCCAGCTTCATAGGCCCCAGGAACCTTGCAGACGCCGGGATGACCTCGTCATACGAGGTCTCCCAGGAGGCCCCCGAGAGGGACGAGCGCGGCTACTACGAGGGCGGCCGCGTCAAGCGCGCCGAAGCGGAGCTCCCGGTAGCGGGTGCGTCCCCCGCCCCCGGCGTATCCCCGGCTCTCCATCGCCTCGGCCAGCTCGTCGGCTCTGGCGAACGCGCCCACCGTCAGGGGTATTAGCATCGGTAGCAACGCCCGCAGCCGGCCTATCAGGCCACCGCTCTCGAAGTCCGCCCCGCGCGCCTTCTGGGCGGTCGTGATCTTCCGGGCCTCATCGTAGAGCGTCGGGATAAAGCGCAGGGCTATCGTCATCATCATCGCAACCTCGTGGGAAGGGAACCTCAGCTTTTTCAGCGGCGAAAGCAGGTCCTCCAGCCCGTCCGTCAGCGAGATCGGGGATGTAGTCGCGGTCAGCAGCGCGGCCGCGGCGACGAGCACTAGTATCCTGAGCGCCAGGAAGAGCGCCAGCCGCAGCCCTCCCGAGTACACCTCGACCACCCAGAGAGAGAAGAGCAGATCCCCTTCCCGCACGAACAGCACCTGGAAGATCGCGGTAAACGCCACCACGAGGGCGACCGGCCGCAGCATCCGCAGAAAGCCCGGGAGCGGTATCCGGGCGACCACCACCAGGGCCGTCACGAAAGCTCCGACCGCGAGCAAACCGGCTATGGATTCGACCAAGAACAGCCCGGCGGCGATCAGGAGCACGGCCAGGATCTTCGCCCGGGGATCCAGACGGTGCAGCAGCGAGTCGGCCGCGTGGAACTGCCCGAGCCCCCGGAAGCTCACGGATGACTCACCCCCGCCCCTCCCGGCTCTCCAACAGCTCTCCCAGGCTCCGTAGCGTCTGCTCGTAGGTCACGGGACGACCGACCTCCGGCGCCCGTTCGCCGACGCGCGACGCCACCCGGACCGTCTCTGGCCGCAGCCCGGGCTCGGAGTAGAATACCTCGGCCGGGGTCCCGAGCGCCCGGATGGAGCCATCCTCCAGCGCGCACACCCGGTCCGCGACCTCGGCCACCTCGTCCAGATCGTGCGAGACGAGCACCACCGAGCCCCCACCGGCCCAGATGTTGCGCAGCACCTGGAGGAGATCCCTGCGGGCTGCAGGGTCCAGCCCCGCCGTCGGCTCGTCCAGGACCAGAACCTCGGGCCGCATCGCCAGCACCCCCGCTATCGCGACCCGGCGCCGCTCCCCACCGGAGAGGGCGTGCGGGGCGCGGCTCGACAGGTGCTCCACGGATAGCGCGGCGAGCGCCTCCCGCACCCGCCTCCCGGTCTCCTCCGTCTCGAGCCCGATCTGTCGCGGCGCGAAGCCAACGTCCTCTTCTACCGTCGGTGCGAAGAGCGCCTGCTCCGGGAACTGGAACACGAGCCCGACCCTCCGCCTGAGCTCGCTCCTGTTCAGCGTGGCGGCGTCCACGCCATCGGCTAGCACACGCCCGGAGGTAGGCTCCAGCAAGAGGTTCAAATGCTGGGCCAAAGTGCTCTTGCCGGAGCCCGTGCCGCCCACGATACCCAGCATCTCCCCCGACTCCACCGAGACCGAGACGTCATGGAGCGCCGCCTTCTCCGACCTCGTGCCGGCCGCGTACACGTGGCTCACCTTATCCAGCTCCAGCCTCACGCCCGGCCCACGCTCCCCGTACTCTCCAGACGCTCCAGCACGGCCTCTGCGAGGTCCTCCGCCTCCCGGAAATCCCCCGCCTCCAGACCAAGGGCGGCGGCCAGGCGCTGCACTGGCGGCGCGACGAGCCGGTTCTCGGCCATCAGCTCGGGATCGGAGACCAGCGCGGCGGGGTTGGTCTCGGCGACGATGCGCCCGCCGCCGAGCACGAGCACCCGGTCCGCGTACAGTAGCTCGTCGAGGTGGTGGGTGACGTGCAACACGGTCCGCCCCCCGCGCAGGGAGCGGACCCGCTCCAGCACCTCACGCCTGCCGGCCGCGTCGAGCATCGAGGTCGGCTCGTCGAGTACCAGTATCTCGGGCTCCACGGCCAGTAGCCCGGCGAGTGCGACGCGCTGCTTCTCCCCGCCGGAGAGCGTGGAGACCTCCCGGCGCTCGTAGCCCGAGAGGCCGACCCCGGCTATGGCCTCGCCCACCCTCTGCCGCATTCGGGAGCGTTCGACGCCGAGGTTCTCCAGTCCGAACGCGACGTCGTCCTCGACGAAAGGCGCCACGAGCCCGTTGTCGGGGTTCTGGAACAGTATTCCCAGCACGCGGCGTACATCGGCGGGCCGCGATGCGGGATCGTACCCGGCCACCTCGACCCGGCCGGAGCCCGGGATCAGCAGCCCGTTCAGCAGCCGCACCAGGGTGGACTTCCCGCCCCCGTTGGCCCCGACGACGCCGACGTACTCTCCGGGGTGGATCCCGAATCCCACATCAACCAGGGCGTCAGACTCAGCACCCGGATAGCGGAAGCGGAGCCCCTCGCAGCGCAAAATGGGGGACCCGCAATGGCGGACCCCCCGTTCGTACAGCCCGGGACTTTTCCTCCCGCCGGCTACGTTTACCTCTTCTTACCGCCGGCTTACAGCTAGCCCGCCGCTAGCTCTGGGACGGATCGTAGTTGACCAGCTCCAGGTACACCTGCTCCGCCCCGTCGCCCTTGCGCGGGCCGAGCTTGAGGATGCGGGTGTAGCCGGAGTTGCGGTCGTCCAGATCCGGCGCAACGTCCTCGAATAGCTGGCGCACGATCTGCTTGTCCTTGACCACTACAGCCGCCCGCCGGCGCGAGGCGATGTCGTCGCGCTTGGCTATGGTTACCAGCCGGTCCACCACGCCCCGGACCTCCTTGGCCCGGGTCGGGGTGGTCTTGATGCGGCCGTGGCTTATGACCTGACCGGCCATCGTGCCTAGCATCAGCCGCCGGTGCTGGGAGTCCTTGCCCAGCCTGCGTCCCTTCTTAGCGTGTCTCACAGCCCCTCACTCTCCATGGAATACCCGTACTCGGTGAGCTTCGAGCGGATCTCGTCCACGCTCTTCATGCCGAGGTTCCGGATGTTCATGAGCTCTTCCTCGGTCATCGTCGCGAGCTGCCCGATGGTGTCCACGCCCTCGCGCTTGAGACAGTTGTAGGAGCGCACGGTGAGCTCCAGATCCTCCACGGGACGCTCGTCGTTTATGACCGGACGCCCGGTGCGCCCGCCCTGGGGCTGCCCGCTCTGCTGCACCCCCTGATCGTCGGTAAATAGCCCGAGAACCTCGGTAAGCTGCTTGGCGGCCTCTTGTAGGGCGTCCTGGGGCGCGACGCGGCCGTCGGTAAACACCTCTATCGAGAGCGAGTCGAGATCCGTCCGGGAGCCGGCGCGGGTCTCGGAGACGGTGTAGTTGACCCTCTGGACCGGCGAGAACAAGGAGTCTACCGCGATCACACCTATGGGATCGGCGTCGGACTTGTTCTGCTCGGCGCGCACGTAGCCCTGGCCCCGCTCGACCGTCAGGCGCATCTCGAGAGTACCGCCTTCCGAGACGCTGGCGACGTACTGGTCGGGGTTCACGGTCTCCACGTCGGCCTTGAGCTCTATGTCCTCGGCGGTAACCTGGGCCGGCCCGCTCCTGGAGATCTCGAGCTCTATCGGCTCGTCCCGTTCGAGCTTGAACTTCAGCTCCTTGACGTTGAGGATGAGGTCCACAACGTCCTCCTTGACGCCTTCGAGCGTCGAGAACTCGTGGGAGACACCCTCTATACGCACCTTGGTGACGGCGGAGCCGGTAAGCCCCGAGAGCATCGCCCGCCGCAGGGAGTTGCCCAGCGTGTGGCCCAGCCCCCTCGGGAGCGGCTCGGCGACGAAGACCGCCCTGTTCTGTTCTTCCTCTTCCACCCTGAAACGGGGTGGCGCTATATCCAACATACTCTTTCTCTACCCTCTGCCGTGTTTTGAATGCCTCCAGGCCCCTGCACCTCTGTAGCGCCCGGATCATCGGCCAAACCATCTGGTCCGACCGGAGCTCTTCGAGCCTAGCGGCTGTAGAACTCGATGATGAGCTGCTCCTCGACGGGAGTGTCTATCTCGTCGCGGGCCGGGACGTGCAGCACGCGCCCGGTAAAGTTGTCGTGGTCGGCCTCCAACCACGGCGGCACCGCGACTACCTCCTCGACGGCGTTCTGTATCGGGGCGAGATTACGGCTCTTCTCGCGCACAGTCAGCACGTCGTCGGGCTTGAGGGCCGCGGACGGTATGTCGTGCTTGTGACCGTTTATCTGGAAGTGGCCGTGGCCGACGAGCTGCCGGGCCTGGGGCCGGCTGGAGGCGAACCCCATCCGGTACACCACGTTATCCACCCGGAGCTCCATTAGCTGCAACAGGCTCTCGCCGGTGACGCCCTGCATCCTGGTCGCCTTCACGTAGGTCCGGTGGAACTGCTTCTCCGATACCCCGTAGTACCAGCGGGCCTTCTGCTTCTCCAGGAGGCGGACGCCGTACTCCGTCTGGCGCATCCTGCCCCGGCCATGCTCACCCGGCGGGTAGGGCTTCCTCTCCAGCGGGTTCTTCCGCATGGCGGAGAGTTGCACCCCGGCGCGGCGGTCCCGCCTTCCTCTAGGTCCTAGATAACGTGACACTGCTGCTCCTTACGCTCTCTAACGGTTTTCTGCGTGTGTGCGTATGGCTGGACGCGCGTAGCGCGCCGGGGCCGACTCTGCTCCTGGCTAGCCCCGACGACGCTTGGAGGCGCGGCAGCCGTTGTGCGGCTGGCCGGTTACGTCCTTTATGCCGAGCACCTCGATGCCCATGGCCTGGAAGGTCCGGGCGGCCATGTCGCGGCCCGAGCCGTGGCCCTTGACCTCGATGTCCACCCGCTTCACGCCCTGATCCATCGCCTTGTTCGCCACGCTCTCTGCCGTCATCTGGGCGGCGTAGGGCGTGGATTTGCGGCTGCCCTTGAAGCCCAGAGCACCCGCAGACTCCCAGGCTATGGCGTTGCCCTCCTGGTCGGAGACGCTCACGATGGTGTTGTTGAACGAGCTCTTTATGTGGACCACGCCGGTCGAGATATTCTTGCGGGCTTTGCGCCGCGTCCGGCTGGCTCCTCTGGTGCGCTGTCTACCCATCTACCTCTTCTTCCTCCCGCCTATGGACGGCTTCGGACCCTTGCGCTGGCGGGCGTTGGTCTTTGTCCGCTGCCCGCGGACCGGCAGGCTCCGGCGATGCCGGATACCCCGGTAGCAGCCGATGTCGACCAGCCGCCGGATGTTCTGCTGCTGCTCGCGGCGCAGGTCGCCCTCGACCTCTAGATTCTGGTCTATGTAGCTCCTGATGGAGCCGACCTCGCCCTCGGCCAGGTCCCGGACCTTCGTGTTCCGGTCCACGCCGGTCTCCTGCACGATCCTGCGTGCCGTCGAGTGGCCGATGCCATATATATAGGTCAGCCCGATCTCGACCCGCTTCTCCCTCGGGAGGTCTATCCCGGCTATTCGCGCCATAACTAGCCCTGCCTCTGCTTGTGCCTGGGATTCGAACAGATGACCCGCACCGTGCCGCGGCGCCGGATCACCTTGCACCGCTCACAGATTGGTTTTACGCTCGCCCTCACCTTCAACGCTTACCTCCGCTCTCCTGTAACTTTCTAATCTCTGTCTCTAATTCCTGAACCGGTAGGTGATGCGCCCCCGGCTGAGATCATAGGGGCTTAGCTCGACCTTGACCCTGTCTCCGGGGAGTATCCGAATGTAGTTCATCCGCATCTTGCCCGAGATGTGGGCCAGCACGTTGTGCCCGTTCTCGAGCTCCACCCTGAACTGCGTGTTGGGCAGGGCCTCCGTGATCGTACCCTCTACCTCTATGACATCTTCTTTAGCCAAGGACCTCCTCCGGACCTCCTCTTCTCTCCGCGCCAGAGCCCGCTATGTATACAGGCCTGACAGATCTTTTCGAATGCAGTTGGAGTCAAACGCAGTCAAACGCGCAGTCGCATATCTTACCACGCGGCCGACGCTCTTCCCAACTCTCCTGGAACTTCCGGCCCCCAAGCTATCCTTCTGCCGGGGCGGTTAGCACCACGGGGCCGTCTTCGGTCACGGCAATGGTGTGCTCGTAGTGGGCGGCCATGGACCCGTCGGCGGTGTAGATGGACCAGCCGTCCTCCTCGTCGAGCACGATCTCGTAGCTACCCAGCGAGACCATGGGCTCTATGGCGAAGGTCATGCCTGGTAGGAGACGAGTGCCGCTGCCAGGCTTGCCGTAGTTCGGGATCTGGGGCTCCTCGTGCATCTGCCTTCCGACGCCGTGGGAGACGAGGTCCCGGATCACGCCGTACCCGCGCCCCTCGGCGAGCGACTGTATCGCGTACCCGACGTCCCCGAGCTTGTTACCGGGGCGCATCTGCTCCGTAGCCGCCGTGAGACACTCCTGGGTGGTCTGGAGCAGACGGTCCACCTCCTCGGACACCGCGCCGACGCGCACGGTGGTGGCGCTGTCGGAGACGAAGCCCTCGAAGCGGGTGCCGACGTCGAGCGAGATTATGTCGCCCTCGTCCAGGGTGTATGAGCCCGGAATGCCGTGCACGATCATGGCGTTCGGCGAGGCGCAGATGGAGCGAGGGAAGCCCTGATAGCCCTTGAACTCCGGCTTGCCCTCGCGCTCGCGGATGTAAGAGTCAGCGAGCTCGTCCAGCTCGGCGGTGGTTACGCCGGGCCTGACGGCCGCCGTGAGCGCGGCGAGGCAGCCGGCCGTGATCTTGCCACTCTCGCGCATCGTCTCTATCTCGCCCTTGCTCTTGCGGACGATCAAGACTCTCCCTTTTGATCCCCGGCGCCGGCGGCGTGGCCCAGCGCCCGCAACACTTCCTCCGTGACCTCGGGGATGCTCCGGGTGGCGTCCACCGTGACGAGCAGGCCCTGCTCGTCATAGTATTCCTTGAGGGGCTCGGTCTGCTCGTGATAAATGTCGAGCCGGTTACGGATCGCCTCCTCGGCGTCGTCCTCGCGCTGGATGAACGGCCCCTCGTCGGGACCGTTCTCCGGCGGCGGGTCGTGCTCGACGTGGTATATCCGGCCCGTGGACTGGCTCGTGCGCCGCCCCGAGAGCCGCTCTACCAGCTCGTCATCCGGGGCCTCCAGCGCCACCACGCCGTCCAGCCTCTGGCCCATTTCCGAGAGGCCCTCGTCGAGGGTGCGCGCCTGGGCCTCGTTACGCGGAAAGCCGTCCAGGAGCCAGCCGTCGCCTTCGAGGTGCGGCCGGGCCATCTCGACGATGATCTCATCCGGCACCAGCTCGCCGCGGTCGTTGTACTCCTGGATCTTGCGCCCGAGCTCGGTGCCCTCTTTGATCTCGGCCCGCACCAGGTCTCCGGTGGAGACGTGCTTCGCGCCGGTCTGTTCGGCGAGCTGTTGTGCCTGCGTACCTTTCCCCGCCCCCTGGGGGCCAAGAAGTATTACTCTCATCCACCCCTCATCTCTTCTTCAGGAACCCTTCGTAGTTGCGCATCATTAGCTGACTCTCTAGCTGCCGCAGGAAGTCTAGCGACACGCCGACCACGATCAGAATAGACGTACCCCCGATAAACAGCCCCGGAGGCAGATTTAGCGTGCCGGTGATCGCGTACGGCAGGGTCGCCACGGCGGCGAGGAAGATCGCCCCGAACAGCGTGAGCCTCGTCAGCACCCCGTTCAGGTACAACGCGGTCGGCTCGCCGGGACGTATGCCCGGTATATAGCCGCCCTGCTTCTTCAGGTTGTCGGCGTGCTCCACGGGGTTGAACTGCACCGCCGTGTAGAAGTAGGTGAACATTATGATAAGCGCGGCGAACGGGATCAGATACGGTATGCTACCCGGCTCGAAGAACGCGGCTACCCGGCCCAACAACGAGTCCGTACCGCCGCCCGCCATCTGTCCGAGTATCACCGGGAACAGCATCAGCGAGGAGGCGAAGATGATCGGGATGACGCCCGCCATGTTCACCTTCATCGGCAGGTAAGTAGTGCCGCCCTGGCTCATGCGGCGCCCGACCTGCTTCTTTGCGTAGGTGATCGGGATCCGCCGCTGACCCTCGTTTACGAACACTATCGCCGTGACTACCAGCAGCAGCAGGATGCCGAGTATTATGATCACGGTTACGTTGCCACCCTCGATGAGGCTCTGTATCGCCCTCGGAGCCTGGGAGATAATCGCCGCCGTGATAATGAGCGAGATGCCGTTCCCGAGCCCGTGCTGGCTTATGAGCTCGCCGAGCCACATCGTCAGCATCACACCGGTGGTCAGGGTGACGATAACCAGGAAGTAGTCTACCGGCCCGGCCCCGGCCAGCGCGGCCACGCCGCCCGCCCCTGAACTGAGATACAGGGTCATCGCGATGGACTGGATAAACGCGAGCGCCAGCGTAAAGTAGCGGGTGTACTGCGTGATCTTCTGCTGCCCGGTCTCGCCCTCGCGGGAGAGCTCCTGCAGCTTCGGGATGGCGACCGTCATTAGCTGCATGACGATGGCCGCCGTGATGTACGGCATAATCCCGAGCGCGAAGACCGAGAGGCTGTTGAAAGCCCCGCCGGTAAACGCGGAGAATAGGCCCGTCACGGCATTGGTGTTCTGCAGGCCGCTCTCGCGGGCCTGCTCGGAGACGCCCGGCAGCGGTACGAAGGCCCCGAGCCGGTACAGGGCGATCATCATCGCCGTAAACAAGAGCTTCTGCCGCAGGTCCGGGACCCGCCAGGCGTTCGCCAACGCTCCTAGCATAGTAAGCTACTGCTCCAGTATCTCGACGCTGCCTCCGGCGGACTCGATCTTCTCCCGGGCCGTGCCGCTGACCGCGTGGACTCGTACCGCCACGGCCTTGCCTACCTCGCCGTCGCCGAGTATCTTCACCCGCTCGTCACGCTTACCGACGAGACCGGCGGCCTTTAGCTCCTCGATACCTATAGTATCACCGGATACTTCCGCGAGCTCCCCGACGTTTACCGGGTTGTAGACCTTCGGCTTGGCCGGGGTGTGCTGGCCGCGGGCCTCGCCCCGCAGGCGCGGCAACCGGCGCTGCAGCGGCATCTGGCCACCCTCGAACGCGGAGTTCTTGGTGGCCCCGGAGCGGGAACCCGCGCCCTTGTGGCCACGTCCGGCGTTCTTGCCATGTCCCGAGCCCTTGCCGCGGCCGAGCCGCTTGCGGCTCGTCGTGGACCCCGGGGCCGGTGTAAGATCGTCCAGCCTCACTTGCTATCCACCTCCTGTACTTCCTCGACGCGCACGAGATGGCGCACCTTGTGGATCATGCCCCGCATCTGGGGCGTGTCCTCGTGGACCCGCGAGTCGCGGATCCGCTTCAGACCCAGAGCCCGCACCGTACGCTTGTGACTCCCGACAGAGTCTATGGTGCTCCTTACCTGCGTTACCTTCAGCGGGCTCATGACGTGATCTTCACCCCCCGGGTCTCCTCGATGGCGGCCTTGCTCCTGAGCTCCCTCAGACCCTGCTCGGTGGCCTTGACCACGTTCATCGGGTTGTTGGAGCCCAGCGACTTGGTCAGAACGTCCCGGATGCCCGCAAGCTCCAGTACGGCGCGCACGCCGCCGCCCGCGATAACGCCGGTACCCTCGGAGGCCGGCTTCAGAAGCACCTCCGAGCTCTCGAACTTGCCGAGGATGTGGTGCGGAATCGTGGTGTTCCGCATCGGCACCTGGAACATCTCGGCCTTGGCCCGGTCCTGCCCCTTGCCTATAGCGGCCGGAACCGTGGTCGCCTTGCCGAGCCCGACGCCGACGCGGCCCTTGCCGTCGCCGACCACGACCAGCGCGGAAAAGTTGAAGCGCCGGCCACCCTTGACTACCTTGGCAACGCGCCGGATCTCGACGACCCGATCCTGCAGATCGGAGTCCTCCCGTCCCCGGCCGCCGCGCCCGCCAGCGCTGCCCTGTCTCTGTCTACCCAATACCTTCTCCTAACCGAAATAACCGTGAACTAGAGCTTGAGGCCGCCGGAACGGGCACCGTCTGCGAGGGCGGCGACCCGTCCGTGATAGGTGTTGCCGCCACGGTCGAAGACCACGGCCTCGATGTCCTCCTGCAGGGCCTTCTCCGCCACGAGCTCCCCGACCTTGCGGGAGGTCTCGACCCGGTTCTCCCCGGGCTCGACGTGGCGTGAGTCGGCCGCGACCAGGGTATGGCCCTCGATGTCATCTATGAGCTGCGCGTAGATGCCCTGGTTCGAGCGGAACACCGAGAGCCTGGGCCGCTCGCGCGTGCCGAAGATCTTGGACCGTATCCGCGCCCGGCGCTTGCTCTTCAGAGCACTCTTTGACTTTGACTGTGCTACTGCCATCTCTGACTCCTAGCTTCCGTGAGCAGCCTAACTAACCTGACCGACCTAACCGGCCTTGCCGACCTTGCGCCGGATCTGCTCGTCGTCGTAGCGGATACCCTTGCCCTTGTAGGGCTCCGGCGGCCGCACGCCGCGGATCTCCGCCGCGGTCTGGCCGACCCGCTGCTTGTCTATGCCGCGCACGATCACCGTCGTCGGCTGCGGCACCTCGAACTGAATGCCCTCGCGCGGGGTGATACTGACCGGGTGCGAGAAGCCGACCTGTAGCGTGAGGTCCTGACCCGAGAGCTGCGCCCGGTAGCCGACACCCGCTATCACGAGCGTCCGGGTGAAGCCGTCGCTCACGCCGGTCACGGCGTTCTGGAGTAGCGACCGGGTAAGGCCGTGCATGGCCCTGTGCTCCGGCTCCTCGCTCTCGCGCTCCACGGAGAGTGTACCGTCCTCCTCCTTCACGGATACTCCACCGCCCACGGGGACGGTAAGCTCGCCCCGGGAGCCGGAGACCTTTATCTCGTCGCGGCCTATATCCACCTGGACGCCGCCCGGCACCTCTATCGGCGCCACGCCTATTCTCGACATGCTCTTACCTCCTCTCCTCTATACCTAGTAGACGAAGCAGAGCACTTCGCCGCCGACGCCCATACGCCGGGCCGAGTGGTCGGTCTGTACACCGTGCGAGGTCGAGAGTATCGCCACGCCGAGGCCGTCCAGCACGCGCGGGATCGTACCCTGCTTGCGGTACACCCGGCGGCCGGGGCGGCTCATGCGCCGCAGGCCCGAGATGGCGCGCTGGCCGTCGGCGGTGTACTTGAGCGTGATGAGTATCTCGCGCTCGGGGCCTCTACTCCCCCGCTCCTCGAAGTCCACTATGTAGCCCTCTTCCTTGAGGATTCGGGCCAGCTCCACCTTGAGCTTGGAGTGCGGGATGCTCACCGTGTCGTGCTTGGCGAGCCCCGCGTTGCGGATGCGGGTCAGAAAATCCGCTATGGGATCGTTAACAGATGTCATGGTCGCCTACCAACTCGCTTTCGTTACCCCGGGGATCTTGCCCTCGTGCGCCAGGTCCCTGAGGCAGATCCTGCACACCCCGAACTTGCGGTAGTAGCCGTGTGCCCGGCCGCACCGCTGGCACCGGTTGTACTCCCGGACGCTGAACTTCTTTGGCTTACGCTGCTTCTCTAGTAGTGCTTTTCTCGGCATATATTAGTCTCCTAACCCTGGTCGCCCTGCTGACGGAACGGCATCCCGAGCTGCCGTAGTAGCTCCCGGCCTTCTTCGTCCGTCTGCGCGCTGGTCACTATAGCCACGTCCATGCCGCGCACGGCGTCTATGGAATCGTAGGAGATCTCCGGGAAGATGAGCTGCTCTTTGAGACCCATCGCAAAGTTACCGCCGCCGTCGAAAGAGCGGTCGGTTATCCCCCGGAAGTCCCGCACGCGGGGCAGGGCGACCGAGATCAAACGATCCAGGAACTCCCACATCCGCTCGCCGCGCAGCGTCGCACGGACGCCCACGGGCATGCCCTCGCGGATCTTGAACCCCGCGACGGACTTGCGCGCCCGCCTCACCTGGGGCTTCTGGCCCGTGATGATCGTGAGGTCGTTTATCGCGCCGTCCAGCGCACGGCTGTTCTGAACCGCCTCGCCGACGCCCATGTTCACGACGACCTTCTCGATCTTCGGCGTCTGCATCACGTTGCCGTACTGGAAGTTCTCCCGCAGCGCCGGCGCTATCTGCTCGTCGTACTGTTCTCTTAGCCTGGCCATCTAGTCCATGTCCTTCCCGGATCGCTTCGCCACCCGGACCTTCTGTCCGCTCTCGTTCACCCGGAAGCCGACCCGCGTGGGCTCGCCGTCCGGGCCCACGACCATCACGTTCGAGGCGTGCACCGGGGCCTCGAAGGTGTACAGCCCCTGCTGGTTGTTCTGGGTGGGCTGGGCGTGGCGGGTTCGGATGTTCACGCCTCCGATCACGACCCGACCGCTCTTGGGGATGACGCGCTCGACCTCGCCGGTCTTGCCGCTCTCGGGCCCGGATATAACTTTTACGGTATCTCCGCGCTTTATCCTGACACCCATCTAAAGCACCTCCGGCGCGAGCGAGATGATCCTGGTGTAGCCCTTCTCGCGCAGCTCACGGGCTACGGGACCGAAGATCCTGGTCCCCCGCGGCGCGCCGTCGGGGTTGATAATCACGCCCGCGTTCTCGCCAAATCTTATGTACGAGCCGTCTCTGCGGCGGGTCTCCTTGTGGGCCCGCACGATAACGGCCTTCACGATCTCGCCCTTGCGGACCGCGCCGCCCGGTGTAGCCTCCTTGACCGTCGCCACGACGGTATCTCCCACGCTGGCGGTTCTCCGCTGGCTGCCGCCGAGCACCCTGATCGTCAGGATCTCGCGCGCCCCGGAGTTGTCCGCGACCCTTAGTCTTGTCTCGTTCTGGATCACGGCTCTACTCCGCCCTCGTGACGACTTCGGTCAGGCGCCACCGCTTGCGAGCCGACAGCGGCCTCGTCTCCATGATGCGCACGACGTCGCCTCTGCTGGCCGTGTTCTCCTCGTCGTGGACCATGAAGTGCTTGGAGCGCCGCACGCGCTTCTTGTAGCGGGGATGCCGGATAAGGCTCTCCACCGAGACGGTGATGGTCTTGTTCGGCTTGTCCGAGACGACCATCCCGATACGCTCCTTGCGGGCGCCGCGCCCGTCTACCTCTCCCTGGGGCCGGGTTACGCCCTGGGCGGCGACCGGGTTCCGCTCGCCCGGCTCCATGCCCTGGTTCTCCAACCCTTCTGCACTCTCTGTCATCTAACTAGCTCTCCTGCTTTTTCTGGTTCAGAACGGTAAGGAGCCGGGCGATGTTGCGCCGGACCTCCCTGAGCTGACCCGTGTTCTCGAGCTGCCCCGTGGCGTTCTGGAACCTGAGGTTGAAGAGCTCCCGGCGCGTGTCGGCGACACGACGCTCCAGCTCCTCGACCTCGAGGTCCCGGATCTCGGCGGTGTTCATTACTGACCACCCCCGCGCACGAGGAAACGGGTCTTTATGGGTAGCTTCTGGGCGGCGAGCATCATCGCCTCGCGGGCGAGCTCCTCGCTCACGCCGCTCATCTCGAACATTATCCGGCCCGGCTTCACCACGGCCACGTAGTTCTCGGGGCTACCCTTACCGGAGCCCATCCGGGTCTCGGCGGGCTTCTTGGTCACCGGCTTGTGCGGGAAGATGGTGATCCACACCTTGCCGCCACGCTTGATCTTCCTGGTCATGGCGATACGACCGGCCTCTATCTGACGGTTCGTGATCCAGGCCGGCTCCAACGCCTGCAGCCCGTAATCACCGAACGAGATCTCGGTGCCGCCCTTTGCCTGGCCCCGCATCCGGCCCCGGTGGGGCTTGCGGTAGTTGAGCTTTCTCGGTACCAGCATCGCTCTAGTGCCTTCCTTCCAAATCGGCCTCGGAGTGGACGCCGTGGTTCATCCAGACCTTGACCCCGATCTGACCCATCTGCGTCTTCGCCTCGCGAAAGCCGTAATCTATGTCCGCGTCCAGCGTGTGAAGCGGAACCCGGCCCTCGGAGATCGTCTCCGTCCGGCTCATCTCAATGCCGCCCAGACGCCCGGAGCACTGGATGCGGATGCCCTCGGCTCCGCTACGCATCGCGCTGGTCAAGGCCCGCTTCATCGTCCGCCGGAACGCGGCCCGGCCCTCTAGCTGCTCGGCGATGGACTCGGCCACGAGCGCGGAGTTCAGCTCGGGACGATTGACCTCGCGGACGTTGATCTGCACCTTCTTCTTGGTGAGCTTCTCTAGCTGGGCGCGCAGGTTGTCCACCTCGGCGCCGCCCTTGCCGATCACGATCCCCGGACGCGCCGTGTGGATGTCCACCGCGACCTCGCCCTGCTCGGCGGCCTTGCGGATCTTCACGTCCGCTATGCCGGCGCGGGTGAGCTTCTTCTTGATGTGGTCCCGGATCTTGAGGTCCTCGCCCAAGAGCTCGGCGAACTCACGCTCGGAGTACCAGCTGCTCTTGAAGTCCACGGTCTCACCCTTACGGGTGACCCCGAGGCGGAAGCCTTCCGGGTGTATCTTCTGGCCCATGCTACTCCTCTTCCTCGTCTCCGGGCGTGTCTACCGCGCCGACCGGCACACCCGCGCGGTCTCCCAGCCTCACGAAGATGTGGCTGGTGCGCTTGCGGATCATGGTTGCCCGGCCCATGGCGCGGGCCCGGTAACGCTTTATGGTCGGGCCTTCGTCAACCCGAATCTCGCTCACGACCAGCTCGTCGGGGTCCACGTCGTCGTTGTGCTCGGCGTTGGCGCCCGCGCTCTGGAGCACGTCGCCGACGATGCCGGCGGCGCGCTTGTTCATGAACTGCAGCGTGTTCTCGGCGTCCTGATAGCCCTTGCCCCGGATCTCATCCGCGACGAGCCGCGCCTTGCGGGGCGCTATGCGCACGTACTTTGCGGTCGCCTTCATTAGCGGCGCCTCGCGGTCCGGTCGTCCCGCTTGTGGGTGCGAAAGGTCCGGGTCGGGGCGAACTCGCCGAGCTTGTGGCCGACCATACTCTCCGAGACGAACACGGGCACGTGCTTACGCCCGTCGTGTACGGCGATGGTGTGACCTATGAACTCGGGGTAGATCGTGGAGCGCCGGCTCCACGTCTTGAGCATCTTGCGCTCGTTGTTCTCGTTCATGTTGAGGATGCGCTGCATAAGACGCTCCTCTACGACCGGATCCTTTTTGGAGGACCGTGCCATCTAGCGCCTCCTTCCCTTCTTGCGCCGGCGCACGATCATCGCGTCCGACTTCTTGTGCTTCTTTCGGGTTGGCTGTCCCTGGGTGATCTGACCCCAAGGCGTCACCGGCGGGCGACCCGGCGTGGACTTGCCCTCGCCGCCGCCGTGCGGATGATCCACCGGGTTCATAACGGTGCCGCGCATGTGCGGCCGCTTGCCCTTGTAGCGCCTCCGACCGGCCTTGCCCCACCGGATGTTCTGGTGCGACTGATTGCCGACCACGCCCACGGTCGCCCGGCACTCGCCCCTGACGCGGCGGCGCTCGCCCGAGGGCATCCTGAGCGTCACCAGCGAGCCCTCACGGGCCACGAGCTGGGCGCTGTTCCCGGCGCTGCGGGCGACCTGCCCGCCGCGCCCGGCCTCTAGCTCGACATTGTGGATCACGGTACCAACCGGAATCCGGTTCAAAGGCAACGCGTTACCCACGTCTATCTCGGCCTCCGGACCGTTCATCACTATCGCGCCGACCGAGAGGTTCCGCGGCGCCAGGATGTAGCGCTTCTCGCCGTCGTGATAGTGCAGCAAGGCAATGTTGGCCGAGCGGTTCGGATCGTACTCTATGGCCGCGACCGTCGCCGGCACGCCGTCCTTGCGGCGCTTGAAGTCTATGAGCCGGTAGCGGCGCTTGTGCCCGCCGCCGGTGTGCCGCGACGTGATGCGGCCGTGGTTGTTGCGCCCGCCGTTCTTGGTCAGCTTCCTGAGAAGCTGCTTCTGCGGGTCCTCGCGGGTCACGGACTCCCGGGTGAGTACCGAGGAGAATCTGCGGCCCGCCGTTACCGGGTTATATGGTCTCGCCGGCATCTACTACACCCCCTCGAAAAGCTCTATGCTGTCGCCCTCCGCGAGGGTTACGACGGCCTTTTTCCACTGCGCCGTAGCGCCGACGGTAAGCCCCTGACGCTTCGGCTTGCGCTTGATGTTCATCGTGTTGACCCGCACCACGTCCACGTCGAACGCGTCCTCTATGGCCTGCTTGATCTGGAACTTGTTCGCCCGCCGATCCACGCGGAAGGTGTACTGCCCCTCCATCTCGACGAGGTTGTAGCTCTTCTCCGAGATGACCGGCTCCATGATGACCTGATGAGAGTCCATTACTCAGCCCTCCTCTGGCCTATCGCGGCCACCCGGTCGTAAGCCTCTCGCGAGAACACGACGTTGGTGGCGCGCATGACCTCGTACACTCCATAGTCGCCGCTGTAGACCAGCTCTACCTCAGGCAGGTTCCTGAACGACAGCTCGGCATTCTGGTCCGAGTCGGTAACGACCAGGAGCGTCCGACCCTCGACGCCCATGCCGGAGAGGATCTCCTTCGCCCGCTTGGTGGAGGGCGCGTCGAAAGACAGGGAATCCACGAGGTGGATGTTCCCGTTACCCGCCTTGTCCGAAAGCGCCTCGAAGAAGGCCGCGCGGGCCTCCTTGCGGTTGATCCGCTTTCCGTAGCGGTCGGGCTTGGGGCTCGGTCCGCCCCAGGTGCCGCCGCCGACGCGGTTCGGGGGCTTGATGTCCCCGGCGCGGGCGCGGCCCGTACCCTTCTGCCGGTACAGCTTCGCGCCGGAGCCCGTCACGTCCACCCGGCCCTTGGTCGAGGCGGTGTAGCGCCTGCGGGCGTCGAGCTCCGTTACCACGGCGCGGTGTATTACGTGATTCCGGGGCTCGGACTCGAACTGCGGCCCGGAGAGCGAGAGCGTCGAGCTCTCGCCGCTCTGGGCGTCATAAACTTTAGCTTCGGCCACTCTACTCACCCGCCTTTCTCAGCTCTACGATGGTGTTCTTGCCGCCGGGCACGCCGCCCTTGACCCAGATCTCGTTCTTCTCTGGGTCAACGGCCACGACCTCCAAGTTCCGCACGGTCATGTCGTTGTTGCCCATCTGGCCGGGCATCTTCTTGCCCTTGAAGATCCTGGCCGGGTCCGCCGAAGCGCCGACCGAGCCGGTCTCGCGGATGTTGTGCGAGCCGTGGGTCATCGGGCCCCGGGAGAAGTTGTGGCGCTTGATGGTGCCCTGGAAGCCCTTGCCCTTAGAGGTGGAGGTAACGTGTACCTTGTCGCCCTCCTCAAAGACGCCCACGCTGATGCTCTCCCCGGCCTCGCCGGTGCCGCCCCGGATCTCCCGCAGGTTCCGCCTCGGCGGGACGCCCACCTTCGCGAAGGTCCCGGCGTGGGGCTTGTTCACCTTGTCGGTCCTGTGCTGCCCGAAGCCGACCTGCACGGCCTCGTAGCCGTCGGTCTGCTCGGTCTTGACCGCGGTGATGACGTTCGGCTCGGCCTCGATGACCGTTACGCTCACGAAGCGGCCGTCGTCGCGGAAGGCCTGGGTCATGTGCTTCTTTTTTCCGAATATCGTCGTAGCCATGACTCTAGGTTGCCCTTATCTCGATGCTCACGCCGGACGGCAGGTCGAGCCTCTGCAGGGAATCGACCGTGCGCGGCGTGGGCTGCTGGATGTCTATCAGGCGCTTGTGCGTGTGCAGCTTGAAGGCCTCGCGCGAGTCCTTGTCCTTGAACGGACCCCGGATAACCGTGTACACGCTGCGCTTGGTCGGCAGCGGCACGGGGCCGAACACGAAGGCCCCGGTCCGCTCCGCCGTCTCCACTATGGACTTGGCCGTGGTGTCTATGACCTCGTGGTCATAGGCCTTTAGCCTGATCCTGATCTTGGATACGGCCATTACTCTACTATTTCGGTAACGACGCCGGCACCCACGGTCCTGCCACCCTCGCGGATGGCGAAGTTTAGCCCCTCGTCCATCGCTATCGGAGAGATGAGCTCCACGTTCATCACCGTGTTGTCTCCGGGCATCACCATCTCCACACCTTCTTCGAGGGTGATCTCACCCGTAACATCAGTAGTCCTGAAGTAGAACTGCGGCCTGTAGTTAGAAAAGAACGGCGTATGACGTCCGCCCTCTTCTTTAGACAAGACGTAAACCTCGGCCTTGAACTTCGTGTGCGGCGTTATCGAGCCGGGCTTTGCCAGTACCTGCCCGCGCTCTATGTCGTCCCTTCTAACGCCTCTTAGTAGAGCACCGATGTTGTCTCCGGCCTCTGCGCTGTCCATGGACTTGTTGAACATCTCCACACCGGTAACGACCGTCTTGTTGGTGTTGTTTATCCCGACGATCTCTACCTGATCGTTTAGCTTTACCGTGCCCTGCTCTACTCTTCCAGTGGCCACCGTCCCGCGGCCCTGGATGGTAAAGACGTCCTCTACCGGCAAGAGGAACGGACGGTCCACACCGCGCTCGGGCTCGGGGATGTAGGAGTCCATGGCCTCTGCCAGCTGCGTTATGGCCGGCTCCCCGTACTCTCCGGTGTCTCCGTCCAGGGAGCTGAGGGCGGAGCCCACTACTATCGGGATGTCGTCCCCGGGGAAGTCGTACTCCGTTAGTAGCTCCCTGACCTCTAGCTCTACGAGCTCCAGTAGCTCGGGGTCGTCTACCATGTCTGCCTTGTTGAGGAACACCACGATAGACGGTACTCCTACCTGCCTTGCGAGCAGGATGTGCTCGCGGGTCTGGGGCATCGGGCCGTCGGCTGCCGATACTACCAGGATCGCCCCGTCCATCTGCGCCGCGCCCGTGATCATGTTTTTGACGTAGTCGGCGTGACCCGGGCAGTCCACGTGGGCGTAGTGGCGGGCGTCCGTGGCGTACTCCTGGTGAGAAGTGGCGATGGTGATGCCGCGCTGCTTCTCCTCGGGGGCGTTGTCTATCTGATCAAAGGCCACCGAGCGGTTCGCCGGGTCGTTGGGGTACTTCTCCGAGAGTACCTTCGTAATAGCAGCCGTCAGCGTTGTCTTGCCGTGGTCCACGTGGCCTATCGTGCCCACGTTTAGGTGCGGCTTGTTCCTCTCAAACTTGCCTCTACTCATCTCGCTCTCCTATCTCACTCTCTAACTTCTAAGACTCTTTAGCGGCGGCGCGGAGCTTCCGCCCCACGCCGCCGAAATACCCGCCTGCTACTCCTTGGCGATCTCCGCGGCGATGCTCTTGGGCACCTCCTCGTAGCTCGCGAACTGCATGCTGAACGTGGCCCTACCCTGGGTCTTGGAGCGCACGGTGGTCGCGTAGCCGAACATCTCGGACAGCGGCACCTTGGCGTTGATGACCTGGCTGTTGCCCCGGGTGTCGGTGCCCTGGATCTGGCCGCGACGACCCGACAGGTCGCCCATCACGTCGCCCATGAAGTCCTCGGGCGCGACGACCTCCACGTCCATCACCGGCTCCAGCAGCACCGGGTTGGCTCGCTTGAGAGCCTCCCGGGTAGCCATCGAGCCAGCGATGTGGAAGGCCTGCTCGTTGGAGTCCACCTCATGGAAGGAGCCGTCTACCAGCTCCACCTTGGCGTCCACCACCGGATAACCGGCAACGGGGCCGCTGCCCATAGCCTCCTCGATGCCTTTGCCGACGCTGCCGATGTACTCGCGCGGGATGACGCCGCCCACGATCTTGTCCACGAAGGCGAAGCCGCCCTCCTCGTTGAACTCGAGGTTGATGACGGCGTGGCCGTACTGGCCGCGGCCACCGGTCTGCCGCACGAAGCGGCCCTCGACGCCCTCGGTGCGCTTGCGCACGGTCTCCCGGTACGCGACCTGCGGGCGGCCGATGTTTGCGTCAACCTTGAACTCCCTCAGGAGCCGGTCGAGGATGATCTCCAGGTGGAGCTCGCCCATGCCGCTGATGATGGTCTGGCCCGTCTCTTCATCCGTCTGCACGGTAAAGGTCGGGTCCTCCTCGGCCAGCCGCGAAAGCGCGACGGTCAGCTTCTCCTGCTCGGCCTTGGTCTTGGGCTCGATGGCCTGCGAGATGACCGGCTCCGGGAAGACCATCTGCTCCAGCACCGGCTGATCCGGGTCGTCCACGCTAACCAGCGTGTCGCCGGTTCCGGTATCCGACAGGCCGATCGCGCCTACCAGCTCACCGGCATACACCTCGTCGCGCTGCTCGCGCGAGTTGGAGTGCATCTGCAAGAGACGCCCGATGCGCTCGCGCTTACCCTTGGTCGTGTTCATCACGTACGAGCCGGCCTTGAGTGTACCGGAGTACACCCGCATGTAGGTCAGCTTGCCTACGTGGGGGTCGGATTGCACCTTGAACGCGAGCGCGGAGACGGAGGCGTTCTCGTCGGCCTCGCGCTCGACCTCCTCGCCATCCTGGTTGAAGCCGGAGACGGGGGGAACGTCCAGCGGGCTCGGCATGTAGTCGATGACGCCGTCCATCAGGGGCTGCACACCCTTGTTCTTGAAGGCGGAGCCGCAGAACACGGGAACCATCGTGAGCTCCAGAGTCGCCTTGCGGATCGCCCGCCGCAGCGCCTCGGTCTCTATCTCCTCACCTTCGAGGTAGAGGTTCATAACCTCTTCGTCCTGGTCGGAGACGGCTTCGAGCAGCCGCTCCCGGTACTCCTCGGCGAGGGTGCGCATATCTTCGGGGATCTCGGCGTACTCCCACTCGGTGCCCATGTCGTCCTTGTACATGATGGCGCTCATGCTCACGAGGTCTATAAGACCCTGGAGATCGGACTCGGCACCAATGGGAAGCTGAACCGGCACCGCGTTTGCCCCGAGCCTATCCACCATCGTATCCACGGCCTTGTAGAAGTCCGCCCCGATACGGTCCATCTTGTTCACGAACGCGAGCCGCGGCACGCCGTACTTGTCGGCCTGCCGCCACACGTTCTCCGACTGGGGCTCCACGCCCGCAACCGAGTCGAACAGCGCGATCGCCCCGTCCAGCACCCGCAAGGAACGCTCTACCTCGACGGTGAAGTCCACGTGCCCGGGCGTGTCTATGATGTTTATGCGGTGCTCTTCGGGGATGCGGCTGGCGAGCACGTCGCCGGCGCCGGCCTTACCGCCCTTGCCGGAGCCCTCGATGCCGCCCCAGAACACGGTGGTCGCGGCACTCGTAATGGTGATGCCGCGCTCACGCTCCTGGGACATCCAGTCCATGATGGCGTTGCCGTCATGGACCTCGCCCAGCTTGTGGGTGAGACCGGAGTAGAGCAAGATGCGCTCGGTCGTCGTGGTCTTGCCCGCGTCGATGTGGGCCATGATCCCGATATTCCGGACCCGGCGTAGCGGGGTCTTCTTCGTAGTAGATACTGCCATGTTTTAAATCACCACCTGTAATGAGCGAAGGCGCGGTTTGCCTCCGCCATCCTGTGCGTGTCGTCCTTGCGCTTGACCGTCGTGCCGGTGTTGTCCTTGGCGTCGAGGAGCTCCCCGGCGAGCCGGCGGCCCATCGTCTTCTCCCGGCGGTTGCGGGCGTAGCTGACCAGCCAGCGCAGCGCGAGCGTGTTCGCCCGGCGCGGGTTGACCTCTACCGGCACCTGATAGGTCGCGCCGCCAACGCGGCGACTGCGGACCTCAAGGCGCGGCTTGGAGTTCTCCAGCGCGCTGTTGAGTACCTCGACCGGCTCCGAACCGCTACGCTCCTCGACCAGCGCGAGCGCGTCGTAGACTATGCGCTCGGCGACGCTCTTCTTGCCGTCGACCATGATCTTGTTGACCATCTGCGTAACGGTAACGCTGCCGTAGACGGGATCCGGCTCGATCTTCTTCTTCGGGGGTGCTGCTCTGCGCGGCATCTCTAGCTCCTCGGCCTCTTGGTCCCATACTTCGAACGGCTGCTACGGCGGTTGTTCACCCCGAGGGTATCCAGCGCGCCGCGCACCACCTTGTAGCGCACACCCGGCAGGTCCTTCACCCGGCCGCCACGCACCAGCACCACCGAATGCTCCTGGAGGTTGTGGCCCTCGCCCGGCACGTAAGCCGTGACCTCGGTGCCGTTTACCAGCCTCACGCGGGCGATCTTCCGCAACGCGGAGTTCGGCTTCTTCGGCGTGGTGGTAGACACGCGGGTGCAAACCCCGCGCTTCTGGGGCGAGCCGTTGAGAGCCGGCGTCGCCGTCTTTTTCGTCTGGCTCTCCCGCTCGTTGCGTACGAGCTGATGGGTCGTCGGCATGGCCGCACCTTCCTTTCCGTCTCCCGCCGGCAGTCTTCTAAAAACCGTCGGTAAAATTAAAAGATTTATCTACGCAGAATTACGCGCCGCAGCCCGGAGACCCTCTATCGAGGACCTTCCGGGGAGCAGCCTACTCGAAAAGTAACTACTCGTAACCGCGACGCGTTATTCTAGGCTCAGGAAGCTACTATGTCAAGGTCTTCCGTGTTCTGCGTCTCGTAGCCATCCACGGTCACGGCGAGCTGCCGGTAGTGCGACAGCCCGGTGGCGGCCGGGATCAGCTTCCCGATTATCACGTTCTCCTTCAGGCCGTTGAGCCCGTCGGACTTGCCCTCGATTGCGGCGTCGGTCAGCACCCGAGCCGTCTCCTGGAACGAGGCCGCCGAGAGGAAGCTGTCGGTGGCGAGCGAGGCCTTGGTGATGCCCATCAGTACGGTGTGTCCCGTTGCGGGCTGGCCGTCCTGCTCCTCTATTTTGGCGTTCTCGTCGCGCAGGGTGAAGCGGTCCACGACCTGCTCGGGGAGGAAGCCGGTATCGCCCGGCTCGTCTATAACGACCTTGCGCAGCATCTGGCGCACCACGACCTCGATGTGCTTGTCGTGGATATCCACGCCCTGGGACTGGTAGACCCGCTGCACCTCCTCGACCAGGTAGCGCTCGGTCTGGGTGGCGTCCCTGTCATGGCGCAGGTCTGCCTCGAGGATCTCGTGCGGATACACCGAGCCCTCCGTGATAGCGGTGCCGGCCAGTATCTCCGCGCCCTCGTAGATGCCGTCCCGGATGAGCTGACGCTCGACCCGGTATTCCCGGCTTTCGGTACCGTCGGCGGAGGTTATGACCACCTTGGCCATCCACTCGGTGTCGGTCTCCTCGATGGTGACGGAGCCGTCTATCCCGGCGACGGTTGACTCGGCCTTCGGGTGCCGGGCCTCGAAAAGCTCGACGACCCTCGGCAGGCCCGCGGTGATGTCCTCGCCGGCGACACCGCCGGTGTGGAAGGTACGCATGGTGAGCTGGGTGCCCGGCTCGCCAATGGACTGGGCCGCGATGATGCCGACGGCCTCGCCGACGTCCACCGGACGATAGGTCGAGAGCGACCGGCCGTAGCAGTGCTGGCAGACGCCCTGGGCGTTCTCGCACTTGGCCGGGGTGCGCATGGAGATGATGGTCTCCCGTGGCAGCTCCTCGCGCCAGCCCTCGACGATCTTGCGCGTCACGTCGAGCCCGGCCTCGGCCACCACCTCGCCCGTCTCCGGGTTTACGAGGTCCCGAGCCAGGAAGCGGCTCGCGATGGAGTCGTTGCCGTCGCCGTTTGGCAGGTAGAGCGGCAGATCCACGTAGTCCTCGGTGCCGCAGTCCTCGCTGGTAACGACCACGTCCTGGGATACGTCCACCAGACGGCGGGTCAGGTAACCGGAGTCCGCCGTACGCAGGGCAGTGTCGGCCTGGCCCTTCCGCGCGCCGTGGGTGGAGGTGAAGTACTCCAGCACCGAGAGGCCCTCCATGAAGTTGGACTTCACGGGCTCGTCGATGATCTCACCCTTGGTGTTGGTCATAAGACCACGCATGCCGGCGAGCTGGGTGATCTGGGAGTAGTTACCCCGGGCACCGGAGTTGGCCATCATGGTTACCGGGTTAAGCCTCCAGAGGTTGCCCTTCATCGCCTCCTCGACCTCGTTCTTGGCCTCGGTCCACAGACCGATAACCCGCTCGAAACGCTCCTCGTCGGAGATGAAGCCCTGGTCCCACTGCTCCTCGATCTCGTTCACGAGGCCCTCGTAGCGGTTCAGGATCTCGGCCTTCTGCTCCGGCACGACGATGTCGTTCTTGCCGACGGAGATCCCGGCCTGGGTAGCGATGTGGAACCCGACGTTCTTGAGCGTATCCAGCAGGTGGCTTACAAGCTCGGTCGGGTACCGGTCCACGTACTCGGCGACGAGGTCCTTGATCTCACCCTTCTTCAACATGTGATTCAGGAACGGATAGTCGTCCGGGTCGTAGGACTCACCGAGGTAGCCCCGCAGGGTGTACTCGATGTTGTCGTTGAAGATCGCCCGCCCGAGCGTGGTCTCGATCCTCTCGCCCGTGCTCTGCCGCCGGAACAGCACCTTATCGTGCAGCTTCAGGCTGCCCTCACGGTATGCGCCCTCGGCCTCGTCGTAGCTCGCGATGAACGCCTTGGGCTCCTGCTCCTCGAAGTCGTCCTCGGCGTAGGTTATGTAGTACAGCCCGAGCACCATGTCCTGCGACGGCACCGCTATCGGGAAGCCGTTGGAGGGCTGGAGGATGTTCTGGGTCGAGAGCATCAGGATGCGGGCCTCTGCCTGGGCCTCCGGCGAGAGCGGCACGTGTACCGCCATCTGGTCGCCGTCGAAGTCGGCGTTGAAAGCCGCGCACACTAGCGGATGCACCTGCACCGCCTTGCCCTCCACGAGCACCGGCTCAAAGGCCTGGATGCCGAGACGGTGCAGCGTCGGGGCCCGGTTGAGCATCACGGGATGCTCCTTGATCACGTCCTCCAGGACGTCCCACACCTCGGGCCGCAGGCGCTCGACCATCTGCTTTGCGCTGCGGATGTTCGGGGCCAAAGCCCGATCCACCAGCACCTTCATCACGAACGGCTTGAACAGCTCCACGGCCATCAGCCGCGGCAGTCCGCACTGGTGCATCTGCAGGTTCGGGCCGACCACGATCACGGACCGCCCGGAGTAGTCCACGCGCTTTCCGAGCAGGTTCTGGCGGAACCGGCCCTGCTTGCCCTTGAGCATGTCCGAGAGGGACTTCAGCGGCCGGTTGCCCGCGCCGGTGACGGCGCGCCCGCGGCGGCCGTTGTCGAACAGCGCGTCCACGGCCTCCTGCAGCATCCGCTTCTCGTTGTTCACGATCACGTCCGGCGCGCCCAGGTCCAGGAGCCGCTTGAGGCGGTTGTTGCGGTTGATACCCCGCCGGTACAGGTCGTTCAGGTCCGAGGTGGCGAACCTGCCGCCGTCGAGCTGCACCATCGGGCGCAGGTCCGGCGGCAAGACCGGTACGGCCTCCATGATCATCCACGCCGGGTCGTTGCCGCTCTGGTTGAAGGCGTCCACGACCTTGAGGCGCTTGATGGCCTTCTGGCGCTTCTGGCCCTTGGCACTGCGCACGGTCTCGCGCAGCTCCTCGACCTCCTCGCCGAGGTCCACCTGGCTCACGAGGTCCCGCACGGACTCTGCGCCCATGCCGCCCCGGAAGTACGTACCAAAGCCGAACTCGTCGCCGAAGCGGTCCTTCATCTCGCGGAAGAGCTCCTCGTCGTCCACGATCTCGCGCGGCTCCAGGGTCTGGAAGCTCTCCCAGGCACGCCTCGTAAGCTCGATCTGGTCGTTCACCGACCGCTCGATGTCGGCGGCGGCCTCCTCGGCCTCCTTGTAGACCTTCTGGATCGCCTTCTCCCGATCCTCCTCGGGGATGTCGGCGTACTCCTCGGTCAGCTCGTCCGGAGAGGACTCTCCGTTTATGACGCTCTCGCGCTTGGTGCGCAGCGCCTGGGAGGACATGATCTCCTCGTCGCGCTCGGTCTCCAGAGTCTGGAGCTCGGTCTCGACCTGCTCACGCAGGCTGTCTATGTCGTTTGCCCGAGCCTCCCGGTCTACCCAGGTGACGATGGAGCTCGCGAAGTACAGCACCCGGTCGAGATCCTTGGGGCTGATGTCGAGCAAGTATCCCATCCGGCTCGGCACGCCCTTCACGAACCACACGTGCGCTATGGGAGCGGCGAGCTCGATGTGGCCCATGCGGTCCCGGCGGACGCGGGCCCGGGTGACCTCCACCCCGCACCGCTCGCAGATGATGCCCTTGAAGCGGATGCGCTTGTACTTGCCGCAGTAGCACTCCCAGTCCTTGGAGGGACCGAAGATTCGCTCGCAGAACAGGCCATCCTTCTCCGGGCGCAGGGTCCGGTAGTTGATGGTCTCGGGCTTGGTGACCTCCCCGCGAGACCACTCGCGGATCTCGTCCGCAGAGGTCAGCCCAATGGAGATCTCCTCCAGCTTGTTTATGTCTATGTCGCGCTCAAGACCCTGCAACTCTTTACATACCTCCCTGTGCGCCCTGCACGAAAGTATCCGGCGTATCGTCTATGTCGCCCGTGGGCTCCTCGCGGCTGAGGTTTATGCCGAGAGCCTTGGCGGCCTCGTCCCAGTCGGTCTGGTCGTGATCCGTGGCCGCGGCCTCGGTGTTGTACACCGGCTTTACCGACAGCCCGAGCGACTGCATCTCCTTCAGCAAGACCTTGAAGCTCGCTGGCACTCCCGGTTCCGGGATGTTCTCGCCCTTTACGATGGACTCGTAGCTCTTCACACGGCCCACGCGGTCATCGCTCTTGATGGTCAGTAGCTCCTGCAGGGTGTGCGCCGCGCCGTAGGCTTCGAGCGCCCACACCTCCATCTCGCCGAACCGCTGCCCACCGAACTGCGCCTTACCGCCCAGCGGCTGCTGGGTCACGAGCGAGTACGGACCGGTGGAGCGGGCGTGGATCTTGTCGTCCACGAGGTGAGACAGCTTCAGTATGTACATGTAGCCGACCGAGATCCGCCCGTCGAATGGCTCGCCGGTGCGCCCGTCGTAAAGCGTCACCTTGCCGCCGCGGCCCATGCCGACGCCGTGGCCGTTCTCGTTTGCGTTGACCTTCTCCAGCGCCTCGTCTATATCCGTAACGCTCGCACCGCTGAACACGGGTGTGGAGACGAACTCGGGCTCTCCCCCGTTCTCGCCCAGACCCCGGCTCGCGGCCCACCCGAGGTGGGTCTCCAGGATCTGGCCGATGTTCATGCGGCTCGGCACGCCCAAGGGCGACAGGAGCACGTCAACCGGCTCACCGTTCTCCATGTACGGCATGTCTTCCTCGGGCACGATCTTTGAGATGACGCCCTTGTTGCCGTGACGGCCGGCGAGCTTGTCGCCCTCCGCGATCTTGCGCTTCTTGGCGACGAAGACCCGGACCTGCTCGTTCACGCCGGGCTGTAGCTCGTCGCCCTCCTCGCGGCCGAAGCGCTTCACGTCGATTACGACGCCGCCCTCGCCGTGAGGCACCTTGAGGGAAGAGTCCTTCACCTCGCGAGCCTTCTCGCCGAAGATTGCGCGCAGCAGCTTCTCCTCCGGGGTGGGCTCGGACTCGCCCTTGGGCGTAACCTTGCCGACGAGCACGTCGCCGGAGTTGACCTCGGCCCCGATGCGGATGATGCCCTCGGAGTCGAGGTTCATCAGCACGTCGTCGCTCGCATTGGGGATGTCACGGGTGACCTCCTCGGGGCCGAGCTTGGTGTCCCGGGCCTGGAGCTCGTACTCCTCGATATGTATGGAGGTCAGCACGTCATCCTTGACGATCCTTTCGCTGATGACGATCGCGTCCTCGAAGTTGTAGCCCTCCCACGGCATGAACGCGACACGGAGGTTCTTGCCCAGCGCGAGCTCGCCCTGGTCGGTCGAGGAACCGTCGGCCAGGATGGTTCCGGGCTCCACGGTCTCACCCTCGCTCACGAGCGGGCGCTGGTTGACGCAGGTGCCCTGGTTGGAGCGGCGGAACTTGCGCATGATGTGCTGATCCAGACCGCCATCCTCGCGGCGTACCTCGACCTTGTCCGCGATCACGCGCTCCACCGTACCGGCGCTCCGGGACAGCGTGACGTCGCCGGTATCCGCGGCGGCCCGGAACTCCATGCCGGTCCCGACGTACGGGGCCTCGCTCCTGAGTAGCGGCACGGCCTGACGCTGCATGTTCGCGCCCATTAACGCCCGGCTAGCGTCGTCGTGCTCCAGGAACGGGATCAGCGCCGTACCAACCGACACCGTCTGCAAGGAGGCCACGTCCATATAATCCACGGCGTCCGGCGGCACGGTCGAGACGTCTCCGCCCCGGGTACGGGCCAGGACCTGCTCCTCGAGTATCCGTCCGGTCTCGTCGTCTATCTTCGTGTTGGCCTGGGCGACGGTGTACTCCTCCTCCTCGTCCGCGGAGAGGAACAACACCTCGTCGGTGACCACGCCGTCCTCGACCTTGCGGTACGGGGTCTGGAGGAAGCCATACCGATCCACGGCGGCGAAGGTCGAGAGCTGGCCTATGAGCCCGATGTTCGGGCCCTCCGGAGTCTCGATGGGGCACATCCGGCCGTAGTGAGTCGGATGCACGTCGCGCACCTCGATCGGGGCCCGCTCCCGCGACAGACCTCCCGCGCCCATCGCCGACAGCCGCCTCCTGTGAGACAGGCCGGCCAGGGTGTTGGTCTGGTCCATGAACTGCGAGAGCTGGGAGGAGCCGAAGAACTCCTTGATCGCGCTGGAGACCGGCTTGGTGTTCACCACGCTCTGCGGCGTGATGGAGTCCGTATCCTGGGTGGTCATCCGCTCGCGCACGACCCGCTCCATGCGGTACATGCCGATGCGGAAAGCCTCCTGCACCAGCTCACCCACCGTCCTCAGACGCCGGTTGCCGAAGTGCTCGTACTCGTCGAGCAGGTGCCGGTTGCGGTCGTAGTTGACCCGGCCGAACTCCTCGTCCTCGGCGAACTCGCCCGCCGTCTCTATGAGACGCTTCAGCAGCCCCTCGACGTCCTCTATCGTCAGGGTGTGGGTCTCTTCGTCTATATCCAAGCCGAGCTTCTTGTTGACCTTGTAGCGGCCGACCTCCGAGAGATCGTAGCGCTTGGGGTCGAAAAAGAGCCCGTCCACGAGGTTCTGCGCGTTCTCCAGGTTCACCGGCTCGCCGGGACGCTGCCTGCGGAATACCTCCAGCAGCGCCTCTTCCCGAGACGGGGTGTCGTCGCGCTCCAGCGTGTTGCGGATGAGCCACGAGTCGTCGAACCTGCTGAGTAGCTCCTCAGGGCCGCCCATGTCGAGCGCCTTGAGCAAGACGCTCACGGGCAGCTTGCGCTTGCGGTCGATGCGGACCGAGATAAAGCCCTTGGCCTCCACCTCGAACTCCAGCCACGAGCCACGTGACGGCATCAGGCTCGCGGTCAGGACCTGCTTGGTGACATCCTTCGGCTCCATGATATAGGCGCCCGGCGAACGCACGAGCTGGGTCACCACGACCCGCTCGGTGCCGTTGATGATAAACGTGCCGGACTCCGTCATGAGCGGGAACTCGCCCATGAACACGTCCTGCTCCCTGAGCTCACCCGTCTCCTTGACTATGAAACGAACCTTCACGAAGAGCGCGGCCGCGTAGGTCTTGTCCTTGGTGACGCACTCCTCTACGGTGTTCTCCGGCGGCTCGAAGTACGACTCTCCGAACTCCACCGCATACGAGCCCGTGTAGTCCTCTATGGGAGAGATATCGGCCAGCGTCTGGGCGATACCGTGATCCGTGAACTTCTTAAAAGACTCTATCTGTATATCTATGAGAGCGGGCAGTTGAAACTCCGCCTGCATCCGGGCATAAGGATGCCGGTTGCGGCGCATGATAGGGGTCACCAAATTAGCGCTCCTCCGGGATGATTGTTGAAGAACGGCCTGACACGCAATCTAATATCTTACCCCTGGTGGAGGAGTAAGTCAAGACGAGAACCACATGTGGGACAGAATAATTTTGCGTCGGCTCCACCTTCCGGTTTCCACCAACGGGGCGGAATATAGCATAGCTGTTACGCGGGCGCCAGTGGCGGCAGGCCCCCAATTTTCATAGCACCCGGAGCGTCCGGATGTCGGGCCCGGCTGCCGCCTCTCTACGCGGGATTATCCGGCGAGCCATCCCGAACAACGCAGGCTGCGACGGGGCGGGGCAGGCGGCAGGCACTAAAAGAGCGGCGCTCCTCATCGAGGAGTGCCGCTCGAAGCGTGGCGGTTTTATCGACCGCCGGGAGCTTTGGGCCGGTGGCTACTTGAGCTCTACCGTCGCGCCGGCCTCCTCTAGCTTGCCCTTGAGCTCGTCGGCGTCCTCCTTGGAGAGCGCCTCCTTGACGGTGTTCGGGGCCTCGTCCACCAGGGCCTTGGCCTCCTTGAGGCCGAGCCCGGTCGCGCCCCGGACCTCCTTGATGACCTGGATCTTCTTCGCCCCGCCGTCGTTGATGACGACGTCGAACTCGGTCTGCTCCTCCTCGGCGGCCGCAGAGCCGCCACCGTCACCACCGGCGGCGCCGACGGCGGGGGCCACGGCGGTGGCCGATACGCCGAAGCGCTCCTCCAGCTTGGACACGAGCTCCGAAAGCTCGAGGACGCTCATGTTCTCGATGGTCTCCATCAACTCTTCCTGGTTTACAGCCATTCTCTAACCTCCTGGTTATTCCTGTTTATCCGACTTCTCTTGACTACTACTTACTACAGACCGCAAGCGGGAGACTAGGACTCCCCCGATTCCCGCTTCTGCTCTGCGACCTGGCCGAGCGCGATCACGAACCCCTGCACGGTGTTGTTCAACGCCGTAACGAGGCCCGTAAGCGGCGAGGCGACGCCGCCCACCACCTGGGCGATGAGCTGATCCCGGCCCGGCAGGCGCGAGAGCGCCACGACCTGCTGGCTGTCCAGCAGCTTGCCATCGTCCAGCAGGCCGCCCTTCAGATCGAAGGTCTCCACCCGGCCCGCGAACTCGGCCATGAGCTTCGCGCTCACCACTGGGTCCTGCGAAAATGCTATCGCGGTCGGCCCCGAGAGGTGCTCGGAGATCTGCTCCACCCCGGCGGCGTCCGCCGCCCGCAGCGCCAGGGTGTTCTTGGCGACGACGAAGTCTATACCGGCCTCGCGGCTCCGCTTGCGCAGCTCATCGCTCTGGGCGACGTTGATGCCCTTGTAGTCCACGAGCACCGCTGCGTTGGATCTCATTTTCTCTGTGAGATCCTCTATTACCCTGGCCTTCTCTTCCCGGCTCTGGCTACCCAATCTCTGCTCCTCAGCCCGCTCTCTACGAAGTGACGCACAAGAGACCCCGGGGCCGCAGGCTCCCGGGGTCTCTAGAGATTCCCGTTGGTCCGCCTCGCCGGGTCTAACCCGGCCTTGGCGGGACCGCTCTGCGACCTCGACCGGGCGCCCGTACCACTTTCGGCTTTAAGCCCCGCACTCGGGGCCCCGGCTGTCTTTGGCCTCTATTAGTCTTTTTAACCGCTAGCCGCCCGCTAGGACGAACCCCGGGATATTACTCCTTCTCGACGTTCGGGTCAACCTTCACGGACGGGCCCATCGTGGTGCTCAGGTTTACCGCCTTGAAGTACCGGCCCTTGACCGCCGAGGGCCGCGCCCGCTGCAGCTCGTCGCGCAGGGCAAAGTAGTTCTCAACCAGGTCATCGAGCTCGAACGACTTCTTGCCCAGCAGGCTGTGGATGATGCCGTAGCGATCAACACGGTACTCGACCTTGCCGCGGCTGAACTCCTCCACGGTGCGCCCGATCTCCTGCGTCACCGTACCGCTCTTTGGGTTCGGCATCAGGCCGCGCGGCCCGAGTACCTGACCCAGCTTGCCCACGACCGACATCTGATCCGGCGAGGCCACAGCCACGTCGAAGTCCATATAGCCCTCGTCCCGGATTCGGGCGGCCAGATCGTCCGTGCCAACGACCACCGCTCCGGCCTCCTCGGCCTCGCGGGCCTGCTCGCCGGCGGCGAACACCGCGACCCGGCGGCTCTTTCCGGTCCCGTTGGGCAGCATTATGGTGCCGCGCACCATCTGCTCGGCCCGGCGCGGATCGAGGTTCAGGTTCATGTGGGCCTCGAAGCTCTCGTCGAACTTCGCGCCGTCCAGGCCCTTTAGAAGCTCCAGCGCCTCCCGGGGTGGGTACAGCCTCTCGGCGTCTATCTGCGACTTCTGCTCCAGCAGCTTCTTACCCATTTACCGTTATCCCCATGCTCTTGGCCGACCCTTCGACGATCCTGGCCGCCCCGTCGAGGTCGGCGGCGTTGAGGTCGGGCATCTTGGTCCGTGCTATCTCCTCGATCTGCTCCCGCGAGACGCTCCCGACCTTGTCGCGGTGAGCCTCGCCACTGCCCCGATCTATCCCGGCAGCCTGCTTCAGGAGGTACGTCGCCGGCGGGGTCTTGGTGATAAAGGTGAACGAGCGGTCGCCGTAGACCGTGATCTCGACCGGTATGACCTGGCCCATCTGGTCCCGGGTGGCGTCGTTGAACTGCTTGACGAACTCCCCGATGTTCACCTGGGCCTGACCCAGAGCCGGGCCGACCGGCGGGGCCGGGTTCGCCTGCCCGCCCCGTACCTGGAGCTTGAGTTTTCTTACTACTTGCCTGCCGCGCCCTCTACCCATACTAGAACCTCATTCCTCTGTTCATCCTCTATTCTCTACTCCGAACGGCCCGGCTCGCTAGAGCTTCGAGACCTGATTGAACGACAGCTCCACCGGCGTCTCCCGTCCGAAGATGGAAACCATGACCTTAAGCCGTGACTGGTCCACGTTGATGTCCGAGATGGCGCCCTCGAAGTCCGCGAGCGGCCCGGAGACGACCTTCACGGTCTCTCCCACCTCATAGTCTACCGTGGTCCTGACCTTCTCCCGGCTCTCGGCGGCCTCTTCCGGGTGCAGCAGACGCTCCACCTCGCCACGAGACAGCGGCATCGGCTTGTCGCCCGCGCCCACGATCTGGGTAACGCCCGGCGTCTGGCGCACGAGCCTCCAGGTGTCGTCGTTCATGTCCATGTTCACCAGGATGTAGCCCGGGAACTGGCGATGAACCTTCTCCTCCTTCTTACCGTCCTTGTTCATCTCCATCACCCGTTCGGTCGGGATCTGGATCTCCCCGAAGTAGCGGCCTATGCCGAAGGACTCGACCCGGCGCTCCATCGTCGTGCGCACCTTGTTCTCGTGCCCCGAGTATGTATTTACGACGTACCACTTCTTCAAAACGAGCTACTCCTAGTCAACCTCGGCCAACCCCGTCACCCGGGCTCCGGTAGTCCACAAACCCGCGCACTACCCGAGACCTACGCGAAGATCAATCGAGCAAGATTCTGGAACACGAGATCCCAGGCGGCCACGTAGAGGCCAAGAGTGGTCACGATTATCAGTACCACCGCCGTGCTCTGCCGGAGCTGCTCTCGATCCGGCCAGTTGACCTTCTTCAGCTCGGTGCGAACGGCCTTGGCGAACTGGATGGGGCCGCGCTGACCCCGTCCTTGCTGCCCGCGCCCTTTCTGCTGCTGCGCCTTCTTTCCGCCTTTTGCATTGGCGGCGTTCGAGCCGCGACCTCTACCCATCGTTCCCTCGCCTGGTGCGCTTTTCGGGGGTATACATATCCAGCGTAGCAGGGCAGGAGGGACTCGAACCCCCGGCCTGCGGTTTTGGAGACCGCTGCTCTTCCAACTGAGCTACTGCCCTATACAGCCCTGAAGTACAGGGCTCCGCTATCTGGTCTCCCTGTGGGCCGTATGATGCCGGCACCACGGGCAAAACTTTTGTAGCTGGATGCGATCCGGGTTATTACGCCGGTTCTTACGGCTACTGTAGTTCCGGCGCTTACACTCGTCACAAGCCAGCGTTACCAATTGTCGCACAACTCTCCTCTCGCTTAAAGGGCGGGGCGTAGAAGCCCCGCCCCCGCAACACCGCTCTTTTGGGTAACTTACTTCGGGTGGCTTACTCTACTATTTCGGTAACGACGCCGGCACCCACGGTCCTGCCACCCTCGCGGATGGCGAAGTTTAGCCCCTCGTCCATCGCTATCGGAGAGATGAGCTCCACGTTCATCACCGTGTTGTCTCCGGGCATCACCATCTCCACACCTTCTTCGAGGGTGATCTCACCCGTAACATCAGTAGTCCTGAAGTAGAACTGCGGCCTGTAGTTAGAAAAGAACGGCGTATGACGTCCGCCCTCTTCTTTAGACAAGACGTAAACCTCGGCCTTGAACTTCGTGTGCGGCGTTATCGAGCCGGGCTTTGCCAGTACCTGCCCGCGCTCTATGTCGTCCCTTCTAACGCCTCTTAGTAGAGCACCGATGTTGTCTCCGGCCTCTGCGCTGTCCATGGACTTGTTGAACATCTCCACACCGGTAACGACCGTCTTGTTGGTGTTGTTTATCCCGACGATCTCTACCTGATCGTTTAGCTTTACCGTGCCCTGCTCTACTCTTCCAGTGGCCACCGTCCCGCGGCCCTGGATGGTAAAGACGTCCTCTACCGGCAAGAGGAACGGACGGTCCACACCGCGCTCGGGCTCGGGGATGTAGGAGTCCATGGCCTCTGCCAGCTGCGTTATGGCCGGCTCCCCGTACTCTCCGGTGTCTCCGTCCAGGGAGCTGAGGGCGGAGCCCACTACTATCGGGATGTCGTCCCCGGGGAAGTCGTACTCCGTTAGTAGCTCCCTGACCTCTAGCTCTACGAGCTCCAGTAGCTCGGGGTCGTCTACCATGTCTGCCTTGTTGAGGAACACCACGATAGACGGTACTCCTACCTGCCTTGCGAGCAGGATGTGCTCGCGGGTCTGGGGCATCGGGCCGTCGGCTGCCGATACTACCAGGATCGCCCCGTCCATCTGCGCCGCGCCCGTGATCATGTTTTTGACGTAGTCGGCGTGACCCGGGCAGTCCACGTGGGCGTAGTGGCGGGCGTCCGTGGCGTACTCCTGGTGAGAAGTGGCGATGGTGATGCCGCGCTGCTTCTCCTCGGGGGCGTTGTCTATCTGATCAAAGGCCACCGAGCGGTTCGCCGGGTCGTTGGGGTACTTCTCCGAGAGTACCTTCGTAATAGCAGCCGTCAGCGTTGTCTTGCCGTGGTCCACGTGGCCTATCGTGCCCACGTTTAGGTGCGGCTTGTTCCTCTCAAACTTGCCTCTCGACATCCCGGTAGCCCTTTCTTGCTTTTTTAGCGAACCTACGAACCTGCTGCCCGGAGTAGCGGTGACAGGACTCGAACCTGTGACACGCGGATTATGATTCCGCTGCTCTAACCAGCTGAGCTACACCGCCGCGCCTCCGTGCCGCAGCTTGTTACGAGATCTAAGCCGCCGACGCAATGCGTCGCGGCGAGATCCAGAGCCCCCGATCGGATTTGAACCGATGACCCCTTCCTTACCATGGAAGTGCTCTACCACTGAGCTACAGGGGCGTATGCTGCGCGATGCTGTGGGGGCGGAAGGATTCGAACCTTCGAAGGCTGAGCCGACAGGTTTACAGCCTGTTCCCTTTGGCCACTCGGGCACACCCCCAGGGCACGCCTATTTAAGCGCACTTTCGAGCGCCCGGATATGTTAGCAAACGCCGCCGAGTTTTCAACAGGGTTAAAAAGCGTGATGACCCGGAGCTATCCAACTTTCAATACTAGCCAGCCGCCAGTACCCCGACAACCCAGCTCGCCAAGACCGCGCCGACCATGACCCCTACTACGAGCAACGCGACCCGATTTCTACGCCACTCTCCGGACCATTCCCTCAAATGTTCTCTGAGAGAGTCCCTAAGCTCCTCGTTGAACGCTAGCGTTAAAGAGGCGCTAACGACACCTACAGCCCCTAGTAGCTCATAGATCCAGAACGACTCACCGCCAGATGGATAGAGAAAAGCTACGACGATCCCGAGCAGAGCGAAAAAGAGCGCCGACAACACGATCTTCAACCTCTGCATTCCTACTCCCCTCTTAAAGATAGGGTGAGATCAGTACACCAGTAGCCCATAACATCAAGATGGCGCAAATAATGGTCCCGACCACTAGCAAAGCGAACCGGTTTCTCTTCAGCTCGGCTCTGCGCTCTCTGGCGGCGCTCCGGGTAAAGGGAGTAGGTCTCGATATGATCACTATAAGAAACCCAGCCGTCCCTAGAGAGCTAGCTACTACCTCAGTCCAGGACCACGTTATATCTAAGAGGTGTAATAAGATCAGCTTAGAGCTTATGGCGAGTACCGGCAGTAGCAGAAATAGAGTTGCCAACGCCCATACCCGAGCTTCGGTCTTCTCGTCCATAAGCAGACCTCACGCTATAAATAACGGTTGCGGAGAGCCCGGGAAGGGATTCGAACCCCCGGCCTGCCGCTTACAAGGCGGCTGCTCTACCACTGAGCTACCCGGGCTTGGGGAGCCTGAACCCCGGATTATAGCTCAGGATCTCCCCGTCCCTCATCTTCCTCTTCCGTCTTTCTCCGGATGCGCTCCAGCGACATCCGGGCGTCGGGCGAGAGGTGGTCCGAGATCCTGCTGCGGTACGAGGCGGATGGCCTGCTGGTAAGCGCGGGCAGCTCGTCGAGCAGCGCGGCGAACTCCGCCGGGGTGGCGCGGCGGGCCCCCCGGGCAAGCGCCGTCCTCTGCAGTGCGAAGTCGGCGGTGTACACGGTGAGATCCCCTTCGAGCCGGCCCGCGAGACGCTCTATCACGTCGTCAGCGGAGTCCCGGGCCGCGCTGTACACCACGCGCACCGCTCCCCCGGCCAACGACTGGCTTTTCTCCGGCTCCGGGCTGCCGTGGGCGTCGAAGACGAGGAATATCTCACGTCCGGTCCAGCCGGAGGCCTTGAGGGCGTCGTTCACGAGCTGCTCGCGGGCGCTGTCGAAGCCGGACTCCGCCGGCTCGCGGTAGCGGTCCAGAGCCCCGATCAGGTTGTAACCATCGAGGATGAGGTAGGAGGGCACGCTAGCCTCTCAACCCCGCTGGTCTCTTTGCCGCCGCGCCTCGTACAGCAGAACGGCGGCCGCCACGGAGACGTTTAGCGAGGAGACGGAGCCGAGCATCGGGATGGCGATAGCCCCGTCACAGCCCTCGCGGACCAGACGCCGGATGCCCGAGCCCTCACTACCCAGCACGAGCGCGGCGGGACCTGCGAGGTCGACATCCGCCGGCTGGCTACCACCGGGCTCGCTCGCGTAGACCCAGACTCCGGCCTTCTTCATCCGGTCCAGGGCGCGGCGCAGGTTGGTCTCGCGCGCCACCCGCACGTGCTCGCTCGCCCCCGCGCTGGCCTTTACCGCCACGGGCGTGACCCCGGCGGCCCGGTCCTTCGGGATCACCACCCCGGTCGCCCCGGCTCCGTCGGCGGCGCGCAGGATGGCGCCCAGATTACGCGGGTCCTCCACCCCGTCCAGCACCAGGAGCAGCGGCTCCGGCACGGCCAACAGCTCGTCCAGCCCGGAGTACGGGTACGGCTCCACGCGGGCGGCGACGCCCTGATGCGCGGCCTCACCCGCGGCCTCCTCGATACGACCCTTCGACACGCTAACGAGCTTCACCCCGGCGGTCTCGGCGGCGGCCTCGACCTCCCGGCTCTCGACCGAGACGAGCACCTCGCGGACGCGGCGCCGACCGCTACGCAACGCCTCGATCACGGGCCGGATACCGTGGATAAACTCCTCTTTGGGCTCCTTACGCTCTTTAGCGGGCTTCGGTTTGGGAGACTTAGAGATGATCAGACCCCGCCGCGCCCGACGAACGGCCCCTCGGGTGAATCCTCAACGATCCAACCCTCAGCAGCCAGCTCGTCGCGCAGACGATCCGCGGTCCCGAAGTCCTTGCGCCTGCGGGAGTGCTCCCGGCGGGCGACCCTCTCCAGAACGTCCTGCCGGGGCTCTTCTTCATAGCGAACCATCACGTGATGCTGACCGGTGTCGTCATCGCCGTTCAAGAGCACGTCGCTCCTAAACTCTTCGCCGAGGTCCAGCCCGAGAACGCCGAATATGTCCTCAAGAGCCTCTTTTAGAGAGGCGAACTCTTCAGCAGCTCCGGGCCGTGTGGAGATCTCCTGCCCCGCCTGCCGGGCCGCCTCGAAGACTGCGGCGAGGGCCTCCGGCGTGTTCAGGTCGTCCTGCATCGCCGAGTCGAACTTCCGCCGCATGTCCGCGGCGAGCTTCGCGGATAGATCCGAGTCGCCCCTGGACCCCGAGAGCGAGCGGTACAGCCGCACGAGCCGCACGTAGGAGCGGCGTTTCTCGGCCAGGATGTCCTCGGAGTACTCGATTGGCTGGGAGTAGTGGCTCTGCAGAACCCACATCCTCACGGCGTTGCGGCCGTGACGTTCCACCACCTCGTCTACCCCGAGTATGTTGCCGGTGGACTTCGCCATCTTGCCTTCGGAGAAGCCGACCATTCCGTGGTGGGCCCAGGCGCGGACGAACTCCCGTTCCGGGTGGGCGCAGCGGCTCTGGGCCCGCTCGTTCTCGTGGTGGGGGAAGCGCAGGTCCGAGCCGCCGCCGTGGATATCGGCGCCGCCGGGCAGGTGCTTCTCGACCATCGCCGAGCACTCCAGATGCCAGCCGGGCCGTCCCGTGCCCCACGGGCTCTCCCACGAAGGCTCCCCAGGCTTGGAGCCTTTCCACAGCGTAAAGTCCAGCGGGCTGCGCTTGTGCTCCGCTGCGCCGGAGTCGGCTCCCTCTTCCGGGCCGCGCATCTCGTCGGGGCGTTGTTTGCTGAGGGCCCCGTACTCGGGGTAGCTCTCGACGGCGAAGTACACGTCGCCGTTTCCGGGCGCGTAGGCGTGGCCGCCCTGTATAAGCTCCTCGATCAGCGCGATCATCTCGGGCACGTACTCCGTGGCGCGGGGCTCGACGTCGGGCCGGGCGACGCCGAGGAGGTCCAGGGTCTCGTGGAAGGACTCCGTGTAGCGGGCGACGATCTCCTCCCAGGAGACACCCTCTTCGGCGGCGCGGGCCAGGATCTTGTCCTCTATGTCCGTGATGTTCTGGACGTGGCGCACCTCGTAGCCACGTCCGCGCAGATAGCGCACCACCGAGTCCCAGAATACGGGCGCCCGGGCGTTTCCGACGTGGATGTGATCGTAGACCGTCGGGCCGCAGACGTAGAGCCCGATGCTCCCGTCCCGTCCGACCTCGACCGGCTCGCCACTTAGCGTGTCACGTACAAAGATGCTCGCGTCTGTGCTCATGCCCGCAGTCTAGCCTGTCTCGCCGACTCTATCCTCCGCCGCGACTCCTCCGTCCCGAGCGCCGCCACCGGATACGCCAGCTCCGGCCCCCGGTCCCGACCGGTCAGCGCGAGCCGCAGCGGGTGCAGCACCTCCCGGGTCTTGAGGCCGCGCTCTTTCGCCCAGCCCCTCATCGCCGCCACGAACTCCCGGCCGTCTCCGAGCGTCTCGGGATGCCGCACCGCCAACTCTTCCCCGGCGCGCTCGAAGACCTCCCCGCTCGCCGACGGCAGATCGTACGCGAAGGAAGCGGGCTCCACCTCCCCTATAAGCTCTTCCAGCAGGCGCGGCGCGTCGGCCAGTGTACGCATCTCCTGCTGCAGGGCTTCGACGGCCACGGCCTCGCGGCCCGCGGGCAGCGGCCATTCGAGAAACGGCTGTACACGCCGGGCGAGCTCGGCCACGGGGAGGGACCGGATCAGGGCGGCGTTCAGCGAGAGTAGACGCTCCGGATCGAAGGTGGCCGGGCTGGCTCCGAGCCGCGACGGGTCCCACTCCCGCGCAAGCTCTTCGAGGCTCTCGAACTCCTCCCGACCCTCGGGATGGCTCCAGCCGAGCAGGGCCAGGTGGGAGACGAGCGCCTCGGGAAGATAGCCCGCCGCCCGGTACTCCGCCACGGACGCCCCGCCCTCGCGCTTTGAGAGCTTCTTGCCGTCGGGACCGAGGATCAGACCCAGATGCAAAAACTCCGGCCCCGGCAGTCCGAGCGCCCGGTAAATCTGCACCTGACGCGCCGTGTTCGAGAGGTGCTCTTCGCCCCGGATCACGTGCGTAATCCTCATCTCGGAGTCGTCCGCGGCGGCGGCGAAGTTGTAGGCCGGGCTACCGTCAGATTTCACGAGCACGAAGTCCTCGACCGCCGCGAAGGTTACCTCGCCGTGCAAGACGTCCAGAAAGCTCCCGCGGCGCTCGGGCGGACGCAGATAGGTCGCCGTGCGTCCCGCCTCGTCTGCGGCCTCGTAGGTCAGGCCAAGATCGCGCAGCCGCCCCAGGTAACGGTCATATACCGCCCCGCGCCCGCTCTGGCGGTACGGCCCCTCGTCGAACTCCAGGCCGATCCACTTCAGGTCGCGGCGCTGGGACTCCTCGAAACGCGGGTCGCTGCGCTCCCGGTCCGTGTCCTCGACGCGCAGGA
Organism: Rubrobacter aplysinae; assembly: GCF_001029505.1. Classification (NCBI taxonomy): domain Bacteria; kingdom Bacillati; phylum Actinomycetota; class Rubrobacteria; order Rubrobacterales; family Rubrobacteraceae; genus Rubrobacter; species Rubrobacter aplysinae. Next base: position 225,853 of record NZ_LEKH01000001.1, on the reverse strand, counting down.
TGAGCGAGCCGCCATGATAGCGGGCGAACAGGTAGTTAAAGAGCGCGGTACGCGCACCGCCGACGTGAAGCTCCCCCGTCGGGCTCGGGGCGAAGCGGAGCCTGACACCCGGCTCGCTAGCGGGCATCGGTGTAGCCTAGATCCACTCGGTCTCCGCCGTGAGCTCCCCGCCGGACTCGCCGGTATTTACAGCCGAGGCGGGCTCGAAGAGGAGCACGTGAACCTCCTCCTCAGCGACCGGACGGTGCTCCACCCTACGCGGCACCACCAGCATCTCACCTTCTTCCAGTGTCACCCGGCCGTCGCGGAACTCGATGACTAGCTCTCCCCCGACCACCAGGAACAGCTCGTCCTCCTCGTCGTGGTGATGCCAGACGAACTCGCCTCCGAGCTTCGCGAGCTTGACGTGCTGGCCGTTTAGCTCGCCCACGATCTTCGGGCTCCAGAGTTCTTCGAACAGGGAGAGCTTATCCGAGAGATTTACCTTATCCGGGATCATCCGGCGCCCTCCAGAAGGCACACGGCCTGGGCGGCTATACCCTCTCCCCGGCCCGTGAACCCGAGCCGCTCGGTGGTCGTGCCGCGCACTCCGACCTGGCTCGGCTCGACGCCCAAAGCGCCCGCGAGCCGCTCCCGCATCCGGGTGCGGTGGTCCCGGATCTTTGGCCGCTCGCAGACGACGACCGCGTCCACGTTCGCCAACCGCCAGCCGTCTCCGACCATCTTCCCAACCTCTCGCAGCAGCTCGATGGAGTCCGCGTCGCGGTAACGCTCGTCGGTGTCGGGGAAGTAGTGGCCGATGTCCTCCAGGCCAGCCGCGCCCAGCAGGGCGTCCGTGATGGCGTGGGCGAGCACGTCGGCGTCGGAGTGGCCCGCGAGGCCGCGGTCGTGCGGTATCTCGACACCGCCGAGCACGAGGGCCCGACCCGCTCCGGGCTCGGCGAAGGCGTGCACGTCGTAGCCGGTTCCGACCCGGTTCACCCGGCGACCCCCCGCCCCGCCTCCGCGAGCCGGGCCTGCAGGATTGCGCGGGCGAAGATGAGATCCTCCGGCGAGGTGAGCTTTATGTTGGTCCGCTCACCCTCGACCACGCGGACCACGCCGCCCCGCATCTCGATCAGCGAGGCGTCGTCGGTGACCCGCTCCAGGGCCTCGCCGGACTCCCGGTACGCCTCACGCAGCGGCCCGAGCCGGAACGACTGCGGGGTCTGTACGGCCTGCAGGCGGGAGCGATCCAGCGTCTCGCGCACCACGCCCTCTCTAACCTCCTTTACCGTGTCCGGGACGGGCAGGGCCGGTATCACGCCGTCGGGAATAGGGTCCGAGGCGGCAGCCACGACGCGCTCGATGAGATCCCGCGTAACCAGGCACCGGGAGCCGTCGTGGACGAGCACCAGCGTATCCTCGGGCTCGTCCACCATTCCGAGGCCCTCGATCGCCGACCCCGGACGGTTCTCACCCGGTGCGGCGCACCCAGCGTAGCGCGAGATACCGGCCTCTTCGGCCAGCGGCCCTACCCGGGCGGCGTCCCCGACGACGTAGATCCCGTCCACACCCGCGGCCTCCTCGAAGGCGCGCAGGGTGTAGGAAAGCGCGGGCTCGCCGAGCAGGTCGATAAACTGCTTGGGACGGCCCATCCTGCTCCCGGTGCCCCCGGCCAGCACGAGGGCGACCACCTTTACTGTCTCTGTCCCCGACGTCTCCCGCAAGGCGGCTAGAAGGGTTCCCCGGAGGTCTGCAGGCTGCGCTCGCGCTTCAGGCCGCGCCGGATCGCCTTCGCCCGCGCCTGTCCGACGCCTTCCACATCGTCAAGCTCCTGTTCGCTGGCGTCGAGCAGACCCTCCAGAGAGCCGAACTCCTCTATAAGACGCTCCGATACCCGGCGCGGCAGGCGCGGCACCCGCACGAGCTGCCGGAAGCCCCGGGGCTTAACGAAAATCTCCTCTGACTGACCCACGGAGCCGTGGCCGAGTAGCTGCGTGATCTGCATCGCGTCCGAGAGTTCCTCGGCGGTGAACCTCCTCAGCCGCTCGCCTACCTCCCCGGCGTCCACCCCCTCGGCCACGTAGTCGCGCAGAAGGGCGTCGTACTGCTCGGGCACGTTGTGGAAAGCCTGGCCGAGCTGCATCTCGATCAGACGCCCCTCACGCCCGAGCTCGCGGACGTAGGCCTCGATCTCCTCGGCGATGCGGATGGAGTACTCGAAGGTGCCGATGGCCGCGACGACCTCGCGCAGGGCCACGGCCCCATCGTACTCGTGCAGGGTCAGCGTCCGGGCCTCCTCGTTCAGGCGGTGGGTGAACTTCTCCAGCGTGGCGAGCGCGGAGTTCGCCTTGGAGAGCACCACGCCGATGTCTTCGAGGACGTGCGGCCCCTGACGGCCCCGGTACAGGCTGACCACCCGCCGGCGCTCGGAGACGGCGACTACGAGATCCCCGGTCTGCTGCGCGGCGCGATGGGCGGCCAGGTGGCGCATCCCGGTCTCCGAGGACTCCAGGGACGGGTCCGGGGCGAGCTGGGCGTTGGCGTAGTGGATGGTCGAGAGATCCGGCGACACCACAAGCGCGCCGTCCATCTTCGCCATTTCGTACAGCCGCATCGGGGCGAAGTCGCAGTCGACCTTTATACCGCTGGAGATCACGCCCAACCGCTCCAGCTTATTCGGGTTGGAGATCACGATAAGCGCCCCGTTCGAGGCCCGGATAATGTTGTCTATGCCGTCCCTGAGCCCCGTACCCGGCGAGACTATCGCGAGCGCGTCGGAGATCTCGGGTGTCAGCTTCCTGCGCGAGGTCATGCCAGCGCCGCCTCAACGGCCTCGCCGAGCGTCCCCGTCTCGACCACCTCGATCCCCCTCCGTCCGCTTTCTCCACTCCCGCCGCTCTTACCGCTCTTACCTCTGGGCCCTCCGGTGCTCCCGTTAGACCCCCCGGACTTCTCCGAGCCTGCCCCGCGCGGCCCTATTATACGCGTGAAGCCCATCTTTATTAGCTCGCCGACCCGGCGGCTGCCACCGGACACGAACCTCACGTCCCCGGTCAGCCCGACCTCCCCGAAGCACGCCGTCCCGCCCTGCACGGGCTTGTCCCGGAAAGCCGAGGCGACGGCCAGGGCAACCCCGAGATCCACCGCCGGCTCCTCCACCCGGACCCCGCCGGTAACGTTCGCGTACACGTCGTGGTCCGAGAGCCTAAGCCCGGCGCGGCGGGCGAGCACGGCGCACAGCATGTTCACCCGCCCGGTATCCAGCCCGTTCGCCACCCGGCGCGGCACGGCGAGCGGGCTCGGGGCGACGAGACTCTCTATCTCCACCAGCATCGGCCGCGTACCCTCCAGCACGCACACGGTAACCACACCCGGCGGCACCCCGCCCTCGCGGTTTGAGAGGAAGAACGCCGACGGGTCCTCGACCTCGACCATCCCCCGGTCGCTCATCTCGAAGACCCCGACCTCGTTCGTGGAGCCGAAGCGGTTCTTCAGCGCTCGCAGCACCCGGAAGCTCTGGAAACGGTCGCCCTCGAACTGCAGCACCGTATCCACCATGTGCTCCAGCACCCGCGGCCCGGCGATGGAGCCCTCTTTCGTAACGTGCCCAACGAGTACGACCGCCGTACCCTGAGACTTGCCGAGCCGCATCAGGCGCGCCGCCGACTCCCGCACCTGCCCGACGCTGCCCGGCGCTCCCGCGAGCTCCGGCGAGTAGAGCGTCTGCACAGAGTCCACCACCACGACCTCGGGCTGCTCCTCGGCGATGGTCGCCTCTATAACGTCCACGTCGGTCTCGGCAAGCACCCGGAACCCGCTCTTCTCGACCCCGAGCCTGCGGGCCGAGAGGGAGACCTGCCGGGGCGACTCCTCGCCGGAGACCATCAGGCAACGCCCACCGAGCTCGCCCATCATCTGCAGCAGCAGCGTGCTCTTGCCCACGCCGGGCTCCCCGCCGACGAGTAGCAGAGAGCCCGGCACCACGCCGCCGCCCAAAACCCGGTCGAGCTCGCCGACGCCGGTCCCGACCCTCTTCTCGTCTTCGGCCCCGACCTCGTCTAGCGTCTTTGTCTGAGCCGGGGCGCGCTTCGGCGCGCCGTTACCCTCCGCACCGGCGACCCGGGAGGCGAAGCCCGACACCTTGCGCTCGGCCTTCGCCTCCTCGACCAGGGTGCTCCATTCGCCGCACTCCGGGCAACGCCCGTGCCACTTCGGCTCGGAGTGCCCGCAGTTCGAGCATACGTATACAGTCTTCGCAGCCATAGGGAGATTGTAAGGGATAAGCGCCGATTGACAGCCGGCGACTCTCCCCGGATGTTCTACCGGCGCCTGTCCGGGTCAATTCCGCCCACGGCGGCTATGAAGAGCAACGCGAATACGAACGCCCAGATCAGAATCTGAATGCCGACCATGCGCCATTCCAGGCCACCCGAGATCAGAGCCCCTACGATGGCCACCAGTATCGGGGCACCGGGTATCAGCAGAGCAAAAACCGCGGCCTGCCTGTAATTTTGCGGGAAACTCGGTCTCCGCCGCCTCGAAAATAGCCCTGGTCTCATGGTTACTTAACTCTACACTGCGGAGCCTCCCGCGCAAGCAGGAGCCCACTACCCTCCCCTACTCGGCGGAGACGACCTCCCTGGACTGCGTGACCTTGAGATCTCGTACCCTTCGAGGCGCGGCGAGCCGAGCCTTTGGCAGGCCTCCCTTATGGCGACCACCTCGGCATGTACGGTGGGGTCATTGGTCTGCGCCAAGAGGCTCGGGCTCTCGGCAAGCACGGCCCCGTCCGAAGAGGAAGCCACGACGCAGGAGAACGGCCTGCCACCGCGCTCGACGTTGCGCTGCTCGAGCTCTGTCGCACGTCCGGTGGGATCGGTCATGTGCCGGTACTCCTGACTCCCGCATCAAGACGGGCCGTGAGCCCCGCTACACCAGCTCCAGCTCCCGGGCCAGCGCCGCGATAGCCTTCTCGAAACACTCGGCGGGCGGGCTGACAACTCCGGCCCCGATCTGGCCTATCCCCGGCTCTCTGTGGGCGATGCCGGTGTTGATAATCGGCAGCGTGCCGCTATCGGCGACCAGACGGACGTCGATCCCGGTCGGTGCCCCGGCGAAGAAGAGCGAGGGTATGGCGAACGACGGGTTCTTTGCGAGGGTGACCTCGTACATCCGGCGCGTGTAGGCCAGCGCCGTCTCGGCGGTGCCGCCGACGAACTGCACTATGGCGGGGGCTGCTGCCATCGCGAAGCCGCCGATGCCGGAGGTCTCGGTTATGGAGCTGTCCCCGATGTCCAAAGCCGCGTCGTCCGCGCTGTAGCCCGGGAAGAAGAGCCCGTCTATGCGCTCGGCGGGCGCCGTGTACCACCGGTCTCCCGTACCGCTCACCTTGAGGCCGAACTCCACGCCGTTGCGGGACATGGCGGTGACCATCGTGCTGCCGGGCACGCCCGAGGCCGCGTCGAGGCCCACCTTCGCGGCGGCCATGGAGAAGTTGAGGTAGAAGTGATCGTTTCCGGCCAGAAAGTCGAACACCTCGCTTATCCTCGCGCCTTCCATACTTGAGGCCGACAGCTGTGGCGCCAGCCGGCGGAAAAGCAGCGAGGTTGCCGCGGTGTTGCGATTGTGGCACTCGTCCCCCATCTGGAGCGCCTGGGCGGTGACGTTCTTGAGCCCTATTCCGTCGAGCGAGCGCACCGCCTCAGAGAGCGCGGGCCCGAGCACGCCGCGCATCCACTCCAGCCGGTTCAGCACCTCCTCGGAGTACGAGCCGAACCTGAGGACGCTGCCCAGGCCCTCGTTCAGGTTGCTGAACGCACGCCCTCCGGAAGCCCTGTCCTCGACCACGATAACCGGCATCGAGGCCGAGATCACGCCCGCCATCGGCCCGATGGCCCCGACGCTGTGGCCGGAGACGAGCTCGACCTCGTCCCGTTCGCAGAGGTCCACGGCCTGCTCGGGGTCCTGCGCCAGTCCCTCGTATATCAGCGCCCCGATTACCGCTCCCCGCATCGGACCGGCCATCTCCGACCAAGCGACCGGCGGGCCCGCGTGCAGCAGCGTCCGCTGCGTTACGCCGGGCACCACCTCCCCGGCGGGCCGGACGTCCACCCACACCGGGTCGGCGGCCAGCAGCCTCTGTAGCGCCTGCTCGTTGGCCTCCTCTACGCGCCTCCCGAGCTCGCTCCCACCGTCCAGCATCCGGGCCAGCGCCCAGCCGAGCCCGGCATCGCCGCCGAGCGGCGGCGCCCAGTCCACGGGGCTTACCTCCACCCCCTGCGTGGCGAGCTCTTCGGCGAAGAACGGCACGCCAACGTTTGCGACGCTGAGCCGGGAGCCCAGCAGTCCATTTAGCTCAGAGATCTCCGTCATCTGCTCTCCTCCACTTTCTGACGGGCCGGTACCAGCGCGGAGGCCAGCCGCACGGCCCGCGCGTTGCTCGAAGTCACGAAGGCTCCGGCCTGCCTCAGTCGGCGCTCCTGGCTCTCGATGTGTTGCGGGTCCTGATCCGTGCCGCATACAGAGACCACCACGGGCAGGCTGCGCCCGGCCTCTTCGGCGATCTCCCGCGCCCGCGTGATCGCGGGCAGGATGGCCCCCGCCGGGTCTTCGTTCGCCCCGTAGCCCAGCACGAGGTCCAACAGGATCACGGCGGTTTCGGGGTCCTCGGCCTCCCGGACTATGCGCTCGTTGCGCAGCCGGAAGTCGATCATGGGGTGCGGGCGGTCCCGGGTAAACTCGTCCTCGCCGAGGTCTATACAGCTATGCTCCAGGCTCTCGCCCGCGTCCGGCAGCCGGTGCTCCTCGTCCAGCGGCGTGTTCGAGTAGACGCCGCCGAGGCTATCGTGCAGGAGCAACAGCGCCTCGTGGCAGAAGGTGCCGCCCGAGTAGAGGCCCCGCAGGTACCGCTGCCCGTCGCCGAGCTCCGGTGCCGGTACGCTCTCCTTTTCACCACCTTCGCCGCCGGCGAGGCTTGGCGCCTCGCCCAGATCCAGCTCGGCGGCCTGCCGGGCCGCGTCTTCGAGGGTCGGCGCGGCGCGGAGGCCGCTGCGCCGGATCTCCTCTGGATCCGCTCCGAGGAAGCAGCACACCACCGGCTTGTCCGTCCGGCCGGCGAGCTCGAAGATCTCGGCTGCAACCTCGCGGGCCGGCGGCTTTGAGACGAGCACTATGATCCCGGTTTCCTCGTCGCCGATCAGGGCCCGCAGGGCCGCCTTCGTGGTGCGGCCTCCGACGGCGGAGGAGAGGTCCCTGCCGCCGGTGCCGATGGCCTGGGAGACACCGGAGCCCAGCCGGTGCAGGAGCGAGGTAACCTCCTGGCATCCGGTGCCGGAGGCGGCTATGACGCCCACGTTTCCGCGCCGCACACTGTTTGCGAAAGCCAGCGGGACTCCGTTTATGATCGCGGTGCCGCAGTCCGGGCCCATCATCAGGAGTCCCCGCTCCTCGGCAAGCTCCTTTAGCTCGACCTCGCGCTCCAGGGGGACGTTGTCGCTGAACATGTGGACGTGCATCCCGGAGCCCAGTGCCTTCAGGGCCTCCGCGGCGGCGAACTTTCCGGGGGTGGAGATCAGGGCCAGGTTCGCCCCCTCGGCGGCGGCTTGGTGGGTGGTGTTTAGCTGACGCCGAGGCTCCTCATCTCCTTCGCCACCTCCCCCGCCGGAGGCCAGTAGCTCGCCGGCCAGCTCGAACGCCTCAGCCCCGGCCTCGTCGGACTCGGCGGCGACGGCGATCACCAGGTCGTTCGGGCCGACCTCCTCGAGCTCCGGCGTGTCGAGCCCGCTATCGCGCAGGATTTGTATATTTTGGGGAGTGCCCATAACCGCGGCGGCCTCCCCGATCCCCTCCCGGCCCGACAGGCGGCTGGAGATGTTCATCAACGAGACCGAATCGTGGTACGAGTCCCGCCGCGTCTCTACCATCGTCTTCAAATCGCGCCTCTTTTCGCGTTTCTCATAATGTGAATATCCAACTCTCCGGTCTGATGGTCGAAAATGGGGGCGGCCCGGAACGGCCACCCCCGACTAAACGGACGCTCTGCTACCTCACGGCCCCTACGGACTCGAAGGCGGAGAGCACGGAGTCGGACTTCGTCACCCAGCCGAAGATCGCGCCCTGCGCCTTGATCATGTCCAGGGCAACCCGCTGGAACTCCTCGAAGTACGAGGCGACGGCGTCCTCGACGACCAGGCACTCGTAGCCCCGGTCGTTTGCCTCCCGCACGGTAGACTGCACGCAGACCTCGGTGGTCACGCCGCACACGATGAGGCTCTCCACGCCCCGGTTACGCAGGACGAGGTCCAGGTCCGTGGCGTAGAAGGAGTTCTTGCCGGGCTTGTCGATCACGGGCTCGCCCTCTCTCGGGGTGAGCTCCGGGATGATGTCGTGCCCGCCTTCCCCGCGAACCAGGATACGGCCCATCGGGCCTTCGGAGCCTATGCCGGTCTCCAGCTTGCCGCGGGCCAGCTTGGTGGGCGGGGCGTCGCGCAGGTCGGTCCTGTGCCCCTCGCGGGTGTGGATGACGTGGATACCCGACTCCCGGGCGGCCTCCAGCAGCTTCTCGGCCGCCGGTATGGCCTTACGCAGCATGGATACGTCGTTGCCCAGCGACTCGCCGAAGCCTCCCGGCTCGACGAAGTCCCGCTGGAAGTCCACCAGTAGCAGCGCGGTGGACTGTGGCTCGAACTCGAACTCGTACGGCTCTGCCGTTATGTTCATCCTCGACCTCCTGTATTTCTAGATCTACCTTTCGCCTCTACCGTCGAAAAGCTCACGTAGGTCCCACGACGACTCCTTTCGTCTACCATCATCGAAAGCCAGGAGCCCCAGCAGTATCCCGGCGGCGGTCTCCGCTCCAGAGGTGCCGCCGATCTCCAGCAGCGCCCCCGACGACGCTCTAACCCCCGATGGATCTCCGGACATAACCCCCTCCCCGAGGCGCATGGCCGGCTCGTATAGAGACCCGGCCGCAGCGTGGTGCAAGAGCCGCGCGCTGATCGCACCCGTCCTCCCCGCGACCGAAGCCTCCAGTCTCTGGCGGGCCACCTCTTCGAGCGCGGTGGCTAGAGAGCTATAAGGCGTCATCCAGGCGGCTGTGGCGAGCACACCGGCGGCGAGATCGTCCCCGGCGGGGGTCAGGCCCGGCCCGAGTCCGAGGAGGCCGACGAGCGCCTCGTAAGCAGGCTCGACCTTCCGACCCTCCAGCGCCTCCGCGAGCCCCTCGACCCGACGGCGAATCGCGCGTCCGATCCGACCGTCCAGGGAGCCGGAATCCGGCAACCCCGCCAGCCAGCGGCAGGTAGGCCCGCGTCCATCTTCCACGAGGGAGCCGAGCAGCTCCCGCGCAGCCACTCGCCGGGAGACACTGTCTCCACGCAACCGGGGTATCCGCGGTTTCCAGGCCGTGGCCTCGCCGAGGTCGACGAACGTCCGGCCTCCGAGGAGCAACCCGCCGCCAGAGAGCTCGAACCGCGAGCCGGGGGCGACCTCCAGAACCGGCGCGACATTCTCGACCCGGAGCCCGAGCGGGCTGTCTTCCGCCCCGGGTCCTACTACGCCGAATACGTGTCCGGCCTCGCCGAGGAGGTACACGCAGCCGCTGGTGACCGAGAGCACCGCTCCACGCCCGACGTCCGCGGCAAGCTCAACCTCCGGGCCGTAAGACAGGGCCCGGGCCGACCAGGAGATGCTCCTCGGCGGGGGGATCTCCTCGACGCTCCTCGTGGTGTTCAGGGCGCTCATCAGGAGCTCTCCTACAGTCGCACGGGCTCGGCGGTGATGCGCGTGCCGGCCTCGCCGTCCATCGCCTCGGGGATGCTATCCGGGGAGGTGACGATCACCTCCGGGCCGCCGGCTTCGAGGAAGCTCAGGGCGGCCTCGATCTTCGGCCCCATGCTGCCCGGAGGGAACTGCCCCTCCTCAAGATACGCGCGGGCCTCTTCGGCGCTCATAAGCTCTATCTCGCGCTGGTCCGGGCGGTTGTAGTTGATGCTCACGCGCGGCACCCCGGTCGATACCAAGAGGAGATCCGCCCCGATCTCCGCCGCGAGCAGACTGGAGGCGTAGTCCTTGTCTATGACCGCCTCCACCCCGGAGTAATCCCCAGGGCTCTCCTCCGTGACCGGTATGCCGCCGCCGCCCAGGGCGACCAGCACGTAGCCGGCCTTCACGAGCTCCCGCATCGCCCCCAGCTCCACTATCTTCCGCGGCCGGGGGGACGGGACCGTGCGCCGGTAGCCACGGTTGGAGTCCTCGACCACCGTCCAGCCCTCTTCAGCGCGATGCCTCTCGGCCTCTTCTTTGGAGTAGAACGGGCCTATCGGTTTGCTCGGGGCCTCGAAAGCGGGATCGTCCCCGTCCACGACGACCCGGGTAAGCATGCTCACCACGGAGGAATCGAGACCCTCCGCAGAGAGCGCCCGCTGCAGCGCGTTCCCGATTATGTAGCCGAGGCCGCCCTGGCTGTCCGCGCCGCACAGGTCCAGCGGCAGCCGCGGCAGGGTGTCCGCAGCGAGGTCCGAGCGTCGCAGGATGAACCCCACCTGCGGCCCGTTGCCGTGGGTGACCACGACCCGCCAACCCCGCTGGACCATGCCCGAGATCGCACGTCCCGTCTCGAACGCGTTCTCTTCCTGCTCCTGGATGGTCCCCTGCTGGCCGTCCCCGATCAGGGAGTTCCCGCCTATGGCTACGACCGCCAGCTTCACGTTGCGCCTCCGTTCGCCATGTAAGTCTCGAAGCCGTCGTTGTCCGGAAGCACCGGGACGAAGATCGAGACCTGCTGACTAGGCGTGTCTCCCCGGTTCTCCACGCTGTGGATGACGCCATCGGGAACTATCAGGGTGTCCCCCGGCGAGCACTCCGTCCACTCTTCGCCGAGCAGCGCCCGCACCTCGCCCTCGGTAAAGTGGATGATCTCCGCCACGTCGTGGGTGTGCGGCAGCACGGCGCCGCCCGGCTCGATCCGCTCGCGCCACACGTTCGACACCATTAACCCGATCTCCGCCGCCTCCTTCGAGGACAGCAGCTCCCTGTAGTAGAGCTCTCTGTGCTCCGGCATGGTCCCCCAGGGGATGCTATCGAACCTCTTGACCTGCTTCGAATCCTGCCTCGAACCGTCCTTCTTCGGGCCCTCTAAACTCACTTCTCTACCTCTCTATCTAGAATTTCTACAGCCGGTTTCTACCGCCATCCTCTAGCCGAGCGAGTCCACGTCTATCTGATGTAAACGGGCCAGGGCCCGGAGCGCGCTGTTGGCCACGTGCTCCTGAGACTCCAACACGTGTGTCCGCATCCGCTCCCGCGCCTCCTCCTCTCGACCGTCCTGTACGGCCTCCAGGATGCCCGCGTGCTGACGGAATGTCGCCTCGATACGCTCCGGGGAGATGAAGTCCGTTATGCGGATGATCCGGATCCTGCCGTTTATCGCCCGCAGCGAGTCGTAGAGGTATCCGTTCCCGCCTATCTGGGCCAGACCTTCGTGAAACGACTCGTCCCGGTGAACCATGTCCGAGTCTCCCTCACCCATGATGCCCGGCTCTCCGGAGCCCCAGAGCTCCCGCAGCTCCTCGAACACCCTTTCCGCCTCGCCTTCGAGCCTGGTCCGGGCCGCCAAAGCCGCGCTTAGCTGCTCTAGCTCCAGCCTCACCTGATACAGCTCGTTGAACTCCTTGAGGTTGATCGTGCGCGTCGAGTAACCAAACTGCGGCGAGTAGACGACCAGCTTGTCGTTCTCAAGCCTCCTGAGCGCCTCCCGGATGGGCGTACGACTCACGCCGAACCGCTCCGCGATCTCCTTCTCCTTGAGCCGCTCACCCGGCTGGTACACCCACCGCGTGATGTCGGACTTGAGCTGCTCGTGCAGATAAGCCCCTAAAGTGCCCTCCCTACTCCCTTCGTTCACTCTTTCACTTCTCCTCGTTTTCCTCTCGCCAGCACCGTTTGCATTTCGGTGTACTCTTGTGTATACATTGAAAAATACACGGCGTCAACGTTTTGTTCAAGGTTTTTCCGTAAGCGCAGAGCATCCAAGAACAAGCGGTTCAGAGGAGGGTTCGATGGACGAGGGTAAAGAACAGAAGCTCGTATACCGGGTACACGACAGGCCGAGGTCCGCACGGGACTGGGTTCTGTACAGCTTCCAGTGGTTCGTGACCATGTTCTACGCGGTGGTGCTCGGCTACGCCATAGTCGGGGTCGGTCTCGGCTTCGAGGGTGAGCGGCTTGCGACCTACATGGCGGCCGTCGTGCTGACCACGGGCGTCGCCACGCTGCTGCAGTCCTGGCGGGGGCACGGGTTCGCCATGGTCTCGGGGCCGAACATTGTCCCGTCAATTGCGATACTCGCCGCGGTCTCCGTCGGCGGCGCCGACTACGCGCTCCAGGCCTTCACTGCCCAGGCCATAGGCGGTTTGATCGTCGCCGGTCTGGCCCTTGCTGGGGTGCTGAACCTGATACGCAAGGTCTGGAGCCCGCTGGTGCTCGGGGCCATGATCGTCATGATCGGGATCGCCGTAGCCCAGCAGAGCCTGGGACTGCTGGTGGCCAGCGGCTTCGGCTGGCCGTTCTGGGTCGGCGTGCTCCTGGCGGTGGGCGGCGTAGTGCTCGCTATCCGGGGCCCCGGCGTGTGGGCGACGCTCTCGCCGCTGTTTATCATCGGGCTGGGGTACCCGATCTTCATGCTGGCCGGGGAGTTCGAGTGGTCGCTAGTGGGTCAGGCGCCGGCGGTAGTGGCCCCCTCTCTCTTCCCCTACGGGCTGTCCATGCCGCCGCTGGGCCTGATAGTGATCATGACGGTGGTGAACCTGATAGTGGCCCTCAGCGTGTACGGGATAGTCACAGGCTACGGCGAGTTCGTCGAGGAGGAAGTGGGCGAGGGCAAGACCCGCCGGACGCTCACGCTCTTCGGGCTGGTGGAGAACACGCTGCCCGGTATCCTCGGAGTTCCGGCCACCGTGCCTTACGGCGAGAACCTCGGTATCGTAGTCACCACCCGCATCGCGGCCCGGGTGTTCATACTGGTCGCCGCTCTCGCGCTGGTGATCCTATCTTTCTTTGGCCCGGTGGTTGCGTTCATGGCGGCCATGCCCGACCCTGTGGCCGGCGCGGTGCTGCTCGGCATCGCTTCCGCAGCCGTAGGGCTCGGAATCAGCATCATGTCCACCGCCCCGGCCTTCGAGCAGCGGGAGCAGGCGCTGGTCGGGTTCGCCATCTTCCTCAGCGTCGGCCTGTTCATGCTGCCCCAGGAGACGTGGGAGCAGGTCCCCAGGTTCCTGTCCACGATCTTCAGCAACCCCATAGTCTCGGTAATACTGTTCGTCATCTTCTTCGAGCAGGTGCTCTTCCGCAACAAGGCCGTGGACAAGAGAAAAGACGATCTCTCCCGGCCAGACGAAGGCTAAGAGCCGACCATAAACAGATGCGCCCCGGGGAGGCAATTTTTCGTCAGCCTCCCCGGGATCGTGGCAACAGCCACAATAGAAGAACCACCTTCGTAACCACCGCCGATGCTGCTCAGGATACTGGTTCTCATCACCTCGCCCGGGCACAGACCCGGGCTTGCCCCGGGATGGCGTAGGCCCTCTCTACAAGCGTTACAAGTGTGGTTCGGCAGACTCGCCCGGAGGCAAATTTGAGAATGAATACGACGGAGAGATTCGCCCTCCCACGAACTCACGCACCGGCGAATCCGCAGAGCAGCGGCGACGACTCGGGGAGTTACACCCTTTATCTCAGGGCACTGCGGCAGATGGAGATGGCCTTCAACGAGCAAGAGAGGATGGTGGCTGCCGAATACCGGCGCCTCAACTACAGGCTGCTATACCGCGAGCAGCTATTAACGCACGTCGTTAAAAGGTTCGACCTCGCGGACGGAGCGGCAAGGCCTCGCACATGATAAGAGGGCCGGAACTATAACGTTCCGGCCCTCCTGGATTGCTGCTATTTTCTCTCCCCTACTCAGGTCTACTCGGCGGGGACGACCTCCTTGGACTGCGTGACCTTGATGTCCACTATGGAGGAGCCCTCCTCCTCGGCGTCGTCGGAGCTTATGTCGTTTGCCTCGACGGTGACCTTAGCTCCGGCCGGGACCTCGCCCTTGAGGAACATCTCGCTCATCGGGTCCTCGACGTGGCGCTGGATCACGCGCTTGAGTGGCCGCGCGCCGTACGCCGGGTCGTAGCCCGCGTCCGAGAGCTTGTCCAGGGCCTCGGGGGTGAACTCTAGCGAGATCTCACGCTCCACGAGCTGCTGCCTGAGACGCTTGACCTGGATCTCGATGATGTGGCGCATGTCCTCGCGCTCCAGCTTGTGGAACACGATGGTCTCGTCTATACGGTTGAGGAGCTCGGGGCGGAAGATCTTCTTCAACTCCCCGGTGACCCGGCTCTTCATCTCCTTGTACGACGGGCCGGACTCCTCGTCGGTGAAGCCGAGGCTCTTGGTCTTGTTGATCGTCTGCGCGCCGACGTTGGAGGTCATTATGAGGAGCACGTTCTTGAAGTCCACGACCCGGCCCTGCGCGTCGGTGAGCTGGCCGTCCTCCAAGATCTGGAGCAGGATGTTGAAGACCTCGGGGTGCGCCTTCTCAATCTCGTCCAGCAAGACCACGCTGTACGGCTTGCGGCGGACCTGCTCGGTGAGCTGGCCACCCTCGTCGTAGCCGACGTATCCGGGCGGGCTGCCGACCAGGCGGCTCGTGGTGTGCCGCTCCATGTACTCCGACATGTCCAGCCGGATCATGGCGTCCTGGTCGCCGAAGAGGTACTCGCTCAAGGTGCGGGCGAGCTCCGTCTTCCCCACGCCCGTCGGGCCGAGGAACACGAACGAGCCGCTCGGGCGGTCCGGGTCCTTGAGGCCGGCCATCGTGCGCCGGATGGACCGGCTGACGGACTTGATGGCCTCGTTCTGCCCGACGACGCGGCCGTGCAGCGCGTCCTCCATCTTGAGGAGCTTGGCGGACTCCTCCTCGGTCATCTTCTTGACCGGGATGCCGGTCCACATGCTGACGATCTCGGCGATCTCGGTCTCCCCGATGGAGACGCGGTCGTCCTCGTTTCCGCCATCCTCCTGCTCGCGCCAGTTCTCCTCTAGCTCCCGGCGCTGTACGGCGAGGCGCTTCTCCTCGTCCCGGAGCCCCGCGGCCTCCTCGAACTGCTGGCCGTCTATCGCGGCCTCCTTACGGGAGCGGATGTCGGAGAGCTCGTCGTCCACCTCCTTGTAATACGGAGGCTCGGACATGGTCTTGATCTTCATCTTGGACGCGGCCTCGTCCACCAGGTCTATCGCCTTATCCGGCAGGAAGCGGTCCGAGATGTAGCGGTCGCCGAGCTCGGCGGCGCTCTTCAGGGCCTCGTCGGTGATGTTGATCTTGTGGTGCGACTCGTACTTCTCGCGCAGGCCGCGCAGGATCTGCTCGGTCTCCTCGACCGTGGGCTCGCCGACCTGGATCTTTTGGAACCTCCGCTCCAGAGCCTTGTCCTTCTCGACGTGCTTGCGGTACTCGTCCAGCGTGGTCGCGCCGACAACCTGCAGCTCGCCGCGTGCCAGTGCGGGCTTGAGGATCGAGGCCGCGTCTATCGCGCCCTCGGCGGCTCCGGCTCCAACGAGGTTGTGCATCTCGTCTATGAACAGGATGATGTCGCCGTGGTCGGTGATCTCCTTCATGATCTTCTTGAGGCGCTCCTCGAACTCGCCGCGGTACTTGGAGCCCGCCACGAGTGAGCCGAGGTCCAGCGTGTAGACCTCCTTGCCCTTGAGGATCTCGGGCACGCGGTCGTTGGCGATCTCGTCCGCAAGGCCCTCGACTATCGCCGTCTTACCGACGCCGGGCTCCCCGATGATCACCGGGTTGTTCTTGGTCCGGCGCACGAGGATCTGCATGATGCGCTCGATCTCCGTCGCCCGGCCGACGACGGGGTCTATCTGCCCCTCTTCGGCGGCTGCCGTGAGGTTACGACCGTACTGGTCGAGCTGGCGGGTCTTTGGCCGCTTGGCCTCTACACCGCCCTGCTGGGAGCCGCGCTGCTCGCCGCCGCCCTGCTGGGAGCTCGCGCCGCTGCCGCGTCCGCGCTGGCCCCGGCCGCCGCCGAGCATCCGCACGACCTCGCGGCGGACCTTGTCCGGGTCTATGTCGAGGTTCGAGAGCACGCGGGCGGCCACGCCCTCGCTCTCACGCACGAGCCCGAGCAGGATGTGCTCGGTGCCGATGTAGTTGTGGCCGAGCTGCAGCGCCTCGCGCAGCGCGAGCTCCAGCACCTTCTTGGAGCGCGGGGTGAACGGGGCCTGGCCGCCGCTACCCTCCTCGCCATAACCGACGATGGACTCGACTTGCTCGCGCACCTCGTCCAGGGTGACGTTTAGCGAGGTCAAAGCGCGGGCCGCCACGCCCTCGTCCTCACGCAACAGGCCAAGCAGCAGGTGCTCGGTGCCGATGTAGTTGTGGTTGAAGTGCCGGGCCTCTTCCTGGGCCAGCACCACGACCTTGCGGGCTCTTTCGGTAAACCGTTCAAACATTCTGGATGGATCCTCCTCCGGTATGAGGCTCCCTGGCTGTATCGCGGGTGGATACCTTCATGTTACCCTCGTTACCGTATTCTACGTTGCCGACCTGTATTTGGTTTACAAGTGTCTGGCTTTTGTGGATGACTAGAGTATATAACGTTGGATCTACGTCTTCTGAAATCATAAGCACTGCCTCCTCGGCGCCGTCCTCTAGAGTATACAAAGGCCCCGGCCTCTATTGAGGGGGAAATCTGGTCTGTGCGCTAAGGGCGCTCAGCCCCGGCTCCGGCTCTCCGCCGCCAGCTTTGTAATACCTGGCGCGTAGGCTACCCGGTGTCGCCGGGGCTTTCGGTGTCCCCCTTTACAGTGCCGCCCGAATAACCAGCAGAACTAGCGGAAGCGGCGGAAGCGAAACGTTCGCGTACCAGTTCCGGCGGCAGACTGGCCACGAAAGGCCCGGCTTTCGGCCCGCTCTTCTTACCGAGCAGCACGGTATAGATGGCCGCGAAGGCGTTCTTTGGCTTGACACCGAGCTCCTTGGCGGCGCCATACAGGATATTCTGCACCTCGTCGCCGGCGGTGATCCCGGCCGGGATACGATCCGCGGCCTCGGCCAGATAGCGTCGCTGGTCCTCGTCGAGGCTCTCGGCCTCTTCGGGTAGGGATTCGAGGACCTTGAACCTGTACTCTTCCGGTGCCCACTCCTCGGCCCACTCCCGGGCGTAGGCCAGCTCCTCGGCGAGTGCATCGGGCTCCCGGGCCGCTGCTTCGTAGCCGCCGCGCCGCAGCATCTCGGCGGCGGCTTCGGGGTCCTCTCCAACGGTCTGCGAGACGGTCACGAGGTGCGTGAACGGCACCCCGGTGCCGCCCAGCTCGGCGCGCTGCTCGTCCATGAACTGCGGAAAGCCCGAGGCCAGATCCACGTCCAGGCCGCGAGCCGGATCGCGGCCGAGAACCATACGCCGCAGCGCCTCTGACGGCATTATCCGCAACATGTCTGCGGGTAGCAGTACCACGCCCTTCGAGCTGCTCATGGCGCCGACGCCTTTTAGCTGTATCCACTCATACTCGTACCGGCCCGGTATCTCGACGCCAAACACCTTCTCGGCCATGCGGTCCGCCGTGTCCGTAGAGCCGCCGCGGCTGGTGTGATCCTTACCAAACGGCTCGAACGTTACCCCGAGCGCCTTCCACCGCGCCGCGAGCTCCACCCGCCAGCCGAGCTTGCCTTCACCCTTCGAGTAGTCGGCCACCTCCTCGTTATCATCATAATTATCAAAGACGACCTTGTTCTCCTCGGAACGGTGCTCGATGGTCCGGTGGCCGATCAAGCTCCCCGAGGCGTCCCGTGGCTGGTACGGCGACCACTTGTTGCCCTCGGGCATCATGCGCCCGGTGACGTCCTGGAGAATGTGGCGCAGGTCGTCCGTATGGTCCAACGCTTCACGGGTAACCTCCGTGTAGACGCCCTGCTCGTACAGCTCGTGCGAACGGAGTACTTCTATCTCCATTCCCACCTCCGAGAGGGTACGCTCGAAGGGGGCAAGGAAGTGCTCGGCGTAGGACTCGTGACAGCCTTCGGGGTCGGGCACGTACGAGAGGCTCTGGCCGATGTAACGCTCGAAGCTCTCCGGCACGCCGGGCGCGATCTTGCGCAGCGGATCTATGGTATCCGCGTGGAAGATGAAGCGGGTCTCCACGTCGCGGGCACGCAGAGCGCGAGCCACGGCTTCGGCGACCAGTACTTCACGCAGGTTGCCGACGTGGATGTTGCCGGAGGGGCTGATCCCGGTAACGACGACCTGAGGCTCTCCGCCAAAACGCTCGACCAGCGTCTCCGCCACCCGGTCGGCCCAACCCGGTATGAGTGTTTCCGTGCTATTCATGCAAGGCTCCACGGGAGACGCGCCACGCCTCCGTCTGGTTGTGTATCTCTTGTATCTATTTGCGCCAGACCAAGCTGGAGGTAGCTAGCTCGCTATCTCCACGTTCATGATCTCGTACTCGGTCGAGCCCCGGGGCGTCGAGACCGTGACCTTCTCCCCGACCTGACGCTTGAGTACGGCTTTACCCACCGGTGAGGAGTGCGAGAGCTTGCCGGTCGAGGGGTCGGACTCGTTGGCGCCCACGATCTGGAAGGTGCGCTCCTTGTCGTCGCCGGTGGACTTGAGGGTAACCTTCGTGCCCACGTCCACGGCGTTTGCGTCGGTATCCGCGGGGTCAACCACCTTTGCGTTGCGCACCCGGCGCTGGAGCTCGCTTATACGGCGCTCGAGGAGACCCTGCTCGTTCTTGGCGTCGTCGTACTCGGAGTTCTCCGAGAGGTCGCCGAACTCGCGGGCCTGGCGAATGCGATCCGCCACCTCCCGGCGGCGGGTCTCCGTGAGGTATTTAAGTTCGTCTTGGAGCTTCTCGAGACCCTCTGGGGTAACTAGCTCCTCGTTTCTGTCGGTCATAAGCTGGCAGAGTATACGTACAGGTATCTATAGTGTCAATGCGTTCTCGGTCACTCATAGGGTCGCCCGTAAAAGCCTTAACGGGCGTTTTTCTCGTGCAGTATGCGCAGGCCGCGGAGGGTGAGGTCCGGGTCGAGCTCGTCTATGGTGCGGCAGTGCTCCACGATCACCGGCGCGAGCCCGCCGGTGGCTATCACCTTCGGGCGCGGTGGCCCAAGCTCGTCCACGAAGCGGTCCACCAGGGCGTCTATGGCTCCGGCGTACCCGTAGACGAAGCCGCTCTTTATGGAGTCCGGGGTGTTCGTGGCTATCGGGCTGGCGGGCCTGTCCTCGATGTCCACGCTCGGCAGCTTGGCGGTGCGAGAGACGAGCGCCTCTAGCGCGACGTAGAGTCCGGGCAGGATCGCACCGCCCCGGTAGGCGCCGGAGGAGTCCACCGCGCAGACCGTGGTCGCGGTACCGGAGTCGGCTATGATGGCGGGAAACCCGTAATATTGGCCAGCGGCGACGGAGTTGACGATCCTGTCCGCCCCGACCTGTGCGGGGTCCTCGTACAGGTTCTCCAGCCCGGTGTACATACCGGCGTCGGCCGCGTAGAACGGGATACCCAGTATCTCCTCGGCCAGCTTCCGGTACGAGCGTGTGAGCCCCGGCACGACGCTGGAGACGATCATGGCGCTTACCGCGGAGAGGTTCATCCCGTGGAGCCCCATCAAACCGGAGACGGATGCCCCGAGCTCCTCCGGCGAGCGGTACGCCTCCGTCGCCATACGCCAGTGTCCGCTCAGCTCCTCGCCCTCGAACAGCCCGAGTACGGTCTGTGTATTTCCGGTATCCACCGCCATCAGCACCCTCGCACCACCTCCTTATACCTCCTTAGATCTCTAGATCTCGTCCAGACGCCCCAGCCGACGCACGCCGGCGAGCTCCCTCTCGTCCAGACCGTCGCGCAGCCCGCCCACCACTCCCACACCGGGAATATAGAGGCGGGGATCGAGATCCGCCAGCGTAACGAGGTTGAAGGCCCGCGTCACGCCCCGGTGCGGCAGCCCGAGGCCGGGTATATCCGCCCGCTCCTTGCCGTAGAGCAGCACGTCCACGTCCACCGTCCTCGGGGCCTTCTCCCCTTTCTCAGAGCGCCCGAGGGCCGCCTCCACCCCCTGGCAGTAGCGCAACAGCTCCACCGCCCCGGCCTCACAGGACAGCTCCACGGCGCAGTTGAGGTAATCCGGATGTCCCGCCTCCACCTCCACGGGCTCGGTCTCGTACACCGCCGAGACGCGGCTTACGCAAGAGAAATCACTCCGGCCGAGCGCGGCGACGGCGGCGCGGAGGTACCCGGCGCGGTCGCCGAGGTTGCTCCCCAGGCTCAGAAAGGCTCTGATCGCGCTCAACCGGCGTCGGGAAAGTACGTTATGAGACGCTCCCGGAGCTACCGGAGCCGCTTATCGCGGCGGCGACCTCCAGCGCCTCGCGGTTCGCCCGCACGTCGTGGACCCGGAAGATGGTTGCGCCGCGCTCGTAGGCCAGGACGCTGGCGGCCACGGTACCGAACACCCTGTCGCCGGCCTCGCTGGACGCGCCGTCGGATAGCCTGCCGATAAAGCTCTTGCGCGAGGCCCCGAACAGCACCGGGTATCCGAGGTCCGCGATGGCGTCCAGGTTCTCGACGAGCGCGAGATTGTGCTCCAGATTCTTGCCGAACCCGATACCGGGGTCCAGGATCACGTCTTCCGGGCTTATGCCGGCGGATATAGCGGCCTCCGCCCGCCGCGCCAGAAACTCCCGCACCTCGGAGACCACGTCGTCGTAGTGCGGGCTCTGCTGCATAGTCTTGGGCTCTCCGAGCATGTGCATCAGCACGACCGGGCACCCGGCTCCGGCCACCACGTCCGCCATTCGCGGGTCACCGTTTAGCGCGGTCACGTCATTGACGAGGCCCGCCCCGGCCTCCAGCGCCGCCTCCGCGGTGGCCGCGTGGTAGGTGTCTATGGAGATCACGGCCCCCGGCCTCGCCGCGAGTATCTCCCGAATAACCGGGACGACGCGCCGGGCCTCCTCCTCGGCGGGGACGGGGTCCGAGCCGGGCCTAGTGGACTCGCCGCCCACGTCTACTATCCCGGCTCCCTCGTCCAGCATCTCGGCGGCGCGGGCCGCGCCGGCCTCCTTATCGAAGAACTCGCCGCCATCGGAGAAGGAGTCCGGGGTCACGTTGAGGATGCCCATGACCACGGGGGCGGGAGTTTGTCCCCCGCCCCCCGCAAGCTGTATCTCGTCGCCGCGCGGCGTGGTCGGAGCCAACTACTCTCCGGGTTCGCCGTGGCCGTTCTCGCCGTGGCCGTTCACCGACGGACCCTCGTAGAAAGGCATCCTATCCACTGCGTACTCGTCTACGAGCCGCTTGAGGTGGGCGCGGTCTATGGTCTCGTACTCTATGAGGTCCTGGGCGAGCTTCTCCAGGAGGGCCTTGTTGCGAACCAGGAGGTCCTCGGCGGCGTCGTAGGTCTCGTCCACGATCGCCCGGATCTCCTTGTCTATCTGGAAGGCGATCTCGTCCGAGTATTCCTGGCCCTGGCCGAAGTCCCGGCCCATGAAGACCTGACCCTGGGAGGAGCCGAGGCTCATCGGCCCGAGCTTCTCGCTCATCCCGTACTTGGTAACCATCTGCCGCGAGAGCTGGGTGACCCTTTCGAGGTCGTTGGAGGCCCCGGTGGTGACCTCCTCGAAGGTCACCCTCTCGGCGGCCCTCCCGCCGAGCATCATGGAGAGCTGGGACATTAACTGGCCCCGGCTCATCATGTAACGGTCCTCTTCGGGGAGGCTCATGGTGACGCCGAGAGCCTGACCGCGGGGGATAATGGTTACCTTGTGAACCGGGTCCGCGCCGCTCATCAGCGAGCCGACGATGGCGTGGCCAGACTCGTGGTAGGCCGTGATCTCCTTCTCCTTGCCCGAGATGAGGCGTGTCTTGCGCTCCGGTCCGGCTATGACCCGGTCCACGGCCTCCTCCATCTCGGCCATCGTGATCTCTTCCTTGTCGTATCTGGCCGCCAAAAGCGCCGACTCGTTCACGAGGTTCGCGAGGTCAGCGCCGGTAAAGCCCGGCGTAGAGCGGGCGATGGTCTCGACCTCCACACCCTCGGCGAGCGGCTTGCCCCGGGTGTGGACCTCCAAGATCTTCTCCCGGCCGGCCAGGTCCGGCGCGTCCACCACGATCTGGCGGTCGAACCGGCCCGGCCTCAGTAGTGCCGGGTCCAGGATGTCGGCGCGGTTGGTGGCGGCGATCATGATGATGCCGGACTTGTCGTCGAAGCCGTCCATCTCCACGAGGAGCTGGTTCAGGGTCTGCTCGCGCTCGTCGTGGCCGCCGCCCATACCGGCCCCGCGCTGCCTACCGACCGCGTCGATCTCGTCCATGAAGATGATGCACGGCGCGTTCTGCTTTGCCTGCTCGAAGAGGTCTCGCACCCGCGAAGCGCCGACGCCGACGAACATCTCCACGAAGTCCGAGCCCGAGATGGAGAAGAACGGCACCCCGGCCTCGCCGGCGACGGCCTTGGCGAGCAGGGTCTTGCCGGTTCCGGGCGGTCCGACGAGGAGCGCGCCCTTCGGTATCCTGGCGCCGAGCTTCTGGAACTTCTGGGGGGCTTCTAAGAACTCCTTGATCTCGGTAAGCTCCTGGACGGCCTCCTGCGCGCCGGCAACGTCGTTGAAGGTCAACTTCGGGGCGTCCTTGTTCATCTTCTTTGCCCGGCTCTTGCCGAAGCTCATCACCTTGTTACCGCCACCCTGCATAGAGCTGAATATGAACAAGAACAGCAGGATTATGAGCAGGATCGGGCCGAGGGTGAACAGCAGGTTTGCCCAGAAGCCGGTGTTCTGCGGGTCGGTCTCGAACGGGATCTCGGCGCTATTGAAGGTCGAGGCTATGTTGTAGCCCGACGGGTACGGGAACTCAAAGTCCGTACTACCCCGTACGGGCTCTTGAAGCTTACCCTCTACCGTCTGGTCCTCGTCCAGAACGGTTAGCGCGTTCTCCTCGTTCTTGGCGTCGGTGACGAAGTTGTTGTTCTCGATCTGGGTCTGGAACTCCTGGGAGTCGAGTTCGGTGACCTCCGAGTTGCCCGAGCTTAGTAGCTGGATCAGGATTACCGCGAAGACCATCAGGACTATGAAGTACAGCAATCCGCCGCTCTTGAGAAATCTGCCCAACTGTTCTTACCTCTCGTGAGTCTCGTGAGATACGACTAGGAACAACCGCGATTATACACCCCGGTGATTAGATGGAACCGTCAGAGGGCACGCCTCCTCTGCCCGGGACGCTGCGAATGGCCCTGTCCGCCGTCCGTGCCGGCGGTATTACTCGGTATTAACCCCGGGCGGTCTCCGGGGTGGCCGGGTCGTTGTCCGGGTCCACGATGCAGATATCGGGGAGGTTCCTGTAGGCTCCCGCGTAGTCCAGGCCGTAGCCGACCACGAACTCGTCGGGGATCTCGAAACCGAGATACTTCACGGGTAGCTCGACCTTGCGCCGGGAGGGCTTGGAGAGCATGGAGACTATCTCGAGGCTCGCGGGGTCACGGGAGAGCAACGCCCGTCTTAGGTAGGAGAGCGTGAGCCCGGAGTCTATGATGTCCTCTACTATGAGGACGTGACGTCCGGTTATGTCCTCTTCAAGGTCCTTGAGTATCCGCACCACGCCGCTGCTCGTGGTCCCCGTCCCGTATGAGCTTATGTCCATGAAGTCTATGTCACACGGCAGGTCCACCGTGCGCATCAGGTCGCTGAGGACGACCACTGCGCCGCGCAGGATACCGACGAGCAGAGGGCTCTTGCCCTGGTAGTCGGCGGTGATGCTTTCGCCGAGCTCTTGGACCTTCTCCCGGATCTGATCCTGTGAGATAAGCACGTCTTTCACGCGGCGCACTATACTATATTCCCGCTCCGGTTTTCCGGGGCTTCCAGAGCCTACCGGGGTCCGTGGGCCTCCAGCCTGACGGCCCGGCGGGTGCCGTCGCCCAGCGCGAACTCCTCACCAAGCTCTCCACCGGCCACCCAGGCTACCCGGTCCCGGGCGTCCACGACCACCGGGGTGCGCCGCCTGAGATCCCTCGGCACCTTGCGGTCCATCATGGCCCGTAACACCTTCTTGCCGCCTCCGAGGCCCAGGGGCCGCACCACGTCCCCCTCGCGTGCCAGCCGCAGCCGGTATGGACCGAGCCCTGCGTCCAGGTAGGCGACCTCCGGCCGGGCGGCGTCCTCGGGCGGTGCGGCGGACGTGGCGGCCCGACTCACCTCAAGGGTCCACCCGGCGAGCCGCAGGATGCCGGGCTCGACGCACAAGACCTCCGGCTCTGTCTCCGGGCGGCGCTCGTAGAGCGCGACCTCGCCTCCCGGCCGCGAGGCCGCGACGACGCCGGAAGGGAGATCCAGGGCCCCACCGACTCTATCTCCGAGGGCGAGCGTGGAGTCCACGGTGGCGGAGTCCGGCGGGTGCGCCCTGGGGGCCAGCCGGGAGTACGCGGACCGGACGGCGTGACGGCGCAGGGCGGCGTGCAGCTCCCCGGCCGGGGGGATGACCAGCTCGTCTCCCCGGTGCCGGACCGCGCGGGCGGCGAGGTCTTCCAAGGTCTCCGCGTCTTCCCGCAGGAGCCACGCGGCGCGGGCCACGTTTGCTCCTGCGCCGGGGTACAGCTCTTCCAGCACGGGCAACACCTCGTGGCGCAGCCGATTGCGGGAGTACTTCGGGAGCGCGTTCGTGGGGTCGGTACGGTAATCCTGTCCGAGGGCTTCGAGATAGTCCAGGACCTCGGCCCGGCTCCTCTCTATGAGCGGGCGTGAGATCCCCGCTCGAACCGGCGGTATCCCCGACAGGCCCCGGATGCCGGCACCCCGGGCCAGGTTCATCAACACAGTCTCGGCCACGTCGTCGGCGGTGTGGCCGGTTGCGATGGTAGAGGCCCCGGCTTCCCGGGCAAGCTCTCCGGCCAGGAGATATCTGGCCTCCCTGGCCCTCTCCTGTAACCCCGCCCCGTCCCCCAGCGCGGGCTCTCGAACCTCGAACTCCAGCCCGAAGCTTTCGCACAGGCCCCGCACGAACTCCGCATCCGCCCGAGAATCCCCGCCCCGCAGCCCATGCTCAACGTGCAGGACCACGGGCCGTGCCCCAACCCCGAGTAGCGCCCGCAGCAGCGCCGTGGAGTCGGGGCCACCCGAGACCAACGCCAGTGGACGCGAGAGATCCATCCCGTAATGGCGCGCGGTCCCAGCCACTCCCGTCTGAAAAGCCTGAGAATCTTCAGCACCCACACAGGGATTCTAATCCCACGACGATACGAGCAGACCCGCAGCAAGCACCAAAAAGCACCGAAAAGCACTAGAGCCTGCTGTGGCCGGAGCCCGAGCCGTCGAGTTGCAGTGCTTCGGCAGGTATATAAGAGCGTCGGGAGCTTTAACATCCGGAGGCTCCCAAAGGCATCACGAGGCGTCCGCCACAGCCTCCACACCTACTAGGACGATCTACACCTCGAGCCCGAATAGCTCACTCGGTCCCGTGTGCCGGTCTGACCCCTCCGCCACACCGTGACTACCGGGGCGCTCTCTTCGAGAAAGGCAAGAAAAAGCCCGGCGCTGTGGCCGGGCCCAAGTAGTAGCGGGGATAGGATTTGAACCTATGACCTTCGGGTTATGAGCCCGACGAGCTACCAGACTGCTCCACCCCGCATCGCGAGAGCGATTCTAGCACCCTGGCAGGGTTTGTAAAGGGCGTGTGAGATGAAAGAAATGAAATACCGGAGGTCCGCGGGAACATTGTGTAGGGGCCTCCCGGCGTGCTAATTTGACTTTATATGAGCCCCTTACTAGCAGCGATCTTGATCATTGGTTCGGTCCTTACCCTGGTGGCCGCCGTTGTTGCGCTCCGGGCCGGGATCAGAGCATTCGTCACCCAGGTGCGACTTAGACGGGATCTGGCCTCCGAGGTGGATAGTCTGGGCCGGCGCGCGGGAGAGCTAACGAGCCGGACCGCCCGACTGGAGGAAAGCACCCGGGAGCTACCGGTGACGTTGAGCCGGACCCAGGAGAACCTCGCGGAGCTGCGGATACTGTCCGGCAACCTGTACGTGACGCTGACGCAGATGCGGCGGATACTCAGCTACTCCGGGATCAAGACCTCCGGCACCTCCTGGCTCTCGAAGGTGGTGCGCCGCCATACGAGGTCTGTGCGTGGATAGCATGGATAGACCGGAGACCCCGGACACGGGGCGGGAGACCCTGGAGCCGGAGGGTTACCAGGGCGAATGCGAGGTGTGCGGACACGGAATGTACGGGCTGCACTGCAAGATCATCTGCCCCAACTGCGGCTACCGCCGTGACTGCTCGGACCCCTGATCCAGCTTCTCTAACCTCGTTAGACTCTTCTGGCCGGGGAATGCAGCTCGATGAACGTCTGCTGCGCCTCGGGCATCTCGGTGCGGATCTTGCGGGTTATGCGCTCTAGCAGGTCCTCGATCTGGTCTGTCTCTAGCTCGTCGGCGAGGTGGACCTCGGCGTTTACGAGCACGGAGTTGGGGCCCAGGTGCATCGTTATCAGGCGGAGCACCTCCCGGACCTCGGGGAAGGAGCGCACGATCTCGTGCAGGCGCTCGCGGTCCTCGGGGAGCATGGACTCTCCGAGCAGTAACGCGCGCGAGTCCGTGCCGAGCTCCCAGGCGACGAAGATGAGCACAATCCCCACCCCTATGGAGGCGAGCCCGTCGTAGATTTGGTTCCCGGTCGTCTGGGTCAGAAAGAGCCCGGCGGCCGCGATGACGAGCCCCGTTAGCGCGGCGGCGTCCTCGTACAGCGGGACCTTTAGCGTCGTGTTGCGCGTGACCCTGAAGTAGCGCCAGAATGTGCGGCCCTCGCCAGCGGCTGCGTGCCGGAACTCCCGGACGGCGACCGCCAGAGCCCCCAGCTCGAAGACGAAGGCTATGCCGAGGACTATGTAGCCGATCAGAAACGAGCCGTGCTCCCCGCCCTCTCCGCCGATTATAGCGGTAAATCCTTCGTAGACGGAGAAGACCGCCCCCGCGATAAAGAGGCCGACCGAGACCAGCAGCGACCAGAAGAAGCGGTCCTTGCCGTGGCCGTAGGGGTGCTCCTCGTCTGGAGGCTTGCGGCCCAGGCTCAGGCTGACGTACAGGAACACCTGGTTTACCGTGTCGGCCACCGAGTGCGCCCCTTCGGCGAGCAGGGCGGAGCTACCAGAGATAAACCCGGCGACGAACTTCGCGACCGCTATACAGAAGTTGGCGATAAAGGCCGCGGTGATGGCCCGCCTCGTGCCCTGCTCTCCGTTACCGCTCCCCGCCACTAAGGCTCCTTGCGCTCGGTCGGGTTCTCCGGGATGCGCCGCGTGGCACGTCTGGCGTCCTCTCCATCCTACCTACCACGAGACACCGGACGATACTAGACCGTCACGGTCCGGGCGGCTACTGGGTGATCACGAAGGTGAGCAGAAATCCGGCAGCCGTCGCCAGGGCGACCACCTTACCGCCCTCGCTGTAGGCCTGGGGTAGCACGGCCTCCACCAGAGAGGCCAGGACCGCCCCGGCGGCCACCGCCCGGGCAAAGGCCAGGGAGGTCTCGCCAAGGCCCGCGAAGAGCGTGTTGCCCACGATCACCATCAAGGTGAGTAGCAGCGCGGTCGCCGTCCAGGCTCCTATGGCGAACTTCCGGGAACGCCCGGAGTTCCTCATGCCCACGGCCCCGCCGAGCGCCTCGGGCAGGTTGGAGAAGAAGATGGCCACTATAAGAGACAGAATCCCGAGGAAAGACTTGCCTATGAGCGCGACCCCGAGCGCGAGGTTCTCCGGGACGCCGTCGAGGATTATGCTGGCGAGCAAATAGAAGCCCGAGGTACCGCTAGCGTAGCGGTCCAGGAGCGCGGTAGCCCCAACGAAGAGCACCGCACCACCGAGTAGGCCGCCCCCGGCGAGCCACGGCCCCCGATACGGGACGCCTCCTCGAAGAGGTCGAAGGCGAGCGCCGTGATCAAGGCCCCCGCCGCAAACCCCAGCAGCACGGCTATGATCTTCTGCGAGGGGTTTTATGAATGCCCCTATGGTGCCCCCGATAACGAGCGCACTAGAGGCCACCACCCCGACTACGAGCGCGGTCAGAATCACCGCATCCTCCTCATACTCCTCTTAACAAGGTCTGCCGCCCCACCAGCGGCCAGAGCCACCCCACGGTAGTCTCTAACAATGAAGCCGGGCATTACCCTGCCTCATCCGAGCCTAAACAAGGTTTGGCGCTCCATCGTGGTATCCCGGCTATCACGGGACGGGCTGATTAGGCCGGTTGCGTTTGGGGGTACATCCAGATCCGCCGATACACTCGATGTTTCTACGGAGGGTGCAAGGGAGATGCGGGGTCGAGAGTATAGCCGGGTTTATCAGGATGGACGATTATGAGGGTTATGAGGGGTCCCTTACTGTCGAGTTCATGGATTCCGGGAGCCGGCAGCCAGCGGGTCAGCGTGAGGCTGTCATCTTTCGCGCCGGTGATGCCTGTGGCGAGACTCGTCCCCGGTAGCCCGGCGCGATGAGGGCCGCACTCACCGACAAGGGACTGCTCAAGGCGGTGCTCCTGGCGGCCGCGTTGTTGCTGGCGTACAACTTTCTGGCGACCGTCACCCTGATCGTGCTCCTGCTCGCCACCGGGCTCCTGTTTACGGTGGTCCTCTCGGCCCCGGTCGAGGCGCTGCACGCCAGGAAGGTTCCGAGGCCGGCCGCGGTCCTGATCGTGGTGGGTATCGTGCTGGCCGCACTCGGGCTCGGTGGCTACCTGCTGCTCCCGGCTCTCATAGACCAGGTAGCACAGCTAGTCTCGAACCTGCCCGAGGCCTTCTCGCGTCTGATGGACCGGGTGCGGGAGATCGCCCAGAGGCTCGGTATCGAGCTCGGGGGGCTGGGCTCGATCTCCTCGGGCACCGTATCGAGCATTGCGCGCCGGGTACTCGGCGGGCTCCTCGGGCTGTTCGGCGGCCTGAGCTCGTTGCTGACCGCCCTGATAGTGCTCGTATTCGTCCCGATCTACCTCGCCGCCGCCCCGGAGTCGGCGGTCGGCTGGTTCGTAAGGCTGTTCCCCCCGGGGCGCAGGGACAAGACCCGCCGGGTGCTCTCCGAGTCCCGGAGCAGCCTGCTGGGATGGCTCGAGGGCCGGCTGTTCTCCATGGCCGTGGTCGGCGTTCTGGCGGGCCTCGCCCTCTACTTCATAGGTATACCGGGGGCGCTCTTTCTCGGTGTCTTCTCCGGGCTGGTCTCGTTCGTCCCCATACTCGGGGCGATAGCAGGGGCGGTGCCGCCCCTGCTCCTGGCCTTCGCCGGTAACCCTCTGGACTTCGTGTGGGTGCTCCTGGCCTACGTGGTGATCCAGCAAATCGAGAGCAACCTGCTCACGCCGCTGGTGATGGGGGAGGTGGTCTCGCTGCATCCGGTAGTGGTAATAGCGTCGGTGACGGCGTTCGGGGCGGCCTTCGGCGTACTCGGGGCCCTGCTCGCGGTACCGGCCTGCGTGGTTGCAGGGGTGCTGATACAGAGGCTCTGGTTCGAGCCGCTCGAAGGGAAGGACGGAGCCTAGCAGGCCCCCGGCGACTCTGACACCGCCCTCTCGCACCAGCCGCGCACCTCGGCGTTGAGCGGCAGCTCGTCCCACTCGGCGGGTCCGTACCAGCCGGTGAGGGCCGCCCCGGACTCGGGCTTTATCGCGTGTGAGCCAGCCGGGACGGCAAAGTAGATGAGGTCTATGTGCTCGTGATCGGGCCCGATACGCTCCAGTTGCACCCCGGCGGGCCGGTGTAGCTGCCGGGGGTGGAGCGGCTCTTCCACGTCATCCCGGCGCTCGCCCGTCAGGGTAACGTCCACCCCGGTCTCCTCGGAGACCTCGCGCACGGCCGCCTCGTCCGGTAGCTCGCTGGGCTCTACGTGGCCTCCGGGTGGCAGCCACATCCCGAGCTTCGGGTGCCGGTGCAGCAACACCCTCCCCTCCCGGACCACGAACACCGCCACCGTGAAATGCCTGCCGCTCGCCCTCCAGTCCATCGGGCGGATTTTAGCGGCTCATCGCGCGACCCGCCGTCCCTGCCGCCACGGTGGCAGCCCACACGGAACCGCGGGAGAGGTACGGTAACATTGCGCCCTCAACCAGACTGCGCTCGACCACGCCCAAAGCGCCGGAGCAATAGGTAACGATAGAGTAGGAGCAACAGCCTTGTCCGATATGCCAGAGCGGATATACGAGAGGCAAGACGAGAGGCCGGACGCCGAGTTCTACGGCGTGCCGAGGCTGGTGAAGCACATAGACGATCGCGCCATCGCCGAGGTCACGGGGCTGTACCGGGAGTACTTGCCGCCCGAGGGGGACGTGCTAGACCTGATGAGTAGCTGGATCAGCCACCTGCCGGAGGAGGTGACCTACCGCCGCGTCTCCGGCCTCGGGATGAACGAGGAGGAGCTGCAGGCGAACCCCCGGCTCGACGACTACGTGATCCACGACCTGAACGAGAACCCCACCCTTCCATACGCCGAAAACGAGTTCGACGCGGCAACCATCTGCGTCTCCGTGGACTACCTGACCCGGCCCGTGGAGGCGCTGCGGGACCTAGGCCGCGTCGTCAGGCCAGACGGCCCGCTCGTCATAACCTTCTCCAACCGCTGCTTCCCGACAAAGGCCGTCTCCGAGTGGCTGCGCCGGGACGACAGTGGCCGCATGCGGCTCGTAGAGGAGTATCTGGAAGAGGCGGGTAGCTGGACCGGGGTGCGGCCCCTGGACCGTAGCCCCCGGCCTCCGTTCTCCGACCCGCTGTACGCCGTCGTCGCCCGGAGCGGCGCTCCGGCAGGCGATTGAAAGAATTGAAAGAATTGAAGGTCTACGGCGTGGACTTCACCAGCGCGCCCGGCAGACGCAAGCCGCTCGTGGCCGTGGGGTGTGTTCTCGCGGACGGCGTGCTGCGGGCCGAGTCCTCGGAGGAGATGACCAGCCTTGAGGAGCTCGCGGAGTTTCTTTGCCGGCCCGGGCCGTGGGCCTGCGGCCTCGACTTTCCTTTCGGCCAGCCCCGCGGGCTCGTCGAGGCGCTGGGGTGGCCGGAGGCCTGGGAAGGCTACGTGGCGGAGGTCTCCCGGATGGAGGCCCGGGAGTTCGAGGAGAAGCTGCGGGCGGACATGGCGACGCGGCCCGCCGGCAGCAAGCACCGTTACCGGCGGACGGACCGGCTCTCCGGCTCTGCGAGCGCGATGATGCTATTCCGGGTGCCCGTGGGCAAGATGTTCCACCGGGGAGCCCCGCTTCTCCTGCGCTCCGGCGCCAGCGTCGTGCCCTGCCAGGATAACGGTTCGAGCCGCCTCCTGTTCGAGAGCTACCCGGCCCTCGTCGCGCGCCGCGTGATCGGGCGCAGACCCTACAAGAGCGACGACCGCGCGCGCCAGAGCCCGGAACGCGAGCAGGCCCGCCGCGACCTGGTAGCCGGCCTCCTCCCGGATAAATCTGATGAGTCGGGTGACTCGGATAAGATAGCGGACGCCTACGGCTTCTGTATCCGGTTAGACTCCACGCTGGAGGAGAGGTTTATCAGGGAGTCCGCGGCGGACGGGCTGGACTCGCTGCTGTGCGCCATCCAGGCCGCCTGGGCTTACGGGAGGGCGGATCGCGGCGTACCGGAAGACTGCGACGCCGACGAGGGCTGGATACCGGACCCGGCCCTGATCTAGCCTCGCAAGCGACGCCACGCACCGGGGTCTTACGGGGAGAGACAATCCCGCGGTCTGGGAAGCGGGCCCTTACCCCGCCGGGTATCCTGTGACCACACGACGGATACCGGGAGGTTTTGCATGCAGGAGGAGTCCCCGCTGCGCCTGGGGATACTGGGCGCGGCCAGAATAGCCCTGGGCGGCATTATCCCGGCGGCAGATCGCTCGCCGGCGGTGGAGGTGACGGCGGTCGCCAGCCGGGGCGGCGACAAGAGGGACACGATAGCCGACGCCGCGCCCGGGGCAAGGGTGCTGGAGGGCTACGAGGCGCTGCTGCAGAGCGAGGACGTCGAGGCGGTGTACATCCCGCTCCCCAACTCCCTGCACGCCGAGTGGACCATGAAGGCCCTCTCCGCCGGCAAGCACGTCCTGTGCGAGAAGCCCTTCGCGCTGGACCCGGAGGAGGCCGCAGAGGCGGTCGAGAAGGCGCGGGGCTCCGGGCTCGCGCTGATGGAAGGCTTCATGTACCGCTTCAGCCCGCAGACGGAGCGGCTCGCGGAGATTGCCTCGGGCGGTGAGATCGGGACCGTCCGCCAGGCCGTCGCCGAGTTCGGGCACCGGCTCGACGACCCCTCGGACGTGCGCGGCGTGGGCTCGCTCGGAGGCGGAGCCCTCGGCGACGTGGGGTGCTACTGCGTCAGCGGCCTGCGGCTCCTGTTCGGCTCGGAGCCCTCCGGGGCCTCGGCCAGGGCCCGCTTCGACGGGGAGGGCTCGGACGCCGCGGATCGTGAGATCTCCGGCATCCTGGAGTTCGAGTCGGGGTTCGGCACCATCTCCTGCGGCCTCGACTCCGCCCGGCGCGAGAGCCTGACCGTCACCGGCACCGAGGGCCGGGCGACGCTGCGCGCCCCGTTCCGGCCAGACAAGTCGGGGGGTGAGATCCTGCTAACCCGCGGGGACGAGACCACCACGGAGACGTTCGAGCCGGGCGATCCGTACCGGCTGGAGCTCGAGGACTTCGCCGGCGCCGTGCGAGAAGGCCGGGACCCCGCCGTCGGGCCCGGCGAGATCCTGGGCAACGCCAGAGCCCTCGGCGAGCTCCTGGCCTCCGCCCGCTCCGGCGGCTCCCCGCAGCCGATACAGCCCGCTACATAGCGCCCGTTCCTACCGGACCCGGGGCGCTACCGGCCGTTTCTACGAGGCGACCGCGCTCTGCACGGCCTCGGCCAGGGTGGGGTGGGTGTGTACGGCGTCGCGCATGACGGTGTACGGCGCGCCCGCGTTCATCAGGTCCACGTACAGGTGGACGAGCTCGCCGCCGGAGTGGGCGAGCACCGCCGCCCCGAGGATCGTGTCGTCGGAGCGGTTCACGATCACCTTTATGAAGCCGGCGGTCTCGCCCAGTTCCTGGGCCTTGCCGTCGTTCGCCATGTCGAAGCTCTTTACCTCGTAGTCGTAGCCGGAGTCGCGGGCCTCGCGCTCGGTCATCCCGACGCGCCCGAGCTCGGGGTCGGTGAAGATCGCGTACGGCACCACCCGCTCGGTGGTGTGAGATCCATCGCCGGTCATCTGGGAGCGGATCACCCGGAAGTCGTCGTACGCGGTGTGGGTGAACATCGGCCCGCCCCGGATGTCTCCGGCGGCCCAGAGCCCCTCCACGGCGGTGCGCAGCCGCTCGTCCACCTCGACGACGCCGCTATCGGGTAGATCCAGCCCGGCGTTCTCAAGTCCGAGGTCGTCCGTGTTCGGGCGGCGTCCGGTCGCCACGAACACGTCCGTGGCCTGCAGCGTCTCCCCATTATTCAGGGAGAGCCTTACACCGTCCGCGTCGCCCTCCACCTTCTCGGCCCGGGCCCCGAGCCTGAACTCCACGCCCTCCTCCTCGAGCAGGCGCTGCAGGGCGTCGGACACGTCCTCGTCCTCGTTCTTGGCGACCCTTTCGGCGCTCCCGATCACGGTCACCCGGCTGCCCATCCTGCGGTAGAGCTGGGCCATCTCCAGCCCTATGTAACCGCCCCCGATCACGGCCAGGTGACCCGGAACCTCCTCGTGCTGCAGCCAGTTGCCGGAGTGGATGAAGTCCATCTCCGAGAGACCCTCGACCGGCGGCACCGCGGTGCGCGTGCCCGTATCCAGCACCACCTCCCGCGCCAGCACCGTACGGTCTCCGACGTTTACCCGGAAACCTCCACTCTCGCGGCCCTCGATCCTGGCCTGGCCCCAGATGAGCTCCGGGTTGTCCGTGTTATTCAGGCCCTTCTCGATCCCGCCGGTCTTCTTCTCGACGATCCCGCGCGCCCGCCCGAGCACCTTCGGAAAGTCCACCCCGACCTCCGGGACGGTGACGCCGAACTCCGCCGCGCGCCGCGCCTGGGCCGCAACCTCGCCCGAGGCTATCGCCGCCTTGGTCGGCGTGCAGCCGAAGTTCACGCACGAGCCGCCGAGGTGCTTGCGCTCGGCGAGCGCCACGCTCTTACCATCTCCGGCGAGAGAATAGGCCAGCGGTATCCCCGCCTGCCCCGCCCCGATTATCAGCACGTCGTAAGCCTGAGACTCTTGCACCTGTAACCCCTCTCTAACGAATTATCTCCAGCTCTACACTCCTGGAGATACTCTACCCTGAAATGGACGCCGCGTACCGCCACAGCGCCCGCCTCCGCCACGGACGCCGGTAACGGGCAAGATGAGCCCGGCGAAGATCGCGGACAGAAGCCCGGATAGCAGCCCGGATAGCAGTACGAACACCGCGGCGGCGAGCGGGAGGAGGATAGTCACTAACTCCAACCTCCCCGTCAGCCACCCGACAAGGTAGGAACCAGCGATGCCGGCGAGCGCCCAAAACCACCCACGAGCTCTGGACCGTATGCGGCGGAATTGCTCCAGTGGCATCAAACGGAGGCAGACGAGGAGCGTGGACCACAGGGCCAGAGCGGCCCCGAGCGCCGTTAGCAACCGGGGCACCACGTCCGTCCCGGTCTCGTTAGCGGACCGCGGCCCCGTCGTCGCGGATGATTTCGACGGCGTCCGGGTCGGTGTGGAACACCCTGACCTGTGCGGTGGAGGAGGCCAGCAGCATGCCCACGATCCCGGCCCGCAGCTCGTTGGGCTTGGCGGGCTCCACCCAGCCGACCTCGGCGTTTGAGAGGTCGTGCTGGGTGGTAACGAACCGCTGCAAGAAGAGACTTAGCGGCACCCGCAAAAGCAGCGAGGCCAGCATACCGGCCACTATCAGGAGGTAGAAGTTCAGCCCGAGGCTCATGCCCATGAGCAACCCGGTGGCTATAACCCCGATAAAGGCGACCGCCGCCAGCAGGTTCGCGGCGACGATGGTGGTGCCGCAGTTGCGGTGGATGGCGAGGCCCTTCTCGCCGTTCTGGAGCCGGCCCGCGGCCTCGCGGGCCGCGGAGTCCACCTCTTCGAGGTTGCGCACGCCCTGCACGTAGAAACCGTCGTCGTTCGAGAAGCCGTTTAGCTTGCGGCCCGGCTCACGCTCCATCATCACGGCTATGGTGGCGTGCTCCAGCGCGTGGTTGCGGCGCAGGATCTTGTTCCCGAACATCGTCTTTAGCTGCTTCGGATACACGAACAGGCTACCGACGGCCTGTATCGAGTACAGCACCGGCACCAGCAGCAGAAAGAAGATAAACAACATCGCCGCGAAAGCTATAAATACGAAAGCCACTTCTACCGTCCTCGCGAAAGGTATCTATTTCTCTGATTATACCGCCTCACCCCGGGTCTTCACCCGCCCGGATGATAGCTCTTTTACACTCTCCGCGATAGCCCCGAAAAGGCTCCCGCCGCGGCCCTCCCGATTATCCCTGCTCACCGCCACTCGAACGGCAGCTCGTGCTCCCCGGTCTCGCTCGAAGCCCCGCTCAAGAGCTCCAGCGCGGATAGCGCGACCTCCCGGTGGCGGGCCCCGTCCCCCGGTCCGCCCATCGGGAAGTTATAGGGAAACGGCACGTAGGCGACCCTCGGGGCCGTCACGCCGCGCTCCACGGCGAGCGTTACGGTCGGTATGCCGCGCCGCTGTATCTCGCTGGCGACCAGCCCCACGGACCGGTGGCACAGCGGTCACGAGGGGGTAAGCAGCACGGCGTCCGCCGCATCCTCCGCGAGCAGCCCGGACACCTCGGGGGCCGTGCGCTCCTCGAGCCCGGTGGTGTCGTGGATCGCACCCATGAAGCTGAAGTGCCGCCGGTTGAGCCCCCCGACCACGCCCTCCTCGACCAGCCCGAGCATCGTCCACAGCGGAAATACGCAATCCAGGTCCTCACGGTGACTACTCCCAGAGCGGCGGTCGGCGAAGTAGGCGTGGGTCCAGGTCAGACCGTCGAGGCCGGGGGAGTCTGTCGGGATCTCGCGGTACGAGCAGTCTCCGGCCGGGTCGTCTATGTCGAAGCGGTCATCCTCGGGGAGGTGGACGCCGCCGGTGGTGACGAGCGCGATCCGGGCTTCGGAGAGCGGCTTGTCCAGCCTGGCGGGCTCGGTCATCCTACCCGCCCGCTAGACGTTGAAGCGGAAGATCATGGCGTCCCCGTCTTTTACGAGATAGTCGCGGCCTTCGAGCCGGATCCGGGCCTTCTCCTTCGCCCCGGACCACGAGCCGGCCTCGACCACGCCTTCCCAGTTGCCGGTCTCCGCCGCTATAAAGCCGCGCTCCATGTCCGAGTGGATCCGGCCCGCCGCCTGCCGCGCCGTCGAGCCCTCGGTCAGGGTCCACGCCCGGCTCTCCTTCTCGCCGGTGGTGAAGAACGTGATAAGCCCGAGCAAACTGTACGCCGCCCGCACGAAGCCCTCGAACCCGGTGGACTCCACGCCGAGCATCTCCAGATACTCCCGCGCCTCCTCCTCAGGCAGCTCGGCCACCTCGGCCTCCAGCCCCGCCGACAGCCTCACGGACTCCGCCCCCTCGCGGGCGGCCAGCTTCTCGACCGTGGCGCTGTGGGTGTTTCCCTCGGCCACCGAGGTCTCGTCCACGTTCGCCACGTACAGAACGGGCTTGGTGGTTATGAGAGAGTCCAGCGCCTCCCACAGGACGTCGGTCGCCTCGAAGGTGCGGGCGGGCTCCCCGGCAAAGAGGTGCTCCCGCAAAGCCTCCAGCCCGGCGGCCTCCTGTTTGATCTTGGTGTCGCCGCTCTTGGCGGCCTTCGTGGTGCGCTCCAGCCGCCGCTCGACGGTGCCGAGGTCGGCCAGCAGAAGCTCGGTCTGAATGATCCCGGCGTCCGCCTCCGGGTCCACCCGACCGCCGACGTGGACCACGTTCTCGTCCTCGAAGCAGCGCACGACGTGCGCGATAGCCTCGCACTCCCGGATGTGCCCGAGGAACTGATTACCCAGACCCTCGCCGCCGCTCGCCCCCTCGACGAGCCCGGCGATGTCCACGAAGTCCACCGTCGCCGGTACGACGCTGCGGCTGCTCATCGTATCCGCCAGCGCGCGCAGCCTCTCGTCCGGCACCTCCGCGACCCCGAGGTTGGGGTCTATGGTGGTGAACGGGTAGTTCTGGGCTTCCGCGCCCGCGCTCGTCAAGCTGTTGAATACAGTGGACTTGCCGACGTTCGGCAGCCCGACTATTCCTACCTTCATGCGGGCTATTGTATCAACTCGTAACACAACGTGAGGTCCTGCTACGGCTCGCCGGGCGTGCGTTAATATAGAAGCTCTCAGGAGTTGCAAAAAAGCGGTGGGATCAGAGCTTCGGCGAGGGCAGGGAGAGCAAGAAGAAAGCAGGAGGCACGGCGTGGACCGGCAGATGCAGATTCAGATACTCTTGGACCACTACGAGCGGCCGCGGAACAAGGCCGTGATGGACGCCCCCGACGTGCAGATGCCGGGCGGTAACCCCGGCTGCGGCGACGTGGTGACCATGTACGTCAAGGGCGGCGAGGACGACGCGCACCTGCACGACGTCTCCTTCGAGGGCGAGGGCTGCACCATCAGCATGGCCGCCGCCAGCATGCTCATGGAGCAGGTACACGGGGAGGATCTCACGATGGACGAGATCTTGGAGCTCGACTACCACGAGATGATCGAGAAGCTCGGCCGTCAGGTGGTCGCCTCCCGCCCCAAGTGCGCCACGCTCGGCCTCGGCACGCTCAAGGCCGCGGTCCGCCGCTACCAGAAGGACCGCCAGCTAGCCGAAGCCGGCGTCACCCGGCCCGGACAGGAGCCCCGGGAGGAGCAGACCGAGGGCCTCATCTTCGGCGAAGGCGCGGGAGAGAAGGCGAAGGAAGGCTCGGAAGGACGTCCACCCGACGCGTTCTAGATACACCGCCCGGAGCAGCCGCCTCCCGGTACGCGGCGACTGGCGCTAGGTTGACGGCAGAGGCCGGTCGCCGACCGCTGATCGCCAGCCGGGGAGACCCCGCGGCCCTCCCTCTCCACGCCCTTCAAACCCCTCTCTTTCTCTCGCTATTCCCCCTTATCCTCCTCCTTCTTCGCCGTCCGCGACGCGGCCAGCACGGAGGATAGTACCAGGGCTCCGGCCTGCACGACCGCCGCGAAGGCGAGACCGGCGAGGATTAGTACCCACGCCTCCTGGCTGGAGACCTGCATACCCGAGAAATCACCCAGGGTGGACGACAGCTCCTCGAGCCCAACCTCCCGCACGCTCACGAGCGCCCCGGACGCCGCGCCGAGCACGAACACCGGCGCGGCCATCAGGCCACCGACGAGACCGGCCTTGCCCCCCTGCTGTTTCTCGTCACCAGCGGCAGCGGCCCGTCTCCCACACGCGATCCCGACGAAAACTGACGCCACGAGCCCGCCCAAAGAGGCCAGCACCAGAGAAGCCAGAAAGCCGGCCAGCCCTCCGATACCGCCCCACCTCATGCCTACCCGCAGCGGCCCCGAAACCTGTTGCTCTTCTTCCATGCTCCTATTCTAACGGTCGGGCAAGATAATGCCCGGAGCCCAACTACTCGTACAGTTCGCGCCAGCTCCACTGCTCGACGCCGTAGAAACCAGGGCGATTGGTAAAGTCACCCGCTTTCAGAGGAGCAACGGTGCCTCTGAGTATCATATCTCCGTCAGAGACGACGAACCCCTCGACGGTAGTGTTACCCCTACTTTTATAGAATCCGGTGTCCGTACCGTTTCCGGTAATTATCACGACTCCGTTGAAGCCATTAGAGC
The DNA here is from genome assembly GCF_001029505.1 of Rubrobacter aplysinae. Taxonomy (NCBI): domain Bacteria; kingdom Bacillati; phylum Actinomycetota; class Rubrobacteria; order Rubrobacterales; family Rubrobacteraceae; genus Rubrobacter; species Rubrobacter aplysinae. The sequence goes on along the minus strand of NZ_LEKH01000001.1, from coordinate 187,044 downwards.
TGTTGGATATCTTGAAGTTACCGTCCTTGACGATTATTATACCTTCGGCCTTGTCACCCCCGGTATTTACCTTGTACTCACGGTCTCCCTTATCTCCCTGAGCATCCAAGAAGAAGACCGTCTGGTCGTCTGAGTCGCCCGGATAGTTTCCGTTGTCTATGTCTGCTGATGAGCTTCGGTAGTAGTTACCCTGTCTCTCGGCCTCTTCCCTAAGAAACTCGATGTCGAAGGTCTCATTGATGTCTTCGCTGGGTATAAACGGGTAGGAAATCTCAGAGTTCGTCTGTGGAGCGTCGGGCGGGTCCTTGCGGATAAACTCCTTGCCCGATCCTACACTGTCGGTCGTAGAATCGTAGTCGTAGATGCCGCCGGCCACGCTATCGCTGGGATCACACTTTTTACCGTCACAGATCACGCCCTCGGCGGCTAGCCCCGCCCCGTCCATGTCGTTGCCTGCCGCGTTCTCTCGCGGCTCGGTGTTGTAGTCGGAGGGCGGCTCGAACTGGGTGGTATCCCAGTCTCCGTAGATAGTGGAGGAGTTGCGGTCGAAGCTCACGTTACCGCTCTGACTGCCCTCTATGTTTCCACCGGCGAAGAAGCTTACGCCGCTGACTTGAACGTTGCCGTTAAACTCTATGTTCTCGGGAGTGTAGTAGGCATTAGGAACGTTGAGGTTGGTCGTATGGTAGATTGCCTCCACCTTCCGCCGCGCATCTCCATTCTCCGAGTTGCCGGTAGACTCTATCTCGAAATACTCACGACTATCGGGGTAATTTCCTTGCTCCACCGGCGTAAACCCTTCTGTTTCCGTATCACTTTCGTTGGTGGCGGGCTCCAGCCAACGGATGCTTACGTCCACCTTCTTACCGTCGAAGTCGAGCGTCTTGCCGGCATCGGCATTCTCGCCCGATATGGCCGCATAAGACCAGTCTGACTCCGCAGCGTCCGCGCATGCGTTATCCTCGTTAGAAGTTCCTGCTACAGAGTCATCGTAGCTCTCGGCACAGGCGTTGGAGAGTAGCTGACGCTTGGCGGCCTCCACCCCGGCCTCGGTTGTCTCGAATGCCTCCTGACCCTGATTTACCTCGACGACGGCCTGGAGGTCGTTGCGGACGAAGACCAGCAGGCCTGCTCCCATAACGCCCACGATCACGATCAGGATCACGGCCAGACCCAACGCCACTCCATCTTCGTCTTTGAGCAGTCGCTTATCCACTGTTAGCTTCTGTTCCTCAAGCTGACTCTGGTGGATAATTCTTGCGTACGTGGAGGGTCTCCAGGCACTTTGATCTCAAGGCTGATACCGACCGCGACCACATCAGTCTCGTCTGCGCTGCCGGGCGTCAAGGTATCTCCGTTCTCATCGTAGTATGTAAAGCTCAGGTCCTCGACGTACTCCACCGCAGCCTGGTTAATCATGGCGGGAGAGTTAGACCTGCCTAGGGCGTCAGTGTCACTTTCGTCAGGCGTGTACACTTCGTAGCCTATGGTTTCGCACTCGGCGCTGCCGTCACTCTGGCACTCGATTGTCCTGTCTCCGTTAAGAGCGTTTCCGAAGACGATTTCGTCCTCCATCCAGGTATCTAGCAGCGTCTCGTCCGGGGAAGCCGGATCGGCCTTGTCGTACGGATAGGCGGCCCGAATCTCGCGCTCCATCTTGGCAAGCCCGATGCGAGCATTCTCGGTGGCTTCCGTCTTATCGTTACCGAAACTAAACACCCGTAGGCTCATGTCGAATATGGAATAGAGCGCGAACATCACGGTCAACATCATTACCATCGCTACCAGTACCTCAGGCAGAGTGAAGCCGCTCTCGTCTCTGACGATACCTCTTCTCAAACCGAACCATCCGCCAGGAGACCCGTCGTGGTGTAGGAGCTGTCGCCCCCATCCCACTCCACTTCTACCTTAACCTGCATCATGGAGTGGGCTCCAGAGACTTTCTTGATCTCGGAGTTATCGGGGCCCTGAAAGCTGACATACTCAGTCGTGACCTTGCAACTGCTGACCACGCCGGGCGTGTCGCAGCTAGTCGAGCTTCCTGGTGAATACTTCGTAACCACACTCTCATAAGGGAGAGCCTTGATTTCCTCTAACTGCTCCGTGGCCGCGGCCCGTGCCGTGTCGTAGTTGCTGCCCAGAACGGCGGACCGCAGCCCCGCATCGAACATGGAGACCATCGGGATTATCGCGAGCGAGAGCAGCAGAATCGCGACCACGACCTCGATCAACGAGTAGCCTGTTTCCTCTCCGAGCTTTTGTCTAACAGTCCTCATCCTTGACCTTCACCCTCGAAGTAGCGGACAGGACTGTGGTCTTGAGTTCTGGATCTCCATCAACGGTTACGCAGGCGGAGCCGCTTACGCCCGGGTAGGTCCACGCGCTGCCGTCAGAATTGAACTCGAAGCTCAAAGTGGAGGTAGCCGAACCATTGGGTTCGGGGTCTACGTACCCAGTGGAGTAGTCAGCGTCGCCCTGGTCATCGTAGGTCTGGACCGCTTTCACGTCCCCCGGGAAGGTACGGGCTATAAACTTACCGGAATCTTCTGGCTGCGGGGTGCCACCGGAATCTTCGTTATACGGCTCCTTCAGCTTTATCAGATAGTAATCTGGCCCATGTTGTTCGCCTTCGCGATCCTTAACGAGCACCACCCGCCAGTCCGTGAGCTGGTTCGTCGCTTTGGTGTGTGCGAGACGCAGATCGGAGGCTAGCTGGTTGGCGGCACTATCCACCCGGCGGCTCTCGATCACGCTGTTCCACAGGCTCATGGCTATGGCGATCAGGATGCCGAGTATGGCGATGGTCGTGAGGACCTCGGGCAGCGTGAAGCCGCGCTCGCCGCGGGCCCGCCTAAACTGGTTTCTGAGCCGTAACCTCATTACCCGAGTTATCGGGCAAAAAGGATGGGGGCTTTAGCCTCGGCCGCTCCCATAAAGCTCTGCCGGGGCTCCGGGAAAGCCTCCCGTACTTCCGGGCTAGCCGCGCTCTATGAACTCTATGCGGTAGCCGTCAGGGTCGCGGACGAAGAAGATGCGGGTGCTGCTGTTTCCCATCGCGTGGGGCTCGCTCTCGAAGTCCACGCCACCGGCTTCCTGGAGGCGCTGCGCGGTGGCGTCGAGGTCCTCCACCAGGAGGGCTATGTGACTGTAGCCCTCGCCGAGCGGGTAGGGCTCGTCGCGGTCGTGGTTGAGGGTTAGCTCCAGGCGGGGCTCGTCGTCGCCGGGGACGGAGAGGAAGGCATTGGTGGCGTCGTTGCCGATGGGGGCCTTGCGGGTGTACTCGAGCCCGATCTTGTTCGTGTAGAAATCCAGGCTGCGGTCGAGATCCAGCACCCGGTAACAGGTGTGCGCGAACTTCAAGACGGGCCTCCTTTTCGAGCCTCTCGGCGGCTCTCTATAACTCCACGTGCGGGGGCCATTCTAGCAAGAGCCGGAACGTAACCCCGGGTGGCGGCGACACTTTGCTATGCTCACCCCGATGGCTGGAGAGCGCATAACGAAGGGTCTCCCGGAGGGCGCGGCCCGCAGGGCGGCCCGTATCCTCCGGGTCGGGGCGAGCTACGACTTCGACTTCGTCGTGGGCCGCCGCTTACCCCTGCGCGGCCGTGGCCGGATGGAGCCCGAGGCCATAGGCCGCCGTCTCAGGCTATCCTTTGAGGAGCTTGGCCCGAACTTCGTCGAGTTGGGCCGCTTTGTCTCAGCGCGGGGGGATCTGCTGCCGCCGGGGGTCGTCGGCGAGCTGCGCAGGGCCCGGCCGGTGGTGGAGCCGCTGACGCCGGAGAGCGTGCGGGGCGTGGTCGAGGAGGAGCTTGGCGGCCCGCTGGAGCGGCTCTTCCCCGAGTTCGAGGAGACGCCGGTGCGTTCGGGGGTGGCGACCCAGTCTCACCGGGCGGTGCTGCCAGGGGACCGTCCGGCGCTGGTGGTCGTGGACCGGCCCGGTCTGCGGCCGGACCTGCTCGCCATGCGCCCGGTCGCGGACGTCGCGCGCCGCAGGCTCGGCGAGCGGCTGCCGCTGGACCCTACTGGCATCGTAGCGGACTTCGCCGCCCACATGAACCACCGCCGCGACATGTACGCCGCCGCCCAGAACGCGAGACGCCTCCGGGAGCTTGAGGGTACCGGGCTCCGGGTGCCCCGGAGCTACCGGGACTACTCGACCGAACGCGTCATCACCTTCGAGCGCCCCGGGGTGGCCGCGCCGGACGGCGGAGGGTACCCGGAGGCGGGACGGGCCCTGATCCGGCTCGCCCTCCTCGAAGGCTACTCCCTGGCCGACCTCGTCCCCGAGAGAATCGCCGTGGACGCGGACGGCGTCCTGTGGCTGGCCGATCCCACGGAGATGCTCACGCTCGACCCGGAGAGGATGCGGGGCGTGGCGGAGGTGCTGGCGAGCGCCCGGCGCGGGGACGCGGACGGCGTGATCCGGTCCCTCCCGGCCACCGGCGCGTCCGTCCCGCGCGAGACGAGCGAGCTGCGCCGGAGCCTGCGCGGCGTCCTGGGCTCGCTCGGCGGGCCGCTGTGGGCGGAGAACACGCTGGCCGAGACGCGGGACCGCTCGCTCGAAGCCTGCCGCCTCGGCGGCGTCCGGCTCTCCGGAGAGGTCGCGCTCATGGCGGACTCACTGGTACAGGCCGAGGCCCTACAGCGCGACCCTCCGGCCGGCGACCAACCAACCGGCGGAGAACGGACCGGGATAACCGCGGCCGCCGGAGCGGCGGATGATCTGGTCTCCCGCTACCGGGACCCGGCGTACGTCGCCTCCCGTACCGCGCGGGGCCTGGCCCAGCCGGACGCTTACGCCGACTACCCGCGCCAGCTTCACTCGCTGCTGAACGAGCTCAAGGATGGCGAGATCGAGGTCCGCTTCCAGCACCGGGGCATCAACGAGCTGATCTCGAAGGTAGACATCCTCGCGAACCGGCTCGTGCTCGCCCTCCTCATAGCGGCGCTCGTGGTCGGCTCCTCGCTGCTCGGCGTCTTCAACCAGAGCGGCCTCGTCCTGCTCGGCGTGAACATCTTCGGCCTCGTGGGCTTCGTGTTCGCAGCCGTGCTCGGCCTCGCCCTGATCGTCGGCATCATACGCTCAGGACGCCTGTAGCTCATCTCACTCTGGCTGGAAGGTCGCCCTACTCTAAGATAGACTAATCAAGTTCAAGCGCCTGTAGCTCAGGGGATAGAGCAACGGTTTCCTAAACCGTGGGCCGGAGGTTCGAATCCTCCCAGGCGCACCCCCCGGATCATATTTCCCGTCTGAGACGCTGAACATCGCCCTCGAAGACCTCCACCTTGCCTCGCGGGCCCTGGATTATCAGGGCACCCCCGGGGGTGAGGTCCACCGCCCTCCCCTGTATCTCATTTCCGAAGCTCTGCACGCGGACGCGCTCGCCGATGGTGCAGTCGAGGGCCTTCCAGTCGTCGAGTATGGCCGCGAAGTTCCCGGTGACGCGCGAGAGCTCGTGGTCGAGGCGGGAGAGGATCTTGGCGAGCAGCGCCAGGAGATGCACCTCCCCGCCGAGCTCCGAGCTGACCGTCGCCGCCTCGCCGGGCTCCACGCCGAGATCCACGGGATCTAGGTTAGCGTTCAGGCCGACACCGAGCACGACGTGGTCCACCGGACGGCCGCCGGGGTCCTGGGCGACGGCCCGCCCGGAGCGGCCGGAAGCCTCCCCGACGCTCGACTCGGCGAGGATGCCGCAGATCTTGCGTCCCCCCTCCTCTCCATCCGGGTCCACGAGCAGGTCGTTGGGCCACTTGATGCGCGCCTCGACCCCGAGCTCCCAGAGGGCTTTCGCCACCCCGACGGCGGCGGCCTGGGTAACCCTGTACGCCTCTCCGGCGGTGAGATCCGGGCGTAGCACCACGGACATCCACAGCCCGCCGGCGGGAGACCCCCACACCCGGCCTTGCCGCCCCCGGCCCCCGGTCTGGACGCCGCAGACGACCAGCGTGCCGTGCGGCGCGTCCTCCGGTCCCGCGTGGGCGAGCTCCCGGGCCCGGCTCTGCGTCGAGCCCAGCGCCTCGTGTACCTCTACCTGGCGCGCCAGCGGGCTCCCGAGCCGCTCTATGCTGCCCTGGTCGAGGCCGCTCCCCGGAAAGGTCTCGTCGTGCGCCTCGCCCAACTCGCCTCCTATCTCGTCGCCTGGATCTCGGACTCGACATTATGCGGGATTGTGCGGGAGACGCTCCCCTTACCCACAGGATGCGGCGCTTCGGCACGACACCGCCTGAAATGGTGCTCTTGCAAGGTTTATGTACGACATGTCGTGCCTGTTGCGGCGGGGCGGTCGGTATGGCTTAAAATATACATTGTATGTGACGAAGAGGTACCTGAAGTAATGTGCGGGTAATGCGCGAGAGAGGCGGGGCGCAAGAGGGAGCTCCGGCCTTACGCGCAGTATGCAGAGAGCCACAGAAAGAGCCACAGAAGGAGGGGGATGAAGGACGAGTATCCCGGAGCAGGCTCCGGGGAGATGGAGCGTAGGGAATTTCTCAAGCTAGGCGGCGCCGGCCTCGCGGGGGCGGCCGTTATTGGGGGCGGCTTCGCCGGAGCCGGCCGCGCGCTGGCGCAGGACTCGGGAGGCGGCTCGCTCCGCCGGGAGTTCGAGAAGGCGGCCACAGAGTACAACGTGTCGGTCAAGGTGCTCATAGCCATGGGCTACGTAAATACCCGCTGGGAGATGCCCCCGCCCCGGACCAACGCCTACGACCCCGGAGAGAGCGAGGGCCGGGGGACTTACGGGATCATGGCCCTGGTAAAGAACCCGACCACGGATACCCTGGGCGACGCCGCCAGCTTGACGGGGCTCCCGGAAGGGACGCTAAAGACGGACCGCGCCGCGAACATCCTCGGCGGGGCCGCTCTCCTGGCGGAGGCCTCGGAGCCGGTGCCCGAATCGCTAGACGGACTTACCGAGGACCTCGCCGCCGTAAGGAGAGGCCTGAACGGGAGCGCGGTGGCCGGCGTGGGGGCTGGAGAGCTCTACGTGGAGCAGGTAATACAGACCCTGCAAAGCGGCGCCTCAAAGGCGATCAGCACCGGCGAGCGGGTTACGCTGGCTCCCGTAGGCTAGGAAACCCGTAGGCTCATCAGGTCCAGGAAGGTAGGAGACTAATGGCTAAAGAACCCTCCACAGTATGGTATCCGGCACACCCGAACAACTTTACCTCCGCTAATCGCCCGGCCTCCGACCCGATAGACTGGGTGGTCATCCACGTTACCCAGGGCTCGTGGTCCAGCGCCCTGAACTGGTTCCAGAACCCGAGCGCCGGCGTGTCCGCCCACTACACCGTACGGTCCTCGGACGGGAAGCTCGGGCAGTCGTTGAGTGAGCTAAACATCGGCTACCACGCGGGCAACTGGACGGTAAACCGGAGGAGCGTGGGCATAGAGCACGAGGGATACGTCTCGGACCCTAGCTGGTTTACGGGCGCGATGTACCGCTCCTCCGCCCGGCTAACCGCGTACCTCTGCGACCGGTTCAACATACCGGCGGACCGCGATCACATCTTCGGCCACAACGAGGTGTCCGGCGCGTCCCACACCGACCCGGGCCGCTACTGGGACTGGAACAAATACCTGGGGTACGTCCGGGATTTCTCGGGCTCGGCCTCCGGCGGCTACGAGCAGATAGTGGACAACGCCTCAGGACGCTTCTCCGCGTCCAGGGGCTGGAAGGCGAGTAGCTGGAGCGGCGAGAGGTATGGCAAGAACTACCGCTACACCAAGCCCGCCGCCAGGAACGATACGGCACGCTACAGGTTCAAGGTGCCCTCCACGGGGAGATACGAGGTGCAGGCCTGGTGGCCCTCGACCTCGGGCTACAACGCCTCGACCCCCGTCGGGATAAACACCACCTCCGGGCTGGAGTGGGTCCGGGTGGACCAGCGTAGGAACGGCGGCGAGTGGGTAACCCTGGGGACATTCGAGATGGCCGCCGGGGACCGCGAGAACGTCCGCGTCTCGCGCTGGACCGGCGGCAAGGGATACGTGGTGGCGGACTCCGTGAGGATTGTATCCGCCTGAGTAGCACGAGAGGGAGGGCCGGTCCAGGACAGTCCTCCCTCTCTTTCCCGGAGGCCTACCAGGGGATCTGACGCCGGTCCCGGAAGAAGCCGCCGGTCGGGCCGTTCGCCGGTAAGGTGGCGGCCCACACCGGCGTCTCCGCGCCCTCCTCCACGGGCCGGGAGGCGTTCGAGCCTCCCATCCCGGTCTGGACCCAGCCGGGGCAGACCGAGTTTACGAGTATTCCGGTGCCGCGCAGCTCGGAGGAGAGGATGCGGGTAAGGGCGTTCAGGGAGGTCTTGGAGATCCGGTATGCGGGCGCGCCGCCGCCCATATCCTCCAGCGCGCCGAGGCCGCTCGACACGTTCACGATGCGCCCGTAGCCGTTCCGGCGCATCAGCGGGATCGCGGCCTGCGAGAGACCCCAGGCTCCCAGCAGGTTGATCTCCAGCGTCTCACGCACCACGCCGAGGTCTATATTCTCCCCGCTCACGCCCTTGTCCAGGGCGACGCCCGCGTTGTTTACCAGGATGTCCAGCCGCCCGAACTCCCTCTCAACGCTCTGTATAAGGTGCTCGATGCTCTCCTCGTCGGTCACGTCGAGCACACGCGGGCGGAGGTCGTGGTTCGGGGCGGAGATCTCGTCCACGGCCCTGCCGGCCTTCTCCTCGTCGCGCGCCCCGACGAGGACGGTGACACCCTCTGCCGCGAGACGCCGGGAGATCTCCAACCCTATCCCCCGGTTCGCGCCGCTAACGAGCGCCACCCTGCCTGTGAGGTCTCCAGATTCGGTCATCTTGTTCTCCCCTTTTCTTAGCCCTGCCGCCGGCCCGAATGGTACACAACCGTCGCCCCCACGGCCCGGAGCCCCCTATAGCGTCGGGTAGCGGTCCACCTGGCCGAGGGCGTAGCGCAACACCTGTACCGCGCCGTCCTTGGATAGCGGCTCGTTCCAGTTGCCGCACTTGGGCGACTGTATGCAGCCCGGGCAGCCAGATTCGCACGGGCAGCGGGTGATGACGCCCAGCGTGTCGCGGGCAAGCGCCTCGAACTCCTCGTAGCCGCGCTGCGAGATGCCCACGCCGCCCGGATATCCGTCGTAGACGAAGACCGTGGGCAGCAGCGTCTGGCGGTGTGTCGGGGTAGAGAGGCCGCCTATATCCGAGCGGTCGCACATGGCGAAGAGCGGCAGCAGTCCGATAGTGCCGTGCTCGGCGGCGTGCAGGGCTCCACCGAAGCTCTCGAAGCTCACGCTCTCGCCCCGGGGTATCGGGGGGAGCGTGAGCCAGAGCGCCTGCGTATCCAGCGTGACCTCGGGCAGGTCCAGCGGATACACCCCGACCTCCTTCTCGTCGGCGACCTGCACCTTCTTGTAGTGGGTGACGGCGTCGGTGGTGCGGACGGCGCCCCGGCACAGCACGGCGCCGCCCGAGAGCTCCCGCCGCTCCTCTTCCTCGACTATCTCCACGTCGGTGTCGATGCGGGGCTTGGTGTAGTAGCGGCCCGTGGCGGGCTTTGCGAGGGCGCGGCCTTTCTCGAGGTCCAGGTCGTCTACCTCGTAGGAGCGGCCCCGGTGCAGGTAGGTAGCGCCCGGGTGCAGCTCGGAGGGCGCGCGGGAGGCCTCGGCGTTACCGATCACCTCCCCCTCCTCGTCGGCGATCATGACCGCAGCCGAGGAAGCCGAGCGCAGCGAGATGCCCGCCGCCGGACGGTCCCCGCGGGCGTACACGAGCCGCCCGCCGCTCCCGGCCAGCTTGCGCTCGTCCATCAGGCCCTTGGCAACCTCACGGTAACGGGGACCGAAGAACTCCTCGTCGTCGGCGTCCAGCGGCGCCTCGTGGGCGGCCGCCGCCAGATGCGGGCCGAGAATGTAGGGGTTCTCCAGCGTGACGCGGGCCGCCTCGACGCGGCGCCCCATCACCCGCTCGGGGTTCTCGAAGAGGTACTGGTCCAGGGCGTCCCGCCCGGCGATGTACACCGCGAGCGCCGGGCCCTCGCCGCGCCCGGCCCTCCCCCACTGCTGCCAGATGGAGGCTACGGAGCCCGGGTAGCCGCAGCAGACCACGGCGTCCAGAGCGCCCACGTCCACGCCGAGCTCCAGCGCGTTGGTGGAGACCACGCCGAGAAGCTCTCCCCGGAACAGCTTGCCCTCGATCTCGCGCCGCTCCCGGGGCGTGTATCCGGCGCGGTAGGGTGTGATCTTGTCCGCCGCGCCTTTGCCGAGCCGGTCGGCGGCGTAGCGGTAGATCAGCTCCGCCGCCTTCCTCGTGTTTGCGAAGGCGATGGTCCTCACCCCGCGCCCCACTAGCTCCGAAAACACGCCGGCCCCCTCTACGAGCAGGCTCCTCCGCTCGCCCTTCTCCTCGTCCAGAAGCGGCGGATTCCGAAACACTACCCGCCGCTCGCCGGAGGACGCGCCGTCGTTCTCTACGAGAGAGAACGGCAGGCCGGTAAGGGTCTCCGCCAGCTCCTGCGGGTTAGCGATGGTTGCGCTGGTCAGTACGAACTTCGGGTCTGCTCCGTGTATATTCGCGACCCGGCGCAGGCGCCGCAGCACGGCGGCGACGTGCGAGCCGAAGACGCCGCGCAGGACGTGCGCCTCGTCTACCGCTATGACCTCCAGGTTCCGGAAGAAGTCCGCCCAGGACTCGTGCGAGGGCAGGATGCCCATGTTAAGCATGTCCGGGTTGGTCAGGAGGACATTCGAGCGGCGGCGGAGGTCGGCGCGCAGCTCGCGCGGGGTGTCGCCGTCGTAGGTCGCCGGGTGCACGCGCTTCAGGCCGAATCCCCCTATCTTGCCGAGCTGGTCCTGGGCCAGAGCCTTCGTCGGGTACAGAAACAGCGCCCGGCTGGATCTGCTCTCCAGCACGCGCTGGAAGGCCGGGATCTTGTAGCACAGCGACTTCCCACTCGCCGTGGCGGTCGAGACGATCACGTTCTCCCCGGCGGCGAGGCGCTCGTAGGCCTCTACCTGATGGGAGTACAGCTTGCCTATCCCGATGCGGTCCAGCGCGGCGGAGAGGTCGGAATGAAGCTCGGGACGCTCCACCATGCTCGCCTCGCCCGGCGGCAACGTCGCCACCGTCTCGCCGATACTCTCGACGGTCTCGCGCGAGAGGGAGACGAGTGAGTTCATCCGGGGTTCATCTCGGGGATCTAGAGCTGGCGTCGTCCGGCGAAGGCGCGCCCGAGCGTCACCTCGTCGGCGTACTCCAGGTCGCCGCCGACGGGCAGGCCACTGGCGAGAGCGGTGACCCGCACGCCGAGATCCTTGACCTCCTCGGCGATGTACAGGGCCGTCGCCTCTCCGGTGGTATTGGGGTTGGTCGCGACCACTATCTCCCCGGTCCCCTCCTGCTTTACCCGGTCCACGAGCTCGGCGATACGCAGGTCCTCGGGCTCTATACCGTCCAGCGGCGAGAGCGAGCCCCCCAGCACGTGGTACAGCCCTCGGTACTCGCCGGTCTTCTCGATGGACCCGATGTCGTACGGGTCCTCGACCGCGCAGATCACGGCGGCGTCCCTACGCGCGTCGCGGCAGATGTCGCATTCTTCCTCCTCGGTGAGGTTGAAGCACCGCTTACACGGCCGAATCCTATCCTTCACCTCACGTAGAGCTTCAGCCAGCCCGTAGGCGTCCTCGCCGGGGCCGCGCACGATGTGGAAGGCGATACGCTGGGCGCTCTTGGGCCCGATGGAAGGTAGCTTTGAGAGCTCGGTAATGAGGCGCTCGACGGGCCTCGCGTAGGTCGCCAAAGGTGGTCCCGAGCCCCCTAGAGCCCGGGGATGCCCATGTCGCCGAGGCCGCCCGTGATACCGCCCATCTTCTGGGAGGACATCTCCTGGGCGCCGTTTAGGGCCTCGCTGACGGCGGCCTGCACCATGTCCTGTAGCATCTCCGGGTCCTCAGGGTCCATGACGCCCGGGTCTATCTCGACGGAGGTAAGCTCCAGCGCGCCGGTCACGGTGGCCTTAACCGCGCCGCCGCCCGCGGAGCCGGTAACGGTCTCCTTGGCGAGCTCCTCCTGGGCCTCCTGCATCTGCTGCTGCATCTGCTGGACCTGCTGCATCATCTTGTTCATGTCCTTCTTGCCACCCATGCTAGCTACCTCCACCTCTCTGAGTCGTGTCCCGGCCGGAACCGCTAGAGTTTCCGAACCTCTGGCGGGCCATCTCGACCACCTCCCGCGGGTCCCGGATTATATCATCGGGCCCTGTGCTCTCCGCGGCGTCCGTCGCCCCCGAGGGGCCTCCGGGCCCCGCCTCGTCTCCCACGTGGGGGTTACCGGGCTCCGCCACGTGGCCCCGGTCCACCATGCTCGGCCCTTCCCCGGTTTCCGGGGTACCGGGCGGCTCGGGGGTCTCTAGTGGCGGCTCTTCCGGGACGGGCTCGGGATTATCGGCCGGGGCCCGGGTAGGAGCGGAGGCGGGAGGCGCGTCGCCGTCGTACGCCGAGATCTCCAGCCGGGGCCGCTCCCCGAGGCGTCCCTCCAGCACCTTGCCCAGCTCGTCGGCGTGCTTGCGGTCGTTGGCCATGCCGACGTAGAAGCTCTGCTCCTCGGGGAAGACGAGCTTGAGGACGGAGCCGTCGAACTCCCGGACGCGGGCCTCCTCGTACACCGCCGCGGTCAGTGCCTGCCGGTTGCGCTTGAGCTCTTGGATCACCGCCGGCCACTGCGCCGCGACGCGCTGCGCGCCGTCTCCTCCCGGTGCCTCTGCCGGTGGATCAGGCTCTTTCGGCTCTTTCGGCTCTTTCGGCTCTTTCGGCTCTTTCGAATCCTCCGGCTCCGAAGCCAAAGGCTTGGCGACGGGCTCGTTGGGAGCCGCCGGTGGCGCCTCGGCGGGGTCCGTCTCGGCGGGGTCCGTCTCGGCGGGGTCCGTCTCCGCAGACGCCCCCTCCCGTTCTCCGGGAGGTACGGGCTTTTCACGAGGAGGCTCAGTCGCATCCGGCTCCGGCGTGGCGGCAGACTGCGGGGCCTCCGCCGCGGCCTTATCTCCGTTTGCGAGCGCGCCTTCCAGGGCCTCGATGCGGGCCATCAGCGCCTCCACGGAGGGCTCGGCATAGTCGCGGGTGAGCCGGAGAAAGGTGAGCTCGAGCTCCAGCTTGGGGTCGCCGCCGCGCTTGGCGCGGCCCAGGGACGCGCCTAGCGTATCCACGAAGCGAACGACCTCGGCGGTAGGGATGGTCCCGGCCTGGGTCTGCAAGCGGTCGCGCTCCTCTCCGGCCTCTCCCACCTCGGCCAACGCGACCTCTGGGGCGTGCGGGAAGAGCATGACGCGCCGCAGGTGCTCCAGCAGTTCGCCGGTGAACTGGCCGAGATCGCGGCCCTCGTTGGAGATCCGGTCTAGTAGGCGCAGGGCGTCGGCGGTGCGGCGCTCGTGCAGGGCGTCCACCGTCTCGGCGAGCACCCCGGTGCCCGCGCTGCCGAGCAGGTCCCGGACCATCGTGGCCGTGATCGGCCCGTCGGCGAACGAGGCGAGCTGGTCCAGTAGCCCCTCGGCGTCCCGGAACGAGCCGCCGCCGGCGCGCGCGATAATGGTCAGCGCTTCTGACTCGGCCTCTATCTCCTCGGCGGCGGCTATCTCCGAGAGCTTATCCGCGAGTACCTGCACGCCGGGCCGCCGAAAGTCGAAGGACTGGCAGCGGCTGATGATCGTGGGCAGCACCCGGTGCTTCTCCGTGGTGGCGAGGACGAAGATCACGTGCTCGGGCGGCTCTTCGAGCATCTTCAGGAGGGCGTTGAACGCCTCCGTCGTGAGCATGTGGACCTCGTCTATTATGTACACCTTGTACCGCCCGGAGGAAGGGGCGAGGTTCACCTTGTCGCGCAGCTCCCGGATCTCGTCTATCCCCCGGTTCGACGCCGCGTCCATCTCCAGCACGTCGAGCGAGGAGTTGCCCGCTATAGCCCGGCAGCTCTCGCACTCCCCACAAGGCTCGGAGGTAGGACCGTCGGAGTTACGGCAGTTGAGCCCCATCGCGAGCACCTTGGCCGTCGAGGTCTTCCCGGTGCCTCGCGGACCGCTAAACAGGTAGGCGTGGGAGACGCGGCCGGTGTCTATGGCGCGGCCCAGCGTACGCACGACCGGCTCCTGGCCCACGATCTGGGCCATACTCCTCGGCCGCCACTTGCGGTACAGAGAGACGTGTCTCAACTGGTAACTTCTACCCTGGAAAGCTGCACGAGGCAGAGTATAACGGAGAGCCCCGGCGCTCACGATGAAAATAAATGCCGCGCACCCCGCCGTCGACGTGAGGCTCGCAATGAGCCGCCCGAACCCGGCGAAATTCCCGGGCGCCGACTCCGGTCGAGCTGTCCTCAGACACATGCGGTTACCCACTTAGTGCTGCTACCTTCCGGTCCTGACACGGTTCATGGGGCCTCATTGCCCGGGACCCGACCATCCTCGTCGGCGTCTCCGGTTTCTACCGAACACGGGTCGCCTCGGGCGGGGGGTTAGGCCCTGCTAGAGCGAATCGCAGGTACAGGGCATCGCTATTTCCCCGCTTAGCGCGGCACGGCGGATTGTATCATTCAGCTAACCGGTATGGAGTTAGCGAGGAGAGCGGAGAGGGAGGGATTCGAACCCTCGAGACGGCTTCCACCGCCTACGCGATTTCCAATCGCGCTCCTTCGGCCAGCTCGGACACCTCTCCAGAACTTCTAGCGCGGGCGGTATTGTATCAAACGGGCCCGGGTTGTCAGGCTTTCTCGCGGGGCTCCGTGCCCGCGGCGTCGGCGAACAGCAGGGCTCCGAGCAGCACCCAGCCCGCGCCGAAGAAGCCGGAGGCGACGAGACCGAGCGGCTCGACCGGGGCGAGGACCAGGCTCACGGGGACCAGGAGCCCGACGCCGAGCGGCAGGGAGTTGAGGTACGGCATGGGCTCGTCCTTGAGGTAGGAGAAGCCCAGGAGCACGAGCCCGAAGGCGAAGATGATGAGGCCGAAGGAGAGAACCGGCTCGGCGACCCCGAATCCCAGGGCGTCGGTGACGAAGCCCCCGGCGAGCAGTGCGAGGCCGGCGATGCTCTGGGCGAGGCCGGCCTTGCCGGGGCTTGACCCGATGTCGTAGCGCAGGTAGAAGCCCGCGAGACCCGCGGCAAACATCACGGGCATGGTGGCCAGCAGGAGTGAGATCACGCTCCCCGCGCCGATACCCTGGCCGAAGATCACGTTCACCGTCCATAGAACTCCGCCCAAAGACGCGAACAAACCCGCCGCCCGGACGAGGTTTGCCCCCGAGATCGGCACCCGCTGTATCATGCGTTCGGCTCCGTTGCGATCCACTCCTCCCGGACACGCGGCACGACCGAAGCGGTCTTGTCTACCGCTACCGGCTCATCGGGTAGTAGTCTACCGGAAAGGCCAGAGGTGGTGAGCCGAAGACACTCTCCTCTGTGGTTACCGGCTCTCCCCCTCTACGGGATCCTTGCCGCGCACTCCGCTCTGAGACGGTCCCGCGTTCAGCAGGTAGTCCGAGAGCAGGGCCGAGTATAGCGGCTTTATGACCTCCCGATTCGCCCGTCCGGCCCGCTCACGCTCGGAGGCTCCGTCGTCGTTCTCGACGATCCCGGCGGCCGCTTTCAGGAGCTCCGGCGAATCACCGTTCGCCGTCTCCACGCGCCGGGAGAGGCCAGCCAGGGCGGCTCCGGCTATCAGGCGGTCGGTCTTGTCGGCGCTCCGGTAACCGCGAGAACCCTCGTTCTCCGAGGCATCGGCGGCGGAAGCCGCGGCGGTATCCTCCGCGAGGTCGCCCTTGTCGGCGTCCACGTTCGCCACGGTCTTTAGCGGCAGCTCCTTCACGAACAGCGCCGCCACGAGCGCGACGCCGAGGATCGGCAGCCCGGTGACGAACACCGGGTGCAGGGAGGCTGCGAAGCCCTCCCGGATACCGTCCACGATCGGGCCCGGAAGCTGGCTCAGTCTGGAGGGATCCAGCACGGCTCCGAGGCCGCCTCCGCCGCCGGAGAACTCCTGGGCCGCGCCACTGCTTGCCGCGCCTTGAGGCAGGTGTTTCGGGACCTCGGTCTGGAGGCCGCCGGTCATTATTGCGCCGAAGATCGTGGTGCCGATGGTCGCCCCGCCGGAGCGGGAGAACTGGGCCGTGGCGGTCGCCACGCCGAGGTTCTCCTGACCCACGGCGTTCTGCACGATCAGGGTAAAGGTCTGCATAACCTGCCCGAGTCCGAGGCCGACCACGATCATCGCCAGCCGCAAATCGTTTACCGCCGAGTCCGCCCCGAGCCTGGTCAGCAGATAGTAGCCGAGACCCATTACTACCGGACCGGCTATGATGAACGGCTTGTAGCGTCCGGTGCGCGTGATCAGGCGCCCAGTGACGATGCTGGTCAGGATCATCGCGGCCGTTAGGGGTATGAGGATGGTCCCGGAGTTCGTGACGCTGACCCCGAGCACGCCCTGCGCATAGACCGGCATGTAGAAGATGGCCCCGAACATGCACATCGAGATCGCCGCGTTGGCGATAACCGAGAGGGTAAACACGGAGTCCTTCCACAACCCGAGCGGTATCACCGGCTCCTCGGCGTAGTTCTCGTTGACCACGAACCCGACCAGGAGCAGCGCGCCGGCGGCGTAGAGCCCGATTATCTGCCACGAGCCCCAGTCATACTCCGTGCCGCCCCACGATGTTGCGAGCATCGTCGCCGCTATGCCGAGGCCCAGAGTAACGAATCCCACGGAGTCCACGGAATGTTTGCGCGGGGTGTGCGGGAGATGCAGGTACAGGACGATGAACACGAGCGCGGCGATGCCTACCGGCAGGTTGACGTAAAACAGCCACCGCCAGGAGAAGTTGTCCGTGATCCAACCCCCCAGAAGCGGGCCGCCGACCGAAGCCAGCCCGAAGACCGCGCCGATGTATCCCTGATACTTACCCCTCTCGCGGGCGCTCACGATGTCGCCGATAATGGTCTGGGCGAGCGGGATGATAAAGCCCATCCCGAGCCCCTGTACGGCGCGCGCCGCGACGAGCCACCAGAAGCCGGTCGCCGCCCCGGCAAGCGCCGAGCCGGCCATGAAGATCACGAGCCCTGCGATGTAGAAGGGCCTGCGGCCATACATGTCCGAGACCTTGCCGATCACGGGCACGGTAACCGCCGAGACGAGCAGGGCCGCGGTCGCGATCCAGCTGTAGTGATCCAGGCCCCCGAGATCCGCCACGATAACCGGCATGGCGGGCGAGACGATGGTCTGGCTGCCGGCCGCGACGAGCATCCCGAGCACGAGCCCGATGAATATCACGTTCTTGCGCACGCCTGGTGATTGGGAAGACTGCGCCGATTGCGCTGGTTGCGCTGGTTGCGCGGACTGACTATAGCTCAATCTGTACCTCCCGCGCGCTCTCCGGCTTCTCCCCCGTTGCGGCCCGCTCTAGCTTCTCTAACGTTTGCCTTAGCTCTTCCAGATCCTGCTGGCTCACGGCCTCCCCGACCCGGCTCCGGAAACGCTCCTCGTTAAGGGCGGCTTCTTCGTAGACTCTCCGCCCCTCGTCGGTCGGGTACAGTCGCAGCACGCGGTTGTCCGCGGGGTCGCGCACACGCCGGATCAAACCCTCGGCCTCGGCGGCCTTCGCGATTCTCGTCACCCGCGAAGGGTCCACCCGGAACCTCCGGCAGACCTCTCCCTGCCCGAGCCCGTCCTCGCCGCCGTCCACGACGAGCACCCTGAGCAGGAAATACCTCGGCCCGCTCACGCCCACGTCCCGCTCGAAAGCCGCAAGCAACGCCTTGAAAGCCCCGTTGAGCGGCGCGAGCACGAAACTGCCATCCTCCCGCTCCACTGCTACTACCTCCCGATTTATCTGTATTGGCCGCGAGCCCGCGACCACACCAGCCAGATTCCAGAGGAGAGTCTACGACCTTTAGTTGATAGGTCAATGGTTTGAGAAAAGATTTAGCAACGATTCGTTCCGAATTTGTTACGAGATGCTTTTGGCAGGCAGATTAGCGGTCGGGGTGGAGCCGGATCACGGGTATCTCCCGATCCGTCTTGCGCTGGTAGCCCGCGTAGCCAGGATACATCCGTACCAGCCGTTCCCAGAGCCCTTGTTTGTCGTCGCCCGTGGCTTCAGAGGCCACGACGGGCATCGTCTGGCCGCCGAGGGTTACTCCGGCGCGGGGCTCGGAACGGAGGTTCAGATACCACGCCGGGTGTGAGGCGGTGCCGCCGTTCGAGGCCACGATCACGAGGTCCTCACCATCCGGCAGGTAGAGGAGCGGGGTGTGGCGTTCGGTCCCCGTCTTGCGGCCGGTGGTCACGAGCACCAGGATGGGGCTGCCCGCTATACGCCCGACCAGCCTGCCGCCGGAGAGCCGGTACATCCGGGCGTGGAGACCCGCGAGCGCCCGCTGGGCTCTGGCGAGGGCTCGCGGATAGGGGCGGCCACGTCCGGCGGACACGGCGGGATCAGCCCCCAGCCTTCGCGGCGCGGCGCAGGCCGGTGATCGCCCACGGCAGGAACAGGACCACAAGTATGGCGGCGGCGATAAAGGCAGCCGGGACCCCGGTCGGGTCTGCCGAGATGAGACCGCGCCCGGCCTCCACGACGTAGGTTATTGGGTTGTATGTGGAGAGAAAGCCGACCGCGCCTTCGAGCAGGTTCTGGGGCACGAACACCGGCGCCAGGAAAAGCAGGACGAAGATCGGGGTCTGTATCAGGAAGCCCCCCTGGCTGGAGCGCAGCCGGAAAGCCATCCCGGCGGCGAACAGCGTCGCCCCGGCGTTCACGATCAGGGCCAGGGTGTAGAGTCCGATAAGATCCCCGGCCGCGCCGAGTACCTGCATGCCGCCGAGCAGGGCCACGATGGTGACCACCGTGGCGGTTATGACCGCGCGCACCACCGCGTACAGCATGTAGCCCAGTAGTATTCCGCCGTGCCGGGGGGCGGCGAGCATCAGGCGCTGTGCGAAGCCGCTCTCGAAGTCGCGGGCTATGGAAAAGCCGGTAAAGGCACCGCCGAGGGCGACCGACTGTAACAAGAGCCACACGTAGATAAACGCCGTGTAGCCCGCCGCGAAGTCGAATGCGGGGACCTCGGAAATCTTGGACAGCGCCCCGGTAAACGCGGCGAACAGGAAGATGGGGAAGATCAGGGACGGTATGAGGAGCGAGGGCCGCGTAAGGTAGGTGCGGGTTCCCCGCCAGCCGACCGCCCCGGCTATCGAGAAGAACTGGCCGATCCCGCCTTTCTCTCTGCTCTGTCCACTCGCGCTACTCGTACTGCTCATGCTGCTCGTGTTGCTCATGTGCGGGCCAACCTTTCCTTGAGCGAGAACGCGGCCCCGGTGATCCCAACTATCAGGATAGCCCCCGAGACCACGAAGCCGATCAGCACTTTCTGAGGCTCCCAGCCCGTGATGATCAGGCTCCGTATGCCCTGTACCAGATAGCTTATGGGATTGTACGTTGCCACGGTCTGAAACCACCCGGCTCCGATGAGATCCAGCGGCAACAGTATGTTCGACAGGAACACGACCACGAAAAGCAACGGGAACAGGCCCTGGACGGCCTCTCCGGAACCCGTCCTTAGCGCGAGTATCGCGCCTATGCCCCCGAAACCGAGGGCAGTTACCGCCCCGTAAAGCAGGACCAGGAGTATGCCCGGGATGCCGGCCTTTATGTCGACTCCGAGCACCGCGCCGACCGCGAGGTAAAACGCGGCCTGGGCGATCCCTAGCACCACGACCCCGAAGAGCTGGCCCACTAGCAGGGCCGCCGAGTTCATCGGGGTCATCGAAAGCCGGTTCATAAAGCCGCTCTCGATGTCGTCGGCGATGTCCGTGCCGGCGGAGACGGCGGAGAAAAGCACGCCCTGGATCAGGGGGAACGTGAGCAGGAAGGCGAAGTAGGAGTCCGCCGGGAACCCGGGTAGGTCCGCGGCGCGGTCCAGGTTCGCCCCCTGCAGGATGAAGAGCAGCATCGGAAACAGAAAGGCGGGGATCAGCACCGCCGGCTGCCGCGCGGTCCGCAGCACCGACCGGCGGGCGAGATATACGGTCTGGGTCAGGAGCCTGGAGTTCACGCCCGTTCCTCGGCTTTCGCGGTGTCCCCCGAAGCGTCCGAGGCTCCCGCGCCGTCCGAGCTCTCCGAGTCGCCCTGACCTTCGAGGGAGCGTCCGGTCTTCTCAAGGTACACGTCGTCGAGGGTCGGTTCGTTGAGCTCGATGCTGGAGATGCTCAGGCCCTCCTTGTCGAGCGCCCGGACTATCTCGGTGAGCCCGCTAGTGCCGTCCTCGAGGCGCACCGCGGCGGAGCCCGAGTCGGCGAGCATCGGCTCCCCAAAGTCCTCCAGCAGGCGGCCTAGAGCTTCGAGGTCCGCGGGGTCGGAGGGTGCGGCCTCTATGCTGGAGCGGCCGATCTCGGCCTTGAGGGCCTCCGGGGTGTTCTCGGCTACGATCTGGCCGTGGTCTATGATCCCGACCCGGTCGGCCAAAGCGTCGGCCTCTTCGAGATACTGGGTGGTCAGGAGCACAGTGGTGTTCTCTATCTTGGCGAGTCGGCTGACCTCGTCCCACAGCGCCGAACGGCTCTGGGGATCTAGCCCGGTGGTCGGCTCGTCGAGGAAGATTATCTCGGGCTCGTGCACCAGGGCGAGCGCGAGATCCAACCTCCGCCTCATCCCGCCGGAGTAGCCTCCCACCCGGCGGTCGGCGGCCTCTTCCAGCCCTACCCGCCGTAGCAGCTCGTCGCCGCGCCGCTTGCGCTCCTTGCGCCCGAGGCCGTGCATGGAGGCCTGCAGGTTCAGGTGCTCGCGGCCGGTCAGGAACTGGTCCAGGGCGGCCTCCTGGAGCGCCGCGCCTATGGAAGCCCGGACCTGCGCGCCCTCCTTGACCACGTCGTAGCCCGCGACCCTGGCGGTGCCGCCGGTCGGCGGCAGGAGCGTGGTCAGCATCAGAATGGTCGTGGACTTTCCCGCCCCGTTAGGGCCGAGGAAACCATAAATCTCACCCGGCTCCACGTGAAAGTGGATGCCGTCCACCGCCCGGATGCCGCCCTTGAACTCCCGGACCAGCCCCTCGACCTCTATACCGCGCCTCTCGCCCGCCGTCACGCCCTCTCCTCTGTCGCGCCTCGAAAGCTCTGAAAACTCCTCGGACTACTCATCGGGTAATCTCCTTCTCTAACAACGGAGCCGGGACGCCGTAGACTCATGCGATCCGGCCCCGTCACCTCTCATCTGAATAATGCAGTAGTTCACTATGTGCTAGTATAAATTAACATTGGTCATAGTGAACTACAACTACGAAACTGGTAAGAGATAGGAAGTCTCGGGAGGAGCTGGAGGATCGGGAGTTTCATCTGCGTAACAGGGGCGGAAATATGGGAGCTATAGGCTCCGGAGGTTCTGAGGGTTACGAGAGCGGGGTAAGCGAGATGTCGCTGCGGCTGGCGGACGAGTTCGCCGCTTTTGGTCCGGCTTATACGCGTTGGATCCGGTACCAGCTAAGGGATTCTGAGGTGAGCCACGCCCGGATGAGGCTTCTGGGGGCCCTGCGCGTCGGGGGCCCCCGGATAATGAGTGAGATCAGCGAGGAGCTCGGGGTTACCCGGCGTAACGTGACCGCGCTGGTGGACGCCCTGGAAGAAGAGGGGCACGTGCGGCGCAAGAGCCACCCCACCGACCGGCGGGCGACCCTGATCGAGCTCACGGACAGAGGCGAAGAGAGCGCCGGCAGACTCTTCGAGGAGCATCGCGCGGCGGTGGCGGAGGTCTTCGAGCCACTCCCCGAAGCAGACCGCGAAGAGCTGATCCGGCTCCTGGGCCAGGTGCGCAAGGCCCTCCACCATCGAGGCATCCCATCCCGGAATCCCGGATAGAGACCGCCGGACCGGGCATCAGCTTACCGAATAATAGAGGCAACCAACGCCCGGATTTCCAGGCCCCCCGAGTATAAGATAGCCAGGACGGATTACACGCCGGCCGGAGAAGGGGCACACAGATGACGGAGCGTTCGTAGCATGTCCTCCACGGCACCCGCCATAACGGATCTGCCGGATCTCATACACGCCTTGCCCGCCGCGGAGCGCGAGATCGCGGACCGGCTGCTAGAGGTAACGGCTACCACGGGTTATCTGGAGGAGCCGGAGGCGATGCGGCCCTGGATCGAGCGCACCTTCGGCTCCGTGGAGGAGGTGCGGGAGCAGCGCATCGTGCGGGTCACCAACCTCGTCACCCTCGAAGGCACGCTTTTCAACGGCCTCCGATCCTCCCGCCCCCTGGACACCGGCACGGACGCGGACCTCGGGGCCGAGATCTCGGCCACAAAGGGAGACCCCTTCTGCTCGCCGGAGTCCGGCACCCCGGCGGACGTCTTCGGCCGGGTGCGCGGCGAGTACGCCACCACCGCCTCCAACGTCGCCAAGTACGACGGCTTCCACGGCGTCATCGTCTTCGACGACCACGACCCGTTGAGCCTCACGCCGGAGAAGGTCTCCGACTACGTCTCCACCGGTCTTCGGTGGCTACGAGAGGCGCGCCACGCGGACCCCGGGGCCCGCTACCCGTTCATGATGTGGAACTGCCTGTGGCGCGCCGGGGGCTCCATAATCCACGGCCACGCCCAGGTCACCGCCACCCGGGGCTCCCACTACCCCAAGGTCGAACGCCTCCGGCGCGACGCCGCCGGATACGCAGCCGAACACGGCCGCGACTACTTCGGCGACCTCCTCCGGCTACACGAGGCCCTGGGGCTCTCTATACCCCTTCCCGGCGGCGCGGATGAAGTGCGGGCGTTCGCCAGCCTCACCCCGGTAAAGGAGAAGGAGCTCGTGCTGATCGGTCACAGCCCGGAGGACGAGGGCCTGCACCGGGCGGCGGGAGAGCTGCTGACCTCCTACGTCCGGAACCTCGGAGTACGCTCGTTCAACGTCGCCTTCTACATGCCGCCCGCGGAGCCCGAATCGGGGTGGGAAAATTTCCCTACGCTCGTCTACCTGGTGGATCGCGGCGAGCCCTCCAACCGCACCTCGGACATCGGCGCGATGGAGCTCTACGCGGCCTCCGTAGTCGCCTCGGATCCGTTCGGCGTGGCGCGAGCCTTATCTAACTTATCCGGCTAGCCCTCGGCCTCTCCGCCGCGCACCACGAGCACCGGGCAGTACGCGTGATGCACGATGTTGTTGGAGTCGCTGCCGAGCAGGGCCCGGCTCAGGCTCCCCGCGCCCCGGCTGCCGACGACTATGAGGCCGGCCCCGATCTCACGGGCAAGGTCTATGACCTCCTCGTCGACCCTGCGGCCCATCCTCAGGTGGGCCTCGGTCACCCGGCCGCCGTGACCCTCTATCTCCGAAACCTGCGCGTCGAGCACCTCCTGGCGCTCCTCCTTGAGCCTCTCGTACTGCTCGGGACTCATGTAATCTCGCACCACGAGGTACCACTGCAAACCCACGTGGACGACGTGCAGCTCCGCCCCGAAGCTCTCCGACATCTCCGCCGCCGTCCGGCAAGCCCGAATGCCGTCCTCGGAGCCGTCGGAAGCCAGCAGTATCTTCTCCGGTAGATAACCCATCGCTTCACCCCCGGTGGATACCTGGGCTACATCGATTGCATGATAACCCTCCCGGCGGCTAGGTTCTCCTCCGGCGGAGCCCCGGGCGAAAACGGACAAAAATATCCGGGCCGGAGAAGCCACCCGGTTAGGGCGGGCGATCTCCGGCCCGGTACGGGCCGCGCCCGGCGGCGCGGCCGTAAGGTTTTCCGCCTAGTGGTCCATCGGACCCTTCCCTCCTACTCAGGCGCCGTAGCGCCCCGCCAGGTTCTATGGACCGATTGTACTATCTTTAACGAGAGTAGTCTACCCTTCCACCACAGTGGACGGGAGATCCACCTCGTCGCCCACCTCGACGCCGCGCTCGGAGAAGAAGCCCTGGTTCACCTCCAGGGCGTACATCGCGGGCTCGGCGGAGGGGTAGGTGTCTTCGGAGAGCGGCTGCATCCGCCGGATGTCCACGATGCTGCCCCTAGAGTCTATGTAAGCGATGGAGAGCGGGAGCAGGGTGTTTTCCATAATGAAGTTCAGGGACCGCTCCGAGTCGAAGACGAAGAGCATGCCCTCGTTCTCTCCGAGCTCCTCGCGGGCCATAAGGCCCCGGGTGCGCTCCGGGTCGTCGTCGGCGATCTCGGCCCGGACCCGCACCTCTCCCCCGGAGCTCCGGATAACGACCGGGCGGTTCTGTAGGGGGGGCTGCGGGATCTCACCCGTGGATATGCTGTCGGGCAGGTCGGCTTCCTCGGCGCCTACCGTCCTCGTCAGGGGCGCGCTCCCGGCTCCGTCCGAGCCGGAGGCCGTCTCTCCGACGTCCGTCTCCCCCTGGCCGCATCCCGCCACAAGGGCTGAAAGTAGTACGAGTAGCAGGGCCGAGAGCAGCAGTTTTCTCAACGGGCGCAGCCTCGTCATCCTCGTCATAGATCCTCCAGGACGAACTCCACGCGCTCGCCGGTGCCCGTGGCGCGGACCTTGCTCCCGAAGCTCTTGCGGTTATTGCGATTTTTATGGTGTGTGATCCGTATACGGCCCACCTCTTCCGTGTTCGCGACGTGGAGCCCGGCATCGAGGCGGGCATCCGTGCCCGGTATCTCGACGACGCGCACGGGGTCCGGCCGGTCTGACGCAAAGCTCTCGTGGGCAGGCTCTTCCGTATCCGGCGGAGGCTCGTGCACGCTTACCGGGCTCTCTTTCGCGAGCTCGCGGTTGGCGGCCCGCTCTATCTCGTCGGCGATCTCCGGCGTCCATTCGCCCCGGTCCTCCGGCGGTGAGAAGTCCACGCGGGCCCGGTCGGCGTATATCTTTCCTCCGGTAACCTCCACGCCGAAATCCCGCCCCAGCACGGCACAGAGGACGTGCAGAGCGGTGTGGTAACGCATGTGGGAGTAGCGCCGTTCCCAGTCGAGGACCCCCACAAGACGGCCAACCGTCTCCGGGATGGGGTTGTCGGTGACGTGGACGATCTCACCGTCGCGGCGCTGCACGTCCACCACCCGAGCCTCGATAGGCCCGACCCCGAGGCTCCCCTTGTCGTGAGGCTGGCCCGCGCCTCCCGGACAGAAGGCGGTACGTTCCAGCCACACCTCACGCCCGGCTATCCTCAGTACCCGGGCGTCGAACTCCCGGAGATAGGCGTCTTCGAGGAACAGCTCTCTGGTCCCGGCCTCCTCCTTCTCCCCCCTCACAGCGCGAGCGCCCTCCTCTCACGGTTCTCGAAGGTCGCGACCTCGGTGTAGCCCACTTCCTTTACCAGCTTCACGCTCTTATCGTAACCCGCACCGACCTCCGCGGCGGCGTGGGCGTCGGATGAGAGGATGATGGGGACGCCCCGCCGGTGGAACATCTCTAACAGGTTCCGGGCCGGGTAGATCTCACCGACCGGCTTGCGCAAGCCCGCCGAGTTTACGTCCACCGCGACCCCGGCCTCCGCAACCGCGTCGGCGGTCTCTTCGAGCATCGGGGTGATGTCGCGGTCCGGGTAGGTGCGGAATATCTTTATGAGATCCGGGTGGCCGATCACCTCGAACCGTCCCGAGAGCGCCGCCGCCCGCACGTTCTCGTAGTACGCTTCATAAAGCTCGTAGGTGTCCCACTTCTCGTACACGTCCTTATCGCGGGGGTTGTCCACCTCCTCACCGCCGACCCGGTGGACGCTGCCGATCACGTAATCGTAGGGCAGCGCCTCCGCAACGCGGTCCATCTCCGCCTCATTGCCCGGCACGAAATCCACCTCTATCCCAAGCCTGAGCTTCACATCCTCCGACGACTCCCCCGCCTCCCTAAACGCGTCGAGGTCTACGTCCTCCAGGTAGCGGTCGTGCTCGGTAATGCCCATCTCCTGGATGCCCCGGCTCCGGGCGACCTTGCAGTATTCGAGTATGTTCCCGGCCGTCATGGGACGGTCGGCGTGGGCGACGACGTGCAGATGATAGTCGATCATGGCGCTCCCCCAGCTCTTACTGGCTCTCGTTGGTTCTCGCTGGTTCTTGTTGGTTCTTGTTGGTTCTTGTTGGTTCTTGTTGATCCCGTGGATGACTTATCTATACATCTTAATGGATTGCTTAATGGATTGCGGCGGCGTTTTCGTCCGGGCTACCTTCCGGAGACGGCGCGGATCATGGCCCGCCCCGAGTCGCGGGCGAACCGTCTCTGCAGGACGCGCCGCACGGGATAGCCGAGCCGGACGAGCGCGCTGCCGCCCCGGGCGAAGGAGCAGAGGTCGTACCAGACCGAGCCGTCCGGCAGCAGCTCCACGGAGAACCTCTCCTCGCCGAGCTCGGAGTGCGCCGGCAGGGTCCCGTACACGTAGCCGTACCGGCGGTAACCGGGGTACCGGCCCCGCTCGTCCAGCACCCGGACTATCCGGGCGGGGTTCATCGAGTAGAACCCGAGGTGCCGAGCCACGACACACACCTCCGCCCCCTCGCGCACCGGAGCACCCGCCGGCAGGAGCCGGGTCCAGCTGGTCTCGAAGTGCCGCCATTCGGACAGGGCGCTGGCCGCGAGCCCGAACGTCCCGGGGCCTTCTCCGAGCCTGATCCTGGTCCGGTCCACGGTGTATCCGGCAGGCGGCTCACCGAGCGTCGCCCCGACCTCCGGGTAGGAGAGCGGAAGCTCTCGCTGGTGGGCCAGCACACGCTCCACTCCAGACTCCGAAGGTTGGGAGATGGTGAACATCCGGCCATTCTGGACCAGCGGAACCCCGCGCGCCACCGACACACACGGGCACACTGATACAAAACCTCTCCGCACCGCAACGCCGGAGACGGCTAGACGACCGGTTCGATACCGGGCACCAGAAGGACGGCTCACGAAAGGCCGGAACCTTCCGTGAGCCGCCCGGGACGACCCTATCCTACTATTCGGCTACGTTCTCGGCGTTACCCTCTAACGGACCTAACGGCGTCTCAGGAGAAAGGCGCCGGTCAGGAGACCCGCCGCGGCGAGCAGCGCGGCCCCTATGCCCAGGCCGCCGGTGTCCGGAAGCCTCTCGGGGAGCCCGGAGCCTCCCCCGGAGCCCGGCTGTCCCGCCTGGTCATCTGAGTACTGATCTCCGCTAGCTCCCTGGTCTTCGTCGGCGTACTGGTCTCCGCTGGAGCCTTGATCCGCAGCCTCCAGATCGGACACCTGTATCAGCGCCGGCCCACCCTCGATCGCGCCCGCCTCGTAGCCGGGGACCACCGTACCGTTTACGGTCACGCGCTCTCCGACGTACCGGTCGAGGTCCACCGCCTCGCTCTGCAGGGCGTACATGGTGCCCGTGGCCTCGTCCTCGATGGCGTGCGTCCCGTACATGTACGAGGTGGCCTGGGGCTTGATCAGCTCGCCCGTAGCCTCCACACTCCCCTCTTGCGCCTCAGCAACCCCGGCCGAGAAGACCACCAGCCCCGCACACACGACGGCCATCGCGAACAAAGCTGCCACGAAAGAGAGACGATCAGATGCACGACCCGACCCCACTCTCAAACCCCGCCGACTCCGAGCTTCCCCACCAAACATTCGCCATACCTCCCGGAAAATCCCGCAACCTTTAGCAACTCTTAGCTTGGCGCATTATAAAAGACTGAAGTTACAATATGGCTACTTTTTACAGACATTTGTGTAACATTGTGGCGGAGATCGGCAGGAGCCCCTGGCCCTCTCCGGACGCCCCTCTGGCTCAGGCCACCCAGTGCCAGGTAACGAAGAGCGCGGCCATCCAGACGCCCGCGGCCCCGCTAACGAGCACCCAGGCCCCCAGTGCGAGCCGGCCCAGAGGGAGGCGGGATAGCGCGAGCCCGATCACCAGGAACATCGGGAACGCCCCCAGCAGGAACCGGGGCAGGCTCATCAGTGGGAGGTCCGGGTTCGGGGCGAGCATCCCCGCGAGCACCAGGGCGAGCGCGTACAGGGAGAGCCCCGGCGGCAGGAGCATTACCCCCGCCCCCATCGCCACCAGAAACAGCCCGAGAAATATCAGGTTCAAGGTGTTCGAGGCGGACAGCGTGGGACCCGCGGTAGAGCTAGCCAGGAGCTCCAGGGGCCGCGCCAGGTAAGAGGCCCCGTCGCCCGCCGCGGACCAGGCCGCGGAGAGCGTGGCCACCGGGCTCGCGGGCTCCCGGCCCCAGTAGTCCTCCTGCTGGCCCAAGGAGACCAGGGGCTCCCCGAACCGGACCCACAAAAAGGCCAGGTACGCCGCCGTCCCCGCCGGGGCCAGGGCGGCGGATAAGAGCCCCGGCGCGCCGATCTCGCGCCGGTAACGCAGCCACTCCACGGCCAGGGGGATCACCAGGAGCACGCCGAGGCTGCGCGTGGCGGCCGCCAGGGCACCGAGAGCCCCGGCGAGCAGCAGCTCCCGTCGCACCATCGCGGCCCAGATGCAGCCGGCGGAGAGCGCCAGAAAAAGCGCCTCGGTATACACCGCGTTCAGGAAAAAAGCCGTCGGGAAGAAGGCCGTTACCAGGGCGGCCGCCCGGGCCGCCCGCGTGTCGTACAGGCGCTCGGCGATACGGTAGACGAAGTACAGCGCAAAGAAGGTGGCGGCGAGCGAGATCGCCACGCCCCATAAGGCCGGCCCGCCGCCGACGAGCGTGCCGAGCCGGATCAGCAGCGGGTACAGCGGGAAAAACGCCGTCGAGGCCGGGTAGCGGGCGTCGTAGCCGCCGGTGGCGATCTCGGAGTACCAGGCCCCGTCCCAGCGCGCCCAGTACCCGAAGACGCCCCCGGGCCCGAGCGGGTCCCCGGCGGGCTCCGCATCTGCGATAAAAGCGGCGGCGAGCGCCCCCGCTCCCATGAAGAGCAGGCGGCTCGCCGCGAAGACGGCAAGGACGAAGGGTAAGGCCCCGAGGGATCCAGACGGTCGCTTCACGGGCCCGACGTCTTCAGCCTTCCGGTGGCCCTAGTAGCGGAGGGTCGGACCGCGATGGATGGACCACCACGCCCCGGTGATGCTCAGGACGCAGAACACCACGACCATCACGAGCGTCGGGTAGGGGTTGAGGTCGGAGGCTTCGAGCGCGGCGTAGCGGGCGGCGTCCACTATGTAGAAGATCGGGTTGAACAGCGTGACTATACGCAGGGCGTCCGGCAGCATGTTCACCGAGTAGAAGACCCCGCCGAGGAAGGTCAGCGGCTGCACGACCACGTTGGTCAGAAACGAGATGTGATCCACCCTGGTCGCGAGCACCCCTACCATCGTCCCCACCGAGGAGAAGATAAACGCCGATAGGATGCCTATAACGAACAACAGCAACGGGTGCTGTATGGTGATGTCCACGAAGGGTATCGTGACGATAAATATTCCGGTACCCACTATCACGCCGCGCAGCGTGCCACCTAGCACGTAGGCGAGCGCTATCTGCAGGTCGCTCATCGGGCTCACGAGCACCTCGTCTATGTACCGTTCGCGCTTGGCGTCGAACACGGAGCTAGAGGAGTTGGAGTTCGCGCCGGTTATGAGGCTCATAAACGCGATGCCGGGCAGGATGTAGGTCAGGTACGGCACACCCTGCAGCTCGTCGATGCGCGAGCCCAGCGCCACGCCGAAGACTACGATGTACAACAGCGAGGTCAGAAGCGGCGGCACTATGGTCTGTGTCCAGACGCGCATGAAACGCCTTATCTCGCGCGAGAGCAGCGTCAGGAACGGCTTGTCCGCCAGCGTGCCCTGCAAGGATAGCGAAGACAGGTTACGCAACATGGCCCATCACCTTCAGGTAGACCTCCTCGACGTTGTGGGCGCTGTAGCTCTGCTTCAGGCCGGCCGCCGTGTCCTGGGCGGCTATCTCCCCGCCGGAGATGAGCGCGATCTCATCGCACAGCTCCTCGGCCTCTTCCAGGTAGTGCGTCGTGAGCAGGATCGTCATGCCATCGTGGTTTAGCTCGCGCACGAAGTCCCAGAGCTTGTACCTGAGCTCCACGTCCACCCCGGCGGTCGGCTCGTCCAGGAACAACAGATCCGGGTTGTGCATCAGGGCGCGGGCAAACATTACGCGGCGCTTCATGCCGCCAGAGAGGGTGTTGGTGCGGGTGTGACGCTTTCCGGTAAGCTCAAAGCGGTCGAGAAGCTCCTTTGACCGCTCCTGGGCCTTCTTCTTCGGGACGCCGTAGTACCCGGCGTGGTAGATCATGGTCTCCTCGACCGTCAGGAACTTGTCGAGGTTCACCTCCTGCGGGGAGACCCCGATCATGCGCCGCGCCTCCTTGAACTGCCGGTAGGCGTCCTTGCCGAACACTTCCACCGTCCCGGAGTCGGGCCGCGCCAGGCTTACGATGCTGTTTATGAGCGTGGTCTTGCCCGCCCCGTTCGGTCCGAGCAGCCCGAAGAACCTGCCGCGCGGTATGTCGAGCGACATGTTATCCAGCGCTACCAGACCGCCCTTGTAGGTCTTGGTCAGGCTATCCACCATGAGGGCGGGTGGTTCGCTGTTATTACCGGATCTCCCACTGCCGTTGATGCCGTTGTTGCCATTGATACCGTTGATACCGTTGATACCGCTGTTGCCGTTCTCGCTCACGCGGCCTCCCTCGTCGCGGCGAGCACCGCGCCGGCGGCCCGCTCACCGGAGAGCATGGAGCCGTTTATGGAGGAGTCCTGGGTATACTCCCCGGCCAGATACAGGCCCGGCGTCCGGGGCTCGTTTCCGGCTAGCGTCGCGTGTATCCCCGGCGGCTGGTCGAACTGGGCGAACGGTATCCGGTACACGGCGAGCGGCGAGAGGTCGGCCTCCGGCGCCCACCGGGTTATATCTTGCATGCCGCGCCGGTACGTCTCCTCGTCGGTGAGCTTCATACTATCCTCGCCCAGCGCGACCGCGCTTACCAGCCCGCGTCCCTCTGGCGCGTAGCCGGGCGCGACCTGGCTTACCTCCACGACGTTGTTCAAGAATCCCTCGTCTTCCGCGTTGAGCATTATCTTCTTTCCGCCGAGGCTCCCCGGCGCGCAGGAGTAGTACACGCAGGTCTGCGCCAGTCCTCGCCGGGGCGCGTCAGCGCCGGAGAGCCTCGCCGCCTCCGGCCCCTCGGCGGCGACCACGACGGCGTCCGCCTCGTGCTCGCCCTGCGCCGTGCGTATCCCGGTAACGCCGTCACCGTCCCGCAGCAACTCCCTGACCGGCTCGTTCAGCCGGACCGCGCCCTCCGGCAGCCGGGAGAGGAGCTGCCGGGGTATGGCACCCATCCCGCGGGCGGGGACGGCGGTCTTGCCGGTGGCGAGCATCCTGAAGGTAAACCGCAGCACCTTGGCCGAGGTAGAGAGGCTCCGGTCCAGGAGTATACCGCCGTAGAACGGCCTGAAGAAGCCGTCTATGAACCGCTCCGAGAAACCGGCCCGCCTCAGATACGCCTCGCTCGACTCGTCCGGCTCCGGGCCGGAGCCTCCGCCCCACTCACCGGCGGCCTCGACGCCGCCCGGCGCCGCACTGGCGGCCAGCCGCAGGGTCAGGAGCTTGTCCTTAAGACCGGCCACGTCCGAGAACAGGGAGGGCAGCAGAGCTTTCGGGTCCCGCAGAGGGTCGGCGAGCACGTCCCGTCCCCCTCCCCGGCACACTACCGCACCCGGGTCGAAGGCCCGGAGGTCCAGCGCGCCGTGATCCAGATGCCGGCTCGACGCCGGGTAGGCGGTAAAGTACACCTGAAATCCCCGGTCCAGCAGGAAGCCGTCGCGCTCGTCGGTGCGCACGCGGCCACCGACGCCGTCGGAAGCCTCGAAGACCTCGACGTCGGCTCCGTTCTCGGAGATAACCTTGGCGCAGGTGAGACCGGCGAGACCGGCCCCGACGACTATCACCTTCATAATGGATGTACCGCATTCATGTCCGCATCATATCCGCAGGAGAGTGTACCCTCGGTTCCCCGAACCTACCACCAGGCTTCTCCATGACCGGCGGCCGGGTTCAATGCGCGGGGAGTCTTACCAGGTGAGCCCGATCAACGAGCCTCCAGGTAGCCGCAAACGGGGGGCGAGGAACATACCGGGCTAGCTCACATGGGCGGGCCCCAACCCTCGTCCGCGGCGGCTTCTACGACATGGAGTATATAGAGCCATCCGAGGCGGGCGACAAATGACTGCGCCCCCTGAGTTCGTGGAGAGGGGTAACTCGGAAAAGTCGCCGGTACATGTACAGCGCTGCTTCGGCGTAGACCGGGCCCGTCCGGCTCCGGCAGCTACTAGAGGCCGGAATCCATGTCCAGCCCCCGCCACTGACGTTCTCTTTTACGGACCAGAAAGGTCGCCAACCGAGCCTCGGACCTTACTTCTTCTCGCCGAATTCCAGCTTCACCCGATACTCCTCGTCCAGCTTTAGCGCGGCGGAGAATGGCTTTCCGGCCTTGCTCTTGAAGCCCTTTAGCTCGGCGGTCTTGCCCTGCTTGAGGAGCTGACGGGCCTGAGACTCGCTGATCCGCTTTCCGGCCACGGTCTTCCAGATGGCGAACTTGCAGCCCTTATCCTTCCACGCCGAGCAGCCGTAGGATTTCTTCGTCTCCACCACCGGCGCGCCGCACTTCGGGCACTCTCCCACGGGAGCGGACGGTTTCTTGCTGCCTCCGTTGTTTCGGGAGACTCCGGCAGGCGCGGCGACCTTCTCACCCTTCATGCCGCGTACCGAGTCCACGACCGAGGCCGCGAACTCCTCGATCCCCCGCATGAACGCTGCGCGATCCTCCTGGCCGCGCTCCATCTTCGCGAGGCGCTCCTCCCAGCGGGCGGTCAGCTCTGGCGAGGCGAGCGAGTCGTCCGCGAGGAGGGAGATCAGGGCCCGCCCCTTCTCGGTCGGCACCAGGGTCTTCTTCTCACGCTCCGCGTAGCCGACCTTTAAGAGCCGCTCTATCGTCGCCGCCCGGGTGGCCGGGGTGCCGAGCCCGGAGTCCTTCATCTGCTGGCGGAGCTCCTCATCCTCCACGAGCTTGCCGGCGGTCTCCATCGCCCCGAGCAGCGCCGACTCCGAGTACCGGGGCGGCGGCTTGGTCTCGCCCTCCTTGACCCCGGTCTTCACCACCGGCCAGCTCTCTCCTTCCCCTATCTCCGGCAGCACAGGCGGCTCCTTATCCTTCTTGCCGCCGGTCCCCTCCGGGTACAGCCTGCGCCATCCCCTCTCCAGCACGACGCGCCCCTTGGACACGAACGTCTCACCCTCGACCGCGGTGATCACGGTGGTGTTCTCGAACCGGGCCTGTGGGAAGAAGACGGAGAGAAAGCGCCGGGCGACGAGATCGTAGACCTTCGCCTCGTCCGGGGGAAGCCCGCCGGATGGCTTCCTGTTCGTCGGCACGATGGCGTGGTGGTCGGTAACCCTGGAGTCGTCCACGACGCGCTTCGTGGACCTCGTTACCGGCAGCTTCTCCAGCGTCAGGAGCTCTTCGGCGAACGGAGAGAGCTCCGGCAGCCCGCCGGCGGCCTCGACGCGCTTCTTGAGCCCCTCGACCATGTCGCCGGAGAGGTAGCGGCTGGAGGTGCGGGGATAGGTGATGAGCTTGCGCCCTTCGTACAGCGACTGCGCCGCCTTCAGGGTACGATCCGCGGAGAACCCGTACCAGGCGTTGGCGTTTCGCTGCAGCTCGGTGAGGTCGTGCAGTAGCGGCGGCTTCTCGGCTGCGGTCTTTCTCTGCACCTTGCGCACCGCGCCCGCACCGCCGCGCACCTTCGCGGCGATCTCGTCTGCCGCCTCTCTGGTGGAGAGCCGGCTCTGGTTCTGCCCCTTCTCATCCTTCTCGTCCTTGAACCACAGCCCGTCGTAGGTCTCACCTTCCTTCGAGAACCGGGCGTGGACGGTCCAGAACTTCTCGGGCACGAAGCTCTGTATCTCGCGCTCGCGGTCCACGAGCACCTTCAGCGTCGGGGTCTGGACGCGGCCGACGGAGAGGACGTTTCCGGGACAGCCGAACTTGGCGGAGTACGCCCGGGTCGCGTTCATGCCGACCACCCAGTCCGCCTCGGAGCGGCTGCGGGCCGCGTCTTCCAGGGGTCTCATCTGACGCCCGTCACGCAGGGAGGCGAAGCCCTCACGGATCGCCTCGTGGGTTAGAGAGGAGATCCAGAGCCGCTTCACGGGCTTCTTGCAGCCGGAGAGACCGTAGAGGTAGGCGAAGATGAGCTCCCCCTCCCTCCCGGCGTCGCAGGCGTTCACGACCTCACTCGTCCCGGGATCCCGCATAAGAGATTTCACGAGCTCGAACTGCTTGCGGGTCTTCGGGGTGACGCGGACCTTGAAGCTCTCTGGCAGGATCGGCAGCCGGTCGAGGCTCCAGCGTTTGTACTCCTCCCCGTAAGCGTCGGGCGGAGCCAGCTCCACGAGGTGCCCGAGCGCCCACGTCACGGTCCAGCCCTCGCCGTCGAGACGGCCCTCGCCCTTGCGGTGCCGGCCCAGGGCACTCGCTATGTCCCGCCCGACGGACGGCTTCTCGGCGACTATGAGCCTCGTCTCACCCATCGCGGGGAGTATAGGGGATGTGGAGTAGCCTCCCAGCGGTCGCCCATCCTCGGACCGCCGCAGAAGCGCCCAGGGCCCGCCGCAAGACGTTTGCCCTACAAAGCATCCTGCAAATTGATACACACTCGTCTCCCACCGGTATATGGTGCAAAGGGACGAGACCGAAGATCCCCGGAGTTCCCGCCCGGGGCTACTCCTGAGCCTCTCCTCCGTCGTGCGCCGGGACGAGCATGCCTTCAAGCGAGCCCAGGTCTTTTATCTCTTCTGCGGCCCCTGGGTCGGGCGCCGCCAGCCCGTACCGGTTCAGCCACACGGCCCGGATTCCTGCGGCCCGGGCGCCGACCACGTCGCTCTCCCAGGAGTCCCCGACCACGAGCGCCTCTCCGGCGGAGCACCCCACGCGCTCCAGCGCCACGCGGAATATGTAGGGGTCCGGCTTGGCTACGCCGACCTCCTCAGACGCGACCAGCTCGTCCACGTACTGCGTGAGATCCAGGGCCCCCAGCTTGGCCCGCTGCTCGTCGAGCAGGTTGTTGGTCACGACCGCGACCCTGGCGCGGCGCCCAACCCGCTCCAGAAGCCGCCCGGCCCCGGAAACCTGTTGCCAGGACTCTCGGTACGCCCGCCCATATACCTCCGCAGCCTCCCGCACGGCGGCATCCGGCGACTGACCAGGCTCCGAGAGCTCAGAGAACAGCCGCCTGAAACGCTCGTGGCGTGACTGTTCGAGCGTGAGCTCGCCGCTCAGCAACCGCACGTGGACCTCCTCCAGCAGCCGGGCGTAGGTCTCGCGCAGCTCGGGCCACGGTACTCGCGACAGCTCGGGGTGCTCCCCCCTGACGCTCCACAGGGCAGTCCGGGAGGAGTGCCCGTGGTCGAAGAGGGTGTCGTCGAGGTCGAAAAGCACCGCCCGGGGGTAGCCTCTCGCCGGGCTCAATCCTCTTCCGGTCCCCAGAGCTTCTCCCGCTCGCCGTTCTCCATGCCGTACGCGTGCTCTTCCCCCGGAAATTCCCCTCCTTTGACCTCGGAGAGATAATCCCTGACGGCCCGATCCATCTCCCCGGCGAGGGCGGCGTAGCGCTTCAGGTAGCGCGGCGTCATCTCCTCCTGGATGCCGAGCATGTCCGTGGAGACGAGCACCTGTCCGTCGCAACCTGACCCGGCTCCGATCCCCACGACCGGGACCTCCAGAGACCGGCTCAACATCTCCCCGACCGGCGCCGGGACGGCCTCGGCGACGACCATGAAAGCCCCGGCCTCCTCCAGAGCCCGGGCGTTTCGCAGGATCTCTCGGGCCTCCGCCGCGGTCCTCGCCCGGACCTTGAACCCGCCCGAGCCCGCGGAGCTCTGCGGCGTGAGGCCCACGTGCCCGACCACGGGAATCCCCGCCCCGGCGATCGCCCGCACGGAAGAAGCCACCTCCACGCCCCCTTCGAGCTTGACCGCCGTAGCGCCGCCCTCTTTTATCAGCCGCACCGCCGAGTTCAGGGCCCTCTCGGGCCCCGCCTCGTAAGAGCCGAACGGGAGATCGGAGATCACGAGCGCCCTGTCCGCGCCTCGAGCCACGGCCCGGGTGTGGTGGATAACATCCTCCAGCGTCACGTACACCGTGGAGTCGTAGCCGAGCACGACCATGCCAAGAGAGTCCCCAACGAGCAGAACATCCGCCCCGGCACGGTCGAGTATGCGCGCCGTGGGATAATCGTAGGCCGTGAGCATCCCTATCTTCTCACCCCGGCGTTTCATCTCCAGAAGCCCGGGGACGCCCACGTTATTCTTGC
Organism: Rubrobacter aplysinae; assembly: GCF_001029505.1. NCBI lineage: Bacteria > Bacillati > Actinomycetota > Rubrobacteria > Rubrobacterales > Rubrobacteraceae > Rubrobacter > Rubrobacter aplysinae. The sequence goes on along the minus strand of NZ_LEKH01000001.1, from coordinate 150,850 downwards.
CCTCGGCCAAACCTCTCCGCCTCCTGATCCCTGCTTTATCTCCGGGTGATCCCCACGCCCCCGCTTACCGGAGCTTACCGGGCCAACGAGCTCGGGATAGGGGAGTTTAGCAGCCCGGGAGGTTCTGATATACTCGGCTGCGGAGGAGTGGCCGAGTGGCCTAAGGCGGCACCCTGCTAAGGTGTTATACCCTTATCGGGTATCGAGGGTTCGAATCCCTCCTCCTCCGCTTACCCTCTGACTACAGACGTAATACCGGTCTGCATACCACGCCTCGTACCTCCGGGACCGCCCGTATAACCCTACCAACGCAAGAAGAGGGCCGGGTTAACCCGGCCCTCTCTCAGCCTATCTGAAGGGGGATGGACAGCTCTTACTGCCTCCCTCGCGCTATTCGCTTGGGGCTGGCGACGCTACTGTGCATCCCCCTTCATAGGCTTCTCTTCGACAGACGGCCCACTAGACCGCCAAACGGGGGACTAAGCCATGCCGCGGAGCTCGGCGACCATGTCCAGGCCCTGCTGCTTGCACAGGTCCTTCGGACGCATTATCGCCTGCTCATCCAGCAGGTTGCGGGTACGGGCCTCCTTCTCCAGGTGACGCTCGATGACGTCGATGGCCTTGTCCACATCCTCCCGGGTGTACTCCTTGACCCTCTCGTGGCTGATGGTAGTCATCTGTGTAACTCACCTCCTCTCCTATTGGTTTGGGGGCGAGCTTGCTACTTTGTAACAATTGTTCGCCCTCTTGAGACTCAGAATACGAGCCGCCCACCACGTTGTCAAGAAATTTCGTTCACCGTTTGCATGGTGTTTTTCCGGGGGTTTGTCCGAGGTTCGTTTACCGCTCTTTGATGCCCTTTATCATCTGGTAGCTTTTGCTTTTTCCCTTTATGCGGGTTCCGGGGGCTCATCTTTGTGTTGCGTGAATTTCCCGCCGAGGAGTCGGGGCGCGGCGGGTATGGAGTCTTGCCTGAGACAGAGCTCGATGTCGTCCTCGTGCCCCAGGCGCAGCAGCCTCCGGGCGGCGCTGTTCTTCCAGAGGTTCGAGAAGGGGCGGCGCAGGTAGCTCTCCTCCATCCGGCGGGCGCGGGGGTCGAGCTCGGCTCCCAGGAGACCGAGGCGGTGGATCAGGGCCCCGGCGGCGGACTCGTCTTCGGAGGCGCGGCGGCCCTCCCAGCCACAGCCCACCACGACGATCTCGGAGTCGGGGAAGCGGGTGTGGATCTCGGATGCCAGGCATCCGGCGTTTACGAAGGCCCCGGTGTAGATGGCGGCGGCGCCCAGTCCGGCCTCTATTATCCGGGTACCGTTGGTGGTGCTCATGGCAGCGGTGCCCCCCGCCGGAAGGTGGGCGGCCGAGATCTCCGTCGGCGAGTTGCCAAAATCGAAGCCGGCGACCTTCTCGCTAGCCCGTTCACCAATACGGAGGTCGGCCCGGACGGCGGCGGCCTCCCGGATGGAGGAGACCGGGATCACACGCACTCCCCGCGACACCAGCAACGCCACGGTGGTGCTCGCCCGGAACGCGTCGACCGCCACGAGAACGCTGCCCGCGCGAGCCGCGCTCCGGGCCCCGCGCTCACCCCCGGCGTAGCGTGAGATCATGGCCACTCTCCCCCCGTAAACACGAAAGAGATTATACGGAGCATCGGGGCCTCGGGCCCGCACAAGCCTTCCAGAGGGCACGCGCCTGGCGCGGAATCGCGGGTGAGGACATAGGGGTGAGGATATTAAAGAGGACACAAAAGCGGGACGACCCTCTGGCCGCCCCGCTCGGACTCGCCCGTCAGGACTTCTAGCCTCCTCCGAGGGCTACGCCTTCAGCCTCCTGAAGCCGAGGTGTAGGACGCCGGCGACGAACAGGAACGCAACAAGGTCCGTCACGGAGACCCCGGGAAACGTCACCGGGCCGCCCGTATCCGGCAGCCTCTCGATCCCCACCTCCTGCGTCCCGCCTCCGCCTTCGGAGAGCTGTTTCGTATCCGGGGCTTCCGTATCCGGTCCTTCAGTAGCCTGGCCTTCCTTATTCGGAACTTCCCTAGCCGGGGCTTCCTCGGCTTCGGAGGCCTCCCCGGCGGCTACCGGCGTCTTCTGTTTGCCGGGCTTTTGTATCGAAGCTCCCGAATTCTCCGGATTCTCCGGGGCTCCCGAAACGAAGAGATCCTCCGGCACGGGCGCGGGCTCGGGCGTGTCGGGGGCGTCGGTCGCGGTTCCGGGCTTGGCGGCGACGTTCAGCTCGATCCTGTGCTCGACCGTGGAGCCTGGCTCCACGAGCTCCGTGGGCGGCTCTTGCAGCTCCGCGGGTGGCGGGGCGACGGTCGCCGGCGAAGCTTTCTCGGGCCCGGCTTGACGGTCCTGCTCAGGGGAGATCTCCTGCTCGGGCCCCGGAGTATCCCCGGACGGCTCCGGCGCAGAGGCTTCGGAGACCGGAGGCTCGTACTGATCCTCCGCCACGCCCTGGATTGCACCGTACTGACCGTACTGATCCGCGTCCACGTACTGCTCTTCCGTAACTTCCGTAGCCTCCGTGTCATCCGCAACCTCCGTGGCCTGCTCCGCAACGGAGTACTGGACCAGCCCGCTGCCCTCCTCGGACACAGGCTTCGGGGACTCCTGTACCCTGGCCTCCGGCGCAGAGGCCCGCTCTGGCTCTGGGGCCGGTTCGGCCACTGATTCCAGCGCCGGCTCTTGAGCTGCTCCTGGAGCTGGCTCTGATTCCGGCTCTGATTCCGGCTCTGATTCCGGTTCTGATTCCGGTTCCGGCGCCGGCTCCGAAGTCGTCTCCGTATCTGGTTTCGACTCCGGGGCGGAGCTCCTAGCGGGTGATCCCGAGGCAGCCTGGACGGGGCCTACCGGGGTGCCCGGGTCGACGTACCCCACCTCGACCGGAGCAGAGCCGGCCGCGGTAAGCCCTATATCCCTGGCGGCTATGTAGGATAGATCTATGTCCCGGCCCTGTATGTACGGACCGCGGTCGTTGATCCTGACCACCACGGACTCTCCGCCGTAGGTGACCTCTAGCTTGGTGTCGAACGGCAGCGTCTTGTGGGCCGCCGTGTAAGCGTAGGGGTCGAAGGTCTCCCCGTTGGCCGTGGTCCTGCCGGCGAAGCCATCCCCCAACCCGTACCAGGAGGCCACGAGCTGCTCGGCCCGGCTCGGACCGGCGAGTGAGGCGAGCACCAAGAACAGGGCCACCACCAAGAGGACTAATACTGACAACCGCCGGGCAAGCATCCCTATGACGACATTCAAGAGTTCCCCCTCCTCTGTGCACTCTATGCACTTTTAAGCCACCGGGGCCTCCAGAGCCCACCCGGCTTCAGAATGCCATGAAGGGTAACAACGGCATCATGCGAGTCAAGAAGTTAGCCCGACATCTCATAACATTTCTAACAGAACCACTACCGGTAGTGGTTAGCGAGTATCGCCGCGGAGAGATTTCGGAAACGTTTCGGGGAGATTCAGAGGAGACTCTGAGAGGATTTGCACAGAGTCGGCCAGTATAATGTAGTAGTAAGATGGTAAGGAAAAATCGTCCAGATCGAGCGTCTGACAGGGTCCGGCGAGGTACCCGAGGTGCCGCCCTGGGCCCGCGGCCGTGCAACGGGCGAGTAATTTTTCGGGATAGCAAGAATAGCAGGAGAGGCGGGATATGAGATACCGGAAGCTCGGTAGCACGGATATACAGATTTCGGAGGTCGGGTTCGGCGTCTGGACCATCTCCACCGGATGGTGGGGCGAGGTCGTGGACGAGAACTCCATCCGCCTGTTGGAGTCGGCCTTCGAGAAGGGCATCAACTACTTCGACACCGCCGACACCTACGGCTCGGGCAAGGGCGAGACGCTGCTCGCCGACGCCGGGCTGACGAAGGGCTCGATGCGCGACAGGGTCACGATCTCGACCAAGATCGGCTACGACTTCTACAATCACACCGGCCGTCGCGGCCAGCAGGAGCGCCCCCAGGTGTGGACCGAGGAGTTTCTGCGCTTCGCCCTCGGCGAGAGCCTGAAGCGCCTCGAGACCGACTACGTGGACTTCCTCCAGCTGCACAACACCAAGATGGACGCCATAGACAATGACGCCCTGTTCGAGCTTATGGAAAAGTTCAAGGATGAGGGCAAGGTCCGGGCCTACGGCGTCGCCATCGGGCCGAAGATCGGCTGGCGCGACGAGGGCGTCAGGGCAATGCGGGAGCGTAACGTAGACGGCGTGCAGATGATCTACAACGCCATCGAGCAGGACCCGGGCCGCGACCTCATAGAAGCCGCCCGCGAGACGGATACCGGGCTCGTCGCGCGCGTCCCCCACTCCAGCGGCCTCCTCGAAGGCAACTACGACGAGGAAACCACCTTCGGCGAGAACGACCATCGCCGCCACCGCCCGAAGGAGTGGCTCATAGACGGCCTCAAGAAGGTGGACGCGCTCTCGTTTCTGACCGAGAACGGAGACCGCACCATCGGCCAGGCCGCGCTCAAGTTCTGCCTCGACGCCCCGGAGATATCCTCCACCTTGCCGAACATCTACGGCGAGGAGCAGATCGAGGAGTTCGCCGCCGCCCCCGACACGCCGGACCTCACCGAGGATGAGGCCTCACGCGTCGCAGAGCTATACGAGAGCAACTTCGGCGTCGAGCCCACGCTGAGGAGGTAATCGAACATGACCACCACGACCGGAGACACGCACACCCAGGCCCAGGGCCAGACCGAGGAGGAGCAGCCGCTCCCGGCGCAGTACATAAACTACGTTTTCTTCAAGCTCGACCCCGAGTGGCACAAGCTACCCGAGGAGGAGCGCGAGCTCGGCAAGCAGGAGTTCCTCGAGGTAGCCGAGAGCCACAGCGGCGGCCTGCTGCTCCGCTCCTACTCCCTGATGGGCCTGCGGGCGGACGCCGACTTCATGCTGTGGCGCATCGGCTACGACCTCGACGCCTTCGAGCGGCTGACGACCGCCCTGATGAAGACCGGCCTCGGCAAGCACCTCACGCCCGCCTACTCCTACTTTGGCCTCTCGCGGCGCTCCATCTACGTCGGCGAGCATACCCCGGGCTGGGAGAACAAACGCTACATCATCCCCGGCGAGGGCGACTATCTTTTCGTCTACCCATTCGTCAAGACCCGCTCGTGGTACCAGCTACCCGTGGACGAGCGCCAGCGCATGATGAACGAGCACATGCACATAGGCCGCAAGCACTACCCGGTAAAGAACAACACCGCCTACTCCTTCGGCATAGACGACTACGAGTTCATCCTATCCTTCGAGGCGGAGTCGCCCGAGAAGTTCCAGGATCTGATGATGGAGCTGCGCGAGTCCAAGGCCAGCGCCTACACCGAGCTCGACACCCCTATATTTACCTGCCGCCGGCGCACGCTCGATGAGGTCCTCGACTCTCTGGGCTGAGACCGTAGCCGTAGAGAGCTTACAAATGAACGGCGGAAGAAGAATTTCGTTGGCTCACGAAATCTTTTCTCTTTCACCATAGCGTCACCGGAGACGAGCCAGTATAATCTTTCACATCGCACCGACCTAGGCCGGAGGGTCAAACAAGCCCTCCGGCCCATTCTTTTCTCTGGCCTCCCGCCTACTCCCGTGTAGTATCCACCTACCCTGGACGTTGCCCGGCGGGGCTGTATAATCAATCCCGACATGATTACTCGGATTAAAAACGGGGCCGCCGTCCGGCCGACCGATCTGGTCGGCAACACGCCGCTTCTGGAGCTCTCCGGCATCAGCCGGGAGACCACCGGGGTAAACATCCTGGCCAAGGCCGAGATGTACAACCCGGGAGGTTCCGTGAAGGATCGTCCCGCCCTGTGGATGATCCGGGACGGCGAGCAGACCGGCGCCCTGACACCGGACAAGACGATACTGGACGCCACCAGCGGCAACACCGGGATAGCCTATGCCTGGATCGGGGCCGCCCTGGGATACGACGTAAGGCTGTGCATGCCGTCGAACGCCAGCGAGGAGCGCAAGAAGATCCTGCGCGCCTACGGTGTGGAGACGGTGCTCACCGATCCCGGCGAGGGCTCTGACGGCGCGATCCGGGAGGCCCAGCGCCTCTACGCCGAGGAGCCCGACCGCTACTTCTACCCGGATCAGTACTCCAACGAGGCAAACGCCCGCGCCCACTACGAGTCCACCGGGCCGGAGATCTGGGACGACACCGCCGGGGAGGTCACCCACTTCGTCGCGGGACTCGGGACGAGCGGCACCTTCATGGGCACCTCGCGTCGGCTAAAGGAGTACAACCCGGAGATAAAAGTCATCTCCTTCGAGCCGGACTCGCCGTTCCACGGGCTGGAGGGTATGAAGCACATGGGCAGCGCCATCGTGCCCAGCATCTACGACCCAACGGTGGCCGACGAGAACCGGGGTACGGCGACCGAGGACGCCTACGCGATGGTAAAGCGGCTGGCGCGCGAGGAGGGCATATTGGTCGGCATCTCCGCCGGGGCCGCCGTCCACACCGCGCTACAGGTTGCGAAGGAGATACAAGAGGGCACGGTCGTCACCGTCCTGTGCGACGGGGCCGACAAGTACCTCTCCGAGAGCTTCTGGGAGGAGGACTAGCTTGGCGCTCAAGATCGGCGCGGCCGACATGGATCATATCCACGAACACGCCAGAGAGGCGTACCCTGAGGAGTGCGCCGGGGTGCTCGTCGGCACGGACGACGGTGGGAAGAAGGTCGTCGTGGAGGCGTGGCGCGCCGACAACACCCACGAGGGCGAGCGGGAGCGGCGGTTTCTCATAGAGCCCTTGAAGATCAAGGAGCTCGAGGAAGCAGCCCGCGGACGAGACCTGGACATCCTGGGCTTCTATCACTCACACCCGGACCATCCGGCCGAGCCCTCGGAGTATGACCGGGATCACGCGTGGCCCTACTACTCATACATAATCACCTCGGTCTCGGGAGATGAGATAAAGGACACGAACTCGTGGCTCTTGCGCGACGACCGATCCGGCTACGATTTGGAGCAGGTCGTAGAATAGCCTCTGCAAACCTCTGGAAACTGGCAACCTAGTATTTACAGAAGGAGCATTTCAGATGCCGAACATCAAGATTCCGACGCCGCTGCGGCAATACACGAATAACAACTCCGAGGTGCAGGTCGGCGGCGGCACCGCCGGGGAGGCGCTTGGGAACCTCGCCAGCGAGCACCCCGATCTGCAGAATCACCTGTACACCGGCGACGGCAAGCTCCGTTCGTTCGTGAACGTGTACAAGGGCGACGAGGACATCCGCTTTTTGGACGGCCAGGAGACCGAGGTCGCGGATAACGACGAGCTCTCTATCATCCCGTCAATCGCAGGCGGCGTGCAGAGCCCGATCAAGGGCGCCGAGGAGGTCGAGCTCTCCAACGAGGAGATACAGCGTTACAGCCGCCACCTCATCATGCCCGAGGTCGCCCTCGAAGGGCAGAAGAAGCTGAAGTCTGCCCGCGTGCTGACCATCGGCGCCGGCGGGCTCGGCGCGCCACTGGCTATGTATCTTGCCGCGGCGGGTGTGGGGACCATCGGGATCGTGGACGCCGATGTGGTCGACGAGTCGAATCTGCAGCGCCAGATCATCCACGGCACATCCGACGTCGGCGTCTCCAAGCTCGAGAGCGCCCGGCAGAGCATCGAGAACATAAACCCGAACGTGAACGTCGAGACCTTCGAGGAGGCGCTCACCTCAGATAACGCCCTGCGCATCTTCGAGGACTACGACATCATCGTGGACGGGACGGACAACTTCCCGACCCGCTACCTGGTGAACGACGCCTGCGTTCTGTCGGGCAAGCCGAACGTGTACGGCTCGATCTTCCGCTTCGAGGGTCAGGCCAGCGTGTTCTACGCCGAGGAAGGCCCCTGCTACCGTTGCCTCTACCCCGAGCCGCCGCCCCCCGGCCTCGTGCCGAGCTGCGCCGAAGGCGGCGTGCTCGGAATCCTGCCGGGCATGATCGGCATGGTCCAGGCGACGGAGACGGTCAAGCTCATACTCGGCGAAGGCAATCCGCTCATCGGGCGGCTCATGCTCTACGACGCCCTGGGGATGAGCTTCCGCGAGATGAAGCTCCGCAAGGACCCGGATTGCCCCGTGTGCGGCGAGAACCCGACCGTGACCGAGCTCATAGACTACGAGGACTTCTGCGGCATCCCGCAGGCCACGGCAGCCGAAGAGGAGGCCGCGAAGAGCATACCCGAGATCTCGGTCACCGAGCTCAAGGACAAGCTGGATAACGGCGAGAACATCAACGTGCTCGACGTGCGCGAGAGCCACGAGTACGAGGTCGCGAACCTGGGCGAGAGCGTGACACGCCTGATCCCGGTCGGCGAGCTCCCGAACCACATAGACGAGCTGGACAAGAACGAGAACTTCGCCGTCCACTGCAAGACCGGCGCCCGCAGCGCCCGGGCCGTGCAGCTCCTGCAGGAGGCGGGCTTCGAGAACGTCTACAACGTTACGGGCGGCATCACCGCCTGGTCCGAGGAGATAGACCCGAGCGTCCCCAAGTACTAGGGACCAGACCGGGCTACAGCGACGGCGGGACGGGGTCTCTACGGGCCCCGTCCCGTTTCTGTTTGCGGCGCCCTCCCGGCTAACTATGCACCGGCTCGCTCCGCTCTCCTACCCTGTCCCTAAAACTTCCGAAGTTCCCAAAGATTCCCAAAGGAGTCTATAACCGTGTACCGCATCTCCCGCCGCGTAAAGGCCGGATGAAAAGCCGGCACTGGCTGCTGCTCGCGGCCATCTTTCTCGCGGCCCTGAACCTGAGGCCCGCCCTATCTTCCGTGTCTCCGGTGCTGGGACAGATACAGTCCGGCCTCGGGCTCGGGAGGGCCGTCGCCGGGCTGCTGGTCACCATCCCGGTGCTCTGCATGGCCCTCTTCGCGCCGCTCTCGACCCTGATCGAGTCGAGGCTCGGACGCGAGAGGATGATACTCGGCGCGCTGGTACTGATCGGCGTCTCCACCGGCTTTAGGTTCCTGGACTCGGCGGCGGCGCTGTTCGGAACGGCACTTTTCGTGGGCCTGGGCATAGCGGTGGCACAGACGGTTCTGCCGGGGATAATAAAAGAGAACTTCGCCAGCCGCGCCGCCCTGATAACCGGCCTCTACACCGTCGGGGTCAACCTGGGCGCGACCCTGGCCGCGAGCGCTACCGTGCCGCTAACAGGCGCCCTGGAGAGCTCGGGGGGCTCCTGGCGGGGCGCGCTCGCCCTCTGGGGGCTGCCCGCGATGCTCGCGGTGGCGGCGTGGCTGACGCCGGCCCTGAGAAACGGTCCCCGCGGAGGCGGAGACGTTGTGGGATTCCCGCTACGCAGCCCGCGGGCGTGGCTCGTGGTCGGGGTGTTCTCCGTAACGGCGCTCGGGTACTTCTCGGTGCTCACGTGGCTCGCCCCGCTGTTTCAGGGGGCCGGTATCTCCAGCGCGAGATCCGGCATACTGCTCTCGGTCACGACCGGGTGCCAGATCGTCGGCGCTCTGGCGGTCCCCGCCGTAGCCGTGCGTTTCACGGATCGCAGGCCATGGCTGGCGCTCGTGATCTGCGCCACCACCGTTGGCCTGTTGCTGGTCGCTTTCGCGCCGAGGGCGTTCGCGGGGGCCCCGTACCTCTGGGTCGTGGTGCTCGGCCTCGGTCAGGGCGGGCTCTTTCCCCTGTCGTTAAACCTGCCGCTGGACAACACGGCCTCGCCGGAGATGGCGGGCAGGCTGACCGCCATGGCCTTCCTCTTCGGCTACGCTCTGGCCGCCGCCGGACCGGCCGCCATCGGGGCGTTGCGCGACGCCACGGGCGGCTTCACCGGGCCTTTCGCCGCGCTGGCCGCGATCTCTATCCTGCAACTGCTCGGCGTCCTCCGGATGACGCCCGGCGTCGATGTGGAACGGCCGTAGGGTGAAGGCTATCCGCAAGAGTGGCGGAAACGTCCGGACGGCGCTGGTAGTGTACCCCGCATGACCGAGCCGGCCAATCCTCCCGTCTTCGACGGCCACAACGACGTGCTCCTCAGGCTCCCGCTGCAGGGGAGGAGCTTCTTCGAGCGCGGCACCCGGGGGCACCTGGACCTGCCGCGCGCACTGGAGGGCGGGTTCGGCGGCGGCTTCTTTGCCTGTTACGCGCCGAACCCGCGCAAGGAGTGGTCGGAGGAGGCTGCGATCTCCTACACCGAGCAGGGGTACGATATCTCCCCCGCCCCGCGGCTGGATACCGGCAGGGCCGTGCGCTCGACTCTGGCGGCCGCCGCAAGGCTGTTCCGCATAGAGACCGAGTCGGAGGGCAAGCTAAAGGTGGTTCGCAGCGCCTCGGAGATTGAGGAGTGCCTGGAGCGCGGCGTCATCGCCGCCGTGCCCCACGTAGAGGGCGCGGAGGCTATAGGCGAGGAGCTGGACGAGCTAGAGGTGTTGTACCGGGCGGGGCTGCGCTCGCTCGGGCCGGTCTGGAGCCGCTCCAACATCTTCGGCCACGGCGTGCCATTCCGCTTCCCCGGCTCGCCCGACACCGGTCCCGGGCTTACGGAGACCGGACGAAAGCTCATCCGGGAGTGCGGCAGGCTCGGGGTGATGGTAGACCTCTCGCACCTGAACGAGCGCGGCTTCTGGGACGTCGCCGGGATAACGGACAGACCGCTCGTTGCGACGCACTCCAACGCCCACGCGCTCTGCGACACGCCCCGCAACCTCACGGACCGCCAGCTGGACGCGATCCGGGATTCCGGCGGTATGGTGGGCGTCAACTTCGCCGTGGCCTTTCTCAGGAGCGACGGCCGCCAAGAGCCCGACACCCCTATTACGGAGATAGTGCGCCACGTGGACCACATGGTGGAGCGGATGGGCGTGGACCACGTCGGCCTCGGATCTGATTTCGACGGCGCGACGGTACCGCGCGAGCTGGGCGACGTTTCCGGCCTGCCCCGGCTGCTGGATAGGCTAAGAGAGCGCGGCTATGGCCCGGAGGAGCTGCGCAAGCTCGCGAGCGGCAACTGGCTGCGGGTGCTGCGAAAGACCTGGGGCGAATAGAACTTCCGGCCGCGGGGAAAATAGGCCGCGTACACACGGCGAGCGCAAGGAGAACCGGGAGTGAAAGAGTTTCGGCAAGAGCGGCACATAGACCGCCCCCCGGAGGAGGTGTTCGGCTGGCTGGAGAACGTGAACAACCTGCCCAAGTATCTGCCCCCGATAAAGGAAGCCAGCCGCGAGGGCGCGAACGGGGATCGCCTGTGGCTCAAGGGCGAGATACCCGACCGGGGCGAGTTCGAGAACGAAGGCTATATACGCACCGACGAGGGCACGAGGACCCTGGAGTGGGGAGCGGAGGTGTCGCGGGACTACTCGGGGCGTCTGGAGGTCCACGAGACCTCAGACGGCGGCAGCAACGTGGAAGTCCAGCTCTGGTTCGGGCCCCGCACGGTAGAGGGTGAGATCCAGGAGGAGTCCAGCGGGGACCGCGACCCGCTCGAAGAGGGCGTCAGCGCGACGCTGGACTCCATCCAGAGCCAGCTGGAGGAAGGCGCCGGCAAGCAGCCCCAGCCTTCACCGGAAGGGTAGGAGCAGCCGGTAGCGCCTGTCTAGCCCGGAGGCCAGCCCAGGGCACGGCCCCCGAGGACGTGGAGGTGGATGTGATCCACCGTCTGGTTCGCGTCCTCGCCGTTGTTGAAGACGGTACGGTAACCACCCGTGAGGCCGGCCTCCGCCGCGATCTTCCGGGCCACGACGAAGAGGTGGCCCACCAGCGGCTCGTCCTCCTCGGTTAGCGCGTCGAGCGAGGGTATGGGCTTTCGCGGCACCACGAGCAGGTGGGTCGGAGCCTGCGGGTTTATGTCCCGCAGCACGGCGCAGCTACCATCCTCGTACACGATGTCGCCCTCTAGCTCGCCGTCCATTATCTTCTGGAAAAGTGTCCTGTCAGCCATCGCGCCAGACTAGCTGTCTTTTCGGTCCGCTTCAACAAGTTCCAGAACGGAGCAGGGCCGAACAGGGTCAAAACAGCGCCGGAGCCTGATTAAAAGTCGTGTATTCGGAGCAAAAATGAGATCATGCACGGCTACAGAGAGGAGGTTCGGAAGTTATGAAAGAGAAAAACAAGAAAACCGCGATGACCCTGATCTCTCGGGTGGGCACCATCGGGCTCTCCAGCCTACTGGCCGACAAGATCATAACCGTCCCGGAGCAGCCCGGCATCAAGGACGACATAAAAGAGGCGGTGCTCAAGGCCACCTTTACCGTGATCATGGCCTCCATAGCCTCGATAATCATCCGGGACTTTACCCGGTAATACCCGACAGTAGTGGCGGGGCCGCGCCGTTAGACGGGCGTTTTGGTCCGGCGCGGCCCCGCTAGTCTTTACGGTGTCTCTGTAGAGCGTCTCTAGCTAGAGGCGCTCTAGCGCACGAAGTCCGTGTCCGCGTCCAGGCTGCCGATGTAGTCGGCTATCAGCCGGGCCGCATTCTCCAGGTCGTCGAGCTGTACGACCTCGTTCGGGGAGTGCATGTAGCGGTTCGGGACGGAGACGAGCCCCGAGGCGACCCCGGCGCGGGAGAAGTGTATGGCGTCGGCGTCGGTGCCGGTGCGCCCGGCGTCGGCCTCTATGGAGTAGGAGATCTCGCCGCGGTCTGCGGCGTCCATCAGTCCGTCCGATATTATGGGGCTGAGGGTCGAGGCCCGAGTGATCACCGGGCCGCTCCCGAGGGAGTGGTCGCCGTTCTCGTTCTTCGAGGCCCCGGGCACGTCTGTGGCGTGTGTGACGTCCACGGCTATGGCGGCGTCCGGGTCGAGCCCGAAGGCCGAGCTCCGGGCCCCGTTGGCCCCGATCTCCTCCTGCACGCTGGCGACCGCCGTGACCTCTGCGGAGGCGCCGCTCTTCTCCGAGAGCAGCCGCAGCGCCTCCAGCACGACGAACGCGCCGGTACGGTTATCCAGCGACCGGGCGGCGAGGCGGTCGTTCGGGAGGTCCAGGATCTCCTGGTCTATGACCCCGACATCCCCGACGCGGACCATCTCGCGCGCCTCGTCGGCGTCCTTTGCACCCACGTCTATCCACAGCGTCTTTATGTCGGAGACCTTCTTGCGATCCTCGGCCTCCATGAGGTGGATGGCCTTCTTGCCGATAACACCGCGCACCTCACCCGAGCGGGTCTGGAGCCGGATGCGCTGGCCGACGAGCACCTGCGGGTCCCAGCCGCCCACGCCCTTGAAGTGGACGAGGCCCTGGTCGTCCACGTGGGTGACGACGACCCCGATCTCGTCCACGTGACCGCTGAGCATCACCCTCGGGCTGCCGCCCTCGTTCAGCGTGGCGAAGGAGTTGCCCATGCTGTCGCCGCGCACCGCGGCGAAGCTGGAGGCCTGATCCCGCCACACCCCCGCGGGCGCGACCTCGTGGCCGCTCGTGCCCGGCGCGGATAGCAGGCCCTTCAAAAATCGCAGCGATTCGTCTCTCATCGAGATGCTCCTCTCAGAACTCTGTAGTAAATGAACCGTCCCATCGAGTATAGCTCTCGAAAAGACTCTAGTATTCTAGTTCAGTGTTCTGGTTCTCCCCCCGGACTCTGCTCCCGGAGCTCCGGGTACCGGAAAGATAAGCGTGGATATTTACGGGTATCACGAGTTCCGGGCTAAGCGCGATTTGCGTCCCAACTACGAGCGGGAGCCTATCCGGAGGAGACCCGGACTTCCGTTGCTCCGCCGCCGAGGTTTCGCCCGGCCGCGTCTATCACGCGGTACGGTATCCGCACCCCGAAGTCCTCGGTGAAAGGGCTCGGGTCGAGCCGCAGTACCTCACCTCCCTGCCAGACGGGCATGATCCTGGTGCCCCCGTAGTCGAAGCCGTCCCTGAACCACGGGTAGACGTTCTCGCCGGGCTCGTTCAGGCACAGAAAGAGCGAGAGGTCGTCACAGATCCTGAGCAGCGAGAGCTCGTCGTCCACCCGTTCCCGCTCCTCGTCGGTGATGGCGAACAGAAGCCGGGTCTGGCGCTCGCGCTCGGCGGCGCGGAAGCTGGCCTCCACGACGCCGGTTGCGTTACGGACGAAGGACTCGTAGTGCAGGCTGCACAGGAGGCCGGCGTACTGGTCCTGGGACTCGACGGCGTCCACGCCCCGCCGGTAGGCGGCGAGCCTGGGCTGTACCGGGTACTCGAAGAAGTTGTACGGCTCGCCGGTCTCCGGGTTCCAGCGGAGCTCGGCGTCCAGCTCTTTCCACGCCAGGTCGTGCTCGGCGATGGCGTAGAGCGCGGAGGAGGAGGGGATTGGAGCCCACCCCCAGTGCCGGGCGAGCTCGCCCGAGATCAGGCCGTGCTCGTGCTGCTCGACGAGCGCGTAACCGGCTTCGCGGGATCGGACGAGCATTTTCTACCTACCTCCCCGCCACTAGAGTACCGGGCGCCGGTCCACGGCGAGCGGCGAGCACAGCCCGGGGTCTTCGAGAAAAGCGGCCTCGACCTCTTCGAAGCTCTCCTCCGGGACGGTGATCAGGACCAGCGCCAGGCCGTCCGAGAAGCTCTGCTCCCACTCCTCGGCGAGCTTTTCGGGCATCGCCATACCGGTCAGCTTCTCCCGGACCTTCGGCTGGCGGTGATACAGCAGGATCCCGATAACGGCGGCCACGGTCAGGACAGCCTGCACTACGATGCCGGTCGTCAGGTGTATCGCCCCCATCAGCAGCGCCGTCGCCGAGACGGCGAGGAACATGCTGCCGAACTCGAACCACTGCAGACGCGACATCCCGCCTTCTACCCGCCTCACGAGCGCGCCCGGCAACGTGACCTGCACCAGCCGCTCGTCGCGGCGGCGGGTCAGCACGAGCGGTTGATCCAGCTCGGGGCCGACGCGCCCGAGCCTCCCGTCCAGCGCGTCGAGAGCGTCGAGGTCCGGGATCACGGCCCCGATGGTGTAATGTCTTGAGATACCCACTACTCGGTTTCTACCTTACCCGGCTTCCGGCGCCGGTAAGCCTCTTCACGAGACTTTTCATGGTTCTGTTCGTAAGTCTGTTCAAAAGCCTCCCGGAGCCACGACATCACGGCTATCACGCCAGGGGCACCAGTAGCGCGGCGCAGACCACCCCGATGACCCCGCCGACGAAGACGTCCGAGGGATAGTGGACCCCGAGGTAGATCCTGGAGAGCATCACCAGGAGCCCGGCGGCGAGCAAGAGTGGGGCGAAGACGGGGTAGGCGGCCGAGAGGGTAATGGCTCCGGCGGCTGCGGTCGCGGAGTGGCCGGAGGGGAAAGAGCTAGAGCTCGGGGTCTTCACGAGCGGGGCTATACCCATATCCGAGTCGTGGGGTCGGGCGCGGTCGAACAGGTGCTTGGAGGCTTCGGCCAGTATCCAGGCCCCGGCGACCGCCGCCCACGGCACCAGCAGACCGGGCAGGTAGAATCCGCCGAAGACGAACGCCGCAGCCGCGATCACACCCCACAGTGCGCCCGCCGTACCCACCCGGGTAAAACCGCGCATCATGGGGGTTAGCGGCCCCCGTCTCAGCCTGGAGACCGCCCGGAACACCCTGACGTCCAGCCCGTGCAGCCGCCGGGCCGCCCGTCGCACTGTCCGTCGCACCTTTGTGTCCCTGGGCCCGTCTCTGCGTGCGCGGTTCATCATGGAAAAGGTATTCTACACGTCAGGATACACGCCCGGACCACGATCCCGTCGCCTCCCGGAAGCCGGGGGATACGATCCAGACGTATCAGAGACTCCAGAGGCGTCAGAGGTGCCGGGCCAGGCGCTCCGTCCTCGTCCCGGAGCCGTCCGCGACGAGGAGATGGTCATCTGGGACCTCGCGCCAGCCCGGGTCGGCGTCGAGGCGCTCGGAGGCGACGGCGAGGCCGCCGGGGAAGCTCCGGCCATCCTCGACAAAGTACAGGGAGTTGCCCGGCCCCCGCAGGGAGTAGCGGGAGAAGACCATCGCCGAGCCATCAGTGACCGAGAGGTTCAGGGTGGCCTGTACCCCCGCCTGCTCCGCGACGCCGGAGACCCGCCGGAGCGTCTCCGAGAGCGCCCCGGCGAGCCCGTCCGCACCCGGCGGCCGCGTACCGGTCGGCCCACCGGAGACCGCAAGCCTGTCGCAGAGGTCCGCGAAGATGGTCTCCGAGTCCGTGACCCCGAGCAGGCTCGCGTAGGACTCGTCGCTCAGGGAGCCGCGCAGCTCGCGCATGACGGTGTGCCGGAAGCCCTCTATCGCGCCGTTGTGCATGCAGAGGTACGGCCCCGCGCCAAAGGGCGGCACGCCGGAGCCCTCGACGGGCAAGCCGGGCGTGGCGTTGCGCACGGCGGCGAAGACGGCGGGGCTGGCGAGCTTCCCGGCGAGGCTCACGAAGCTGCGGTCCGCCCAGATGGAGCTCGTGGACCGGTATAGCGCCGGCTCTCCGTCCGGGGTGCCCTCTGCCGCGCCCGGACCCTCCCCCTCCGGCACGTACCAGCCGACCCCGAAGCCGTCCGCGTTGACGGTGCCGGAGAGCACCTCTCTCGGGGAGTGTGCCTGCTCGACGAGCGAGTGCTCCGGTTCGAGGACGAGCGAGGCCAGCGAGACGGCCGGGCCGCCGAGATACGCCGCCACCCGGCACATCTAGCGGCCCGCCCCCGGCGACCGGACCCGCAGCCCACGGCTACCTGGCACAGCGGAGACCGACGAAGAGCTGGCGGCGGATGGGATGATCCCAGTTGCGGAAGGTGTTGCGGATAGAGGCGGGGCGCGTCGCCCACGAGCCGCCGCGTAGCACCTTGTAATCTTCGTTAAAGAAAACCTTGGAGTACTCGTCGTAGGGGAAGGCCGTAAAGCCCGGATAGGCCTCGAAGTCGGAGGCGGTCCACTCCCACACGTCCCCGATCATGCCCAGGGCACCGCACGGGCTAGCACCCGCCGGGTATGCCCCGACGTCTGCGGGCCGGAAGGCGAGCTGGTCCAGGTTGGCCCGGTTATCGCCGGAGCGGGGCTGCTCCTCACCCCAGGGATAGCGGTGGGCCTCACCGGTGGCCGGGTCCCAGGAGGCGGCCTTCTCCCACTCGGCCTCGGTCGGCAGACGCTTGCCGGCCCAGCGGGCGTAGGCGTCGGCCTCGTACCAGGAGACGTGCATCACCGGCGCGCCGGGGGCCAGCGGCTCGTCGAAGCCGAACCTCTCGGTCCACCAGTCGTGGGGCTCCTTCTGATACCAGTGCTTCGGGCGGCGGATATTCTCGGTCCAGATCCAGCGCCACCCTTCCGGGTCCCAAAGCTCTTCCCGCTCGTAGCCGCCGCTCTCGACGAACTCGATAAAGGCGCGGTTGGTTACGGGGGACCTGTCCAGGTAGAAGCCCGGAACGTGGCGCGGGTGGGCCGGGCGCTCGTTGTCGAAGGCGAACGCGGCCTCGTCGGTGCCCATCGTAAAGCGCCCGCCGGGGACGAAGACCATATCATCTCCGGCCCCGGAATCTCCTGCGGCCGATGCCTGCGGCGCCGGCGTTGGCCGTGGCGCCTCGGGCAACTCTACCGAGGGCTCGGGCCGGTAACCGGTCTCGCTCCGCATTAGCTGCAGGGTCTGGAGCATGGTCTCGTTGTGCTGGTGCTCGTGCTGGAGGACCATGCGGTACACGAACCCCTCGCGGGCAAGCTCTCCCCCGCTCTCAAGCTCCTCGTCGGGAAGATTTTCGAGCTCCTCTATGGCCTGGCGGCGGACCTCTTCGAGGAACCGTTCCGCCCCGTCCCGGTCCAGGAGGTCGAGGTCGGGGCGCTCGCCGCGCGAGTGGCGCGAGGCGTCGTAGATGTCGTTGATCTCCTCGCTCTTGGGGCCCCGGCCGAGGAGGCTCTGGAGTAGCCACAGATCCTCGTAGTAGCCGATGTGGCCGTAGTCCCAGATGAGCGGGCTCATTATGGGGTCGTGCTGGGCCCCGAGATCCTCCTCCGAGACGCCGGAGAGCAGATACCGGGTCCTCTGGCGGGCCTCCTCGAGCTCCGCCGCCATCCTCTGCCTGAGTCCTTCCTCGTGCATCCTCTTGATGTCCATTGCGGCATCTTTCCTCCCGCGGCGGCTTCCGAAACGTGGCGGCCGCGGGTTACACCCCGAGATACCGTGAGAGGGCGCTGGCGCGGGTGTTCTGGAGTATCTGGAGTAGAATGTGCCCGGAAAACACGGCTGTGGTCAGGGTAGGTAGAGGTGCGGTAGAGCGTGCGGCAAAGCGCCGCCTCCAGACCTGTAAACCCCCTAGTACCCGTAAGCCCCGTGTTCGGGCCCATGGCACACGAGAGGAGAGACATGAACCGGGAACTGGTAGAGAAAGTAGTGGACGAGGCGCGCTCGCAGGAATCCAAGCTCGTCATCTCCGACCGCCGGGACACCTTTACCCTGGAGAGCAAGGACGTGGCGAACGTCGAGCTCGGCGACGACTACCTGAAGGTCAAGATGGAGGACGACAAGGCGACCGTGTACGTGGAGTTCGAGTCTATCTTCAAGCTCGTGCTCGAAGAGGACCGCAGCGCAAGATCCTCCTCCCGGGCCGGGTTTGGTGCGACCCGCAGCTAGCGGCAGCTAGAAGCAGGTAGAGACGGGTAGACGCGGCTAGCAGCGGTAGTTAGCGGACCGGGGGCCCCGCGATGGTCTCTCGAGGCTGCCGTAGGGCCTCCGGCTCCCCGGGCTCGTTATCCTCTGGCTCTCGCTACCCTTCCGGTTGGTCTGGCCGGGAGCCTAGGCGCGCCTGGACCTGCCGGGGCTCCCCGCCGGGACTCACGACGGTCATCTCCAGAGAGTCGCCCGGCTTGCGGGAGTTGACCGCCGAGATCACATCCTCCGGCCCCTGCACCTCTGTGCCCTCGATACGGGTTATCACATCGCCGAGTGGAACGGGGAGCCCCGCTATCTTCTGTTCCTTGCCGCCGCTTATGCCGGACTCGGCCGCCGGGCCTCCCCCACTCGCCTCGACCACTATCGCACCGTGGCCGGGGATCTCGTACTCGTTAGAGAACTCCTCGGAGGAGCTCCCGGCGTAAGATGCGAGCTCCCTGACGCCGATGTCGAACATCTGCACGCCGAGGTAGCCGTGCTCGACCTCCCCGGTGGTTATGAGCTGCTCGACCACGCCCTTGACCGTGTTTATCGGGACCGCAAAGCCCACGCCCTGGAAGCTGCCGGTGGTTGACTGTATCTGGGAGTTCACGCCTATTACCGTGCCCCGGGCGTCGAGCAGTGGCCCGCCGGAGCTGCCGGGGTTTATGGCGGCGTCGGTCTGGATGGCGTTGTCTATGGTGTAGTCGTTTGGGGCTTTTATCGGGCGTCCGGTGCCGCTCACGATGCCGGTCGTGGCGCTCGTGCCCACGTCGAGGGGGTTGCCGATGGCGATCACGGGCTCCCCGACATCCACCTCCCCGGAGTCGCCGAGGGTCAGCGGGGTGAGCAGCCCCTCCGGCGCGTCCACCTTCAGCACCGCGACGTCCGTGGAGGCGTCCTCGCCGACGACCTCCGCCTCCACCCTTTCGTCTCCCGAGAACACCACAGAGACCCCGTCCGCTCCGTCCACCACGTGCTGATTGGTCACGATGTGACCGTTGTTGTCCAGCACGAAGCCGGAGCCGCTGCCGGCCCCCTCCCCGGAGGAGACGTCCACGCTCACCACGCCCGGCCCGTCTTTATCGTAGACCTCCTCGACCGAGCCGCCATCTGCCCCACTGGCCGCTCCGCCGTCCAGCGAGCCCTGGGAGCCCTCGACCGGGGCCGGGGCCTGCCGGATGTTCACGTCCCCGTAATCCTCGCCGAGCAGCGACATCCCGACGAACACGAAGATGGTGGCAAGGAGGCCCCCGATCACGGCCGACACCAGGGCTGTGATCGCGGTCTTCAGGATGCTCCTTTCGCCGCTCGCCGCGTCGGCGACCCCGCCACGGTCAGGGTCATAGCTTTTGCACGCTGAGGTCGTCTATCCGCCACTCTCCGCCTTCCCGGACGAGGCTCCAGGTACCACGGTTGAACTCCGTGCGGTCGGTGTGAACGGCTCTGGTGGATCCGGTCACCCGCGCCGTGTCGCCGGAGATGCTCGCGTTCGGTCCCTGGATAAACGAGATGCTTTCCAGGGTGCTAAAGGTCCCGGCCCAGTTCTGTCGGGAACCGGCCTCCCTCTGCTGGAAGCCGCTCGACAACAGCCCGTACGAAGCGTCGTAGTCCTCCGCGGCCGCCAGCTCGTATACGTCACGCACCGTCCGGGCCGCCGCCTGCTCCCGTGTCGCGGGGCTGCTGCCTGATCCGGGCGCTCCGGCATCGCCGCTCTCAGAAGTACCAGAGGAGCCAGGGGCTCCAGAAGCTCCGGCAGTTTCCGAGGAGTCCGACGCGTCGGGGACCGGTGAGCCGGAGTCTTGCGCGTCGGCGGCCGGTTCTGCCTCTTCCTGCGCCGCGCCGTCCGGGCTCGCGCCCGGGGAGCCCGCATCCGGAGCGGGCCGATTCTCCTCTACGGCCGGGACCGGCAAGCCCCCGTCGCCCATCATGGCAAAGGCGGCCCCGGCGATCAGGATCAAGACCAGGGCCAGCGCGCCCGCGAACGTCCTGAGCACGGGCTTCCTGCGCCTCCTGGTCTTGTTATTCGGCTTGTTATGCGGCCTGCTCCGCTCGTCCTGCTTGTTCTGCTTGTTCTGCACGTCTTGCGTCTCACGGGTGAGGCCGGGGGAGCCGGTGGCCGCGATTTCACCGGCGTCCGAGGCGACCCACGGCAGCGAGTAGAGCCGGTCCCGGACCTCGGCGGCGGTGGGCCGGTCCGCGGGGTCCTTGGCGAGACAGGCCAGGATCAGGCCGTCCAGTTCGGGGTCCGCTGCGCCGGAGGAGCTTCTGGAGCCGGGGGCGTCGGGCTCCCGGACGGCGTGCTGGTTGGCGACCTCCAGTGGAGAGCCCGAGAACGGGGCCTCACCGGTCGCCGCCTGATACAACGCCGCCCCCAGGGCGTAGACGTCGCTCTTGGGGGTGATCTCCTCGCCCTTGAGCTGCTCGGGGGCGGAGTAGAGCGCGGTGCCCAGATACACGCCGGAGACCGTCATCGCGGTCGCGTCCAGCGCGCGGGCGATGCCGAAGTCCGTCAGCTTCGGGGAATCCGCCTCGTCTAGCAGGATGTTGTGAGGCTTTATGTCCCGGTGGACGACGCCCCGATCGTGGGCGTGTCCGAGACCGGCCGAGACCCCGGCCCCGAGCCGCGCGACCCTCTCCGAAGACAGCGGACCTTCGAGGTCTATGGTGCTCTTGAGGTCCCCGCCCGGCACGTGCTCCATGACGATGTACGGCGCGGTCCTACCCTCGATCTCGGCCTCTCCGGCGTCGAAGACCTGCACGATGTTCGGGTGCGAGAGCCTCGCCGCGGTGCGCCCCTCGCGCTGGAACCTCCCGGCAATGTCATCGTCGAAGCCCTGCTTGAGGACCTTTATCGCAACGGCGCGATCCAGCACCTCGTCCCGCCCGAGGTACACGGTCGCCATGCCACCGGAGCCGAGCTCTCGGGAAAGCACGAAGCGCCCCCCGAAGCGCCCCTGGGTACCTCCGTCAGACTCGCTCACGCCAGGCTGGCCCGCACTAGGACCGGTGGATGTCAGACCGGCAGAGGACTATATAACCCCGCGGCCCATCGCCGTAGCGAAGGGCTCCAGGATGCCCTTCAGCCCGTGCAGAGCCTCCGCCGGTAGAGCCTGCTCGCCGTCGCAGAGGGCGTTCTCCGGCTCGTGGTGACTCTCTATTATGAGGCCGTCGGCCTCGGCGGCGACGCTGGCCTTGGAGAGCGGCACGACGAGGTCGCGGCGTCCGGCGGCGTGGGAGGGGTCCACGATCACGGGCAGGTCCGTCAGGCGCTTGGCGACGATGACCGCCGAGAGGTCCAGCGTGAAGCGGGTGGCGTTCTCGAAGGTGCGGATGCCCCTCTCGCACAGCACCACGTTGTCGCCGCCCTCGCTGGTGATGTACTCCGCCGCCTGCAGCCACTCCTCGACGGTGGCCGAGAGGCCGCGCTTTAGGACCGCGCCGTGGTCGGTGCCGGCGATGGCCTCGCCGATGTGCTTTAAAAGCGCGAAGTTCTGCATGTTGCGCGCCCCGATCTGGATGACCTTGGCGTGCTCCATGACCTTCTCTATGTCTTTCGGGTCCATCACCTCCGTGACGACCTCCAGGCCGTACTCGGAGGCGACCTCCGAAAGTATCCCGAGGCCCTCTTCCCCGAGACCCTGGAAAGAGTACGGCGAGGTCCGCGGCTTGAAGGCTCCGCCCCGGATGTAGGAGAAGCCCGCCTCCTTTACCGCCTTGGCCGACGCCTCGAACTGCTCGTAGCTCTCGACCGTACACGGCCCGGCCACGACCCGGAAGGAGTTTGGCTGGATCATGCCGTTGTTCGTCTTTACCTCGGTCTTGACGCCGCTCGAGGAGGTGGTGCTCGCCGAAATGTCCATTGCTTAAAGTACCTCGATCACTCGGAAACTTACTTGCAAACTATCTTACTGGTCGTTACTGGTCGGAAAACTCGCTGCGCTGGATCTCTATGTCCCGGATGCGGTGCATGATCAGCTCGAAGATGTCCCGCATGGAAGAGTCGAAGATCGGCCCCGGGTTCTCTTCGGCCACCTTGGAGAGGATCTCCTCCTCCCGTCTGGGGTCGAAGAGCGGTATCCCGGCCTCCTGCTTGTAGGATCCCATCTCCTGCACGAGCTGCGCCCGCTCGTTGAGCAGCCTGACTAGCTCGTGGTCGACCTCGTCGACCCGTTCTCTGAACGTCTTCACCGTGTCTCGCACTCCCGGATCATCCATAATCCCGCGATTCTATATGCCCCATGCACGGAAGGCAACAGCCGCCCACCGGCGTATGGCCTCGTGATGCCCCGACCACGCCTCCCACACCGACCCGGCCCACTCCCTCACCCGCGCCTCGTGTTCCGCCGGATCCCGCGCCTCTCGTACGTGGAGCACGGTGATCCAGCCGGGAGATTCCGGCGGCTCCAGCCACACGAAACCCCCTTTCGAGGAGACTCGCTGCATCCCGGCATTTGCCCGCTCGGGCGGCAGCCCAAGCTCGAGCATGAGGTGGAGCCGGATCAGGTGCACCGCCACAGACTGCGTGGCCCTGCGCGAGGGCTCGCCCGGATGCTGGGCGGCGTAAGCGTCCACGGTGAGCCTGTGGATGTCGAAGTAGCGTTCGTAATCGGCGTACTCGCGCTCCAGCACCTTTCCGTATACGGACCAGCACCCCGGCGAGGCCCCGATATACTCGTGCGTCGTCCCCTTCTCACTGCGGGGCACCAGCGCGCCACACCCGTAACACGCCTCAGGCTCTCCACCCATCCACGACCCTCCGAACCACTCATTCGTACCGGTCATTCGTACCGGTAATCCTGCAGCAACCCCTGTAGACCACGGCCGCGCCTCTTTTCGTTGAAAGGCGCGCAGAATAAGAATAATCTAAGCGGGGCGGTTGACGACAGCACGCTGTCGGCCCACCGTCTACGTCCGGCCACTAGAAAACCGCTACAAGACGGAGCGCACTTTTGCAGTTCAGATCCGAGCTAGACTCCCTTAGCCCGTACAAGCCGCCTCGCATGACCGAGGAGGCCGTCGCGGAGCGCGGCTCCGATCCTGGCGGTCCGCCTCCCGGAGGTGGAGCCGACTCGGGCTACGTCAAGCTCACCTCCAACGAGCTGTCTTTCGGGCCACTGCCGGAGGCCGAAGCCGCCCTCTCACAGGTCCTGCCCCGGGCCAACCGCTACCCGGACCGCAACGTGGGAGACCTGCGGGCCGAGATCTCCGCCGCTAATCCGGGGATAGAGCCGGATAACGTGCTCGTCGGCAACGGCTCCAGCGAGGTGCTGCTGAACCTCTTACAGCTCGCCGAGCGGCCGGGCAACGTGGTCTTCCCCTGGCCCTCCTTCGGGCTGTACCGTGCCATCTGCACCATACTCGGCCTCGAGACCCGGCCAGTCTCGCTTACGGAAGACTACGCCGTGGACCCGGACGCGCTCGCCGCTGCGACGGACAACGATACGCGGGCCGTGATCCTGTGCAACCCCAACAACCCGACCGGCACGTATCTAACCCTGGACGAGGTGCGGTCCCTGGCCGACTCACTACCGGCGGAGACGATGCTGATCCTGGACGAGGCGTATTTCGAGTTCGTCGAGGACCCGGCCTACCGGGGCGCGGAGGATCTCACACAACAGCGGGAGGACGTGGTCACGGTGCGCACCTTCGCCAAGGCGCACGGGCTGGCCGGGCTGCGGGTCGGCTACGGGCTCGCCCCGGCGCGGGTCGCGGACTACGTGGAGCGCGTCAGGTTCCCGTTCTCGGTAAACGCCGCCGCCCAGGCCGCAGCAGCTGCCTCGATGCGCGAGCGGGAGCAGATCCGGGGCCGCGCCGAGTTCATCATCCGGGAGCGCGGCCGCGTACAGCAGGCATTCGCCGGGGCCGGTCTCCCCTACATCCCGTCCCAGGGCAACTACGTGATGGTCGGGACCGGACCACAGACCTTCGAGCGCAACGGCGTCCTGGTGCGCGAGGGCGAGGCGCTCGGCTTCCCCGCGGGCTGGAGCCGGGTAACCATCGGCGACTCCTCGGAGAACGACCGCGTTATAGAGGCCCTGGAGTCCATAGAGGCCGCAGGATAGCGTTGGGCACGGACGAGGAGAACAGAGGAGGCCGCGGCACCCTCGCCATAGCCGGGGTCGGCCTCATAGGCGGCTCGGCCGGTCTCGCCGCGCGGGAGGCCGGCTGGGAGGTGGTCGGCGTGGACGAGCCGGAGGTCCTGGAGCGGGCCGTCGAGATCGGCGCCATCGGGCGGGCCTCTACGCTAAAGGAGGCGCGGGAGGCGGACCTCGTGATGCTATCGGCCCCGATCTCCGAGGTCAGGAACATCACCGGCGCGCTCGCCCCGACGGACGCCCTGATCACGGACGCGGCCAGCACGAAGTCCGAGGTCGTCTCGGAGGCCCACGCCCTCGGCCTGCGCTTCGTCGGCGGCCACCCGATGGCCGGGAGCCAGCTCGCCGGGGTCGCGAACGCCCGGGTCGACCTCTTTCGCGGGGCCCGCTACTTCCTCACCCCGACCGGCGACACCGACCCCGCGGCCTACCGCGAGGTGTCCGCGTTCGTGCAGGATCTCGGCGCGACCCCGACCGCCGTGGACCCGGACAAGCACGACCTCCTGATGGCGACCTTATCCCACCTGCCGCACCTGATGGCGGTCGCCCTGCTGCGCGTGGCCTCGGACATCTCCCCCGAGGCGCTTTCCTTCGCCGGGCAGTCCTTCCGGGACCTCACCCGCGTCGGAGCCTCGAACCCGGAGCTCTGGGCCGACATTTTGGCCGAGAACCGGGATGCGCTCGGGGAAGCGCTCGGGGCGTTCGCCGGGGCGATGGCGCAGATAGGGTCCGAGATCTCGGACCGTGGCTCCATCGAGCGCCGCTTTCTGGACGCCCGCAAGGCCTACGACGACCTCGGCGGCATTCTGGTCGAGAACGCGGGCCAGAACGTGGACCTCGACATCCCCGTCGAGAATCAGCCCGGCATCTTTGCTCGCGTCACCACGCTCATGGGCTCCAACAATATAAACATCCTCGACCTCTACGTGCGGCATTCCAATACGGAGAGAGCCGCCCTGGTCCTCACCCTGGACGCGAACGCCGCCCCCCAGGCCCGCGAGCTACTGCACGGCGCCGGGTTCAACGCCGAGGTCCAGGGATAGAACCGGGAGCAGCGGCCGCCCGCTCCGGCCGCTAGCCGCCCGAACCGGTGTACTGATCCCCGGAGCCTCCGGCGGGAGCCCCGCCGGGATCTCCCCCGCCTGCTCCGCCGTTACCTCCATTACCTACGTTGCCGGGGAGCCCTCCGGGTGTGCCGCCCGGCGGCCCGTTCCCCGGGCTGATCGTCACGTCCACGGCGTCTCCGGTGTCTACCGTGGCCCCGGAGCCCGGGCTCTGGGAGACGATCTCACCCCCGGGCACGTCCGAAGAGCGCCCGACCGTAACCTCCCCGAGCGCGAGACCGCTCTCCTCCAGCGCACCGCGCGCCTCGGCAAGCTCCAGGCCGATAAGATCCGGCACCCCCACCCGTCCGCCGCCGGGCGCCCGCTCATCCAGGAGGAGGAAGTACGCCAGCGCGACGAGACCCAGCGCAACCACCGTCCCGAGCAGCACGAACGGCAGGCGCTGTCTCCGGCGCGGCACCCCGCCAGCCGTCGGCAGGGGGCCGGTACCGGCGGCCGTATCCGCGGTATCCGGAACCCCGGGGATAACCGAGGCCACGGGAGGCTGTCCATCCCGGATACGCCCGAGCTCCTCACAGACCTCTGCGGCGCTCTCGTAGCGTTGGGCCGGACTCTTGGCGAGCAGCCTCATCACTATATCGTTCATCCCCCCGGAGACGGAGGGCTCGACCTCGGCGGGAGGTACGGGATCCTCGTAGACCTGCTTGAACGCCAGGGCCGCTGGGCTCTCGGCCTCGAACGGCAGCCGACCCGTCACCATCTCGTACAGCACGACACCCAGAGAGTACAGGTCGCTCTCCGGCCCGAGGGTCTCGCCGGCGGCCTGCTCCGGCGACATGTAGCTTGCGGTGCCGAGCACGAGCCCCGTCCCGGAGCCGGAGACGACGGAGGGCGCCGAGGCGGCGCGGGCGATGCCAAAGTCCGCGACCCGGACCTCGCCCTCCTCGGTCAGGAGGACATTTTGGGGCTTGATGTCGCGGTGTATGACCCCGTTACGGTGGGCCGCCTCCAGGGCGTCGGCGATCTGCGTCCCGAGCGAGGCGGCCTCCTCCACGGGCAGCCGGCCCTCCCGCTCCAGCCGCTCCTTGAGGGTGCCCCCGGCGACGTGCTCCATCGCGATGTAGTACGCCCCCTCTTCAGAACGCCCCAGATCGTAGATGGAGACGATGTTCGGGTGGGCGAGCGCGGCGGCGCTCTGGGCCTCGTTGCGGAACCGCTCCACGAACTCGGGGTCCCCGGCGTAGTAATCGTGCAGGAGCTTGATCGCCACCTCCCGGTCCAGCACCGTATCGCGGGCCAGGAGGACCCGGGCCATGCCGCCGGTGCCGAGGGAGTCTATGTAACCGTACCGGCCGTCTATAAAGGTCTGGTTGGCACGGTCCGCCACGATCGGGTATTCCTTCCAGGAGGGAGGTCCGGCGTCCGGCCCGTATGGCGGGCCAGAATAATGTCTGCCCTCCGGCACCATTCTAACCGCGAGACACGCCCGGCACCACGGACGCCGGCCTAACTCACAGCTACACTCACACTACCGTCCGCCACCCCCGAAACGCCCGCGCGAGGCCTCGAGCCCCGGCTCGAAGCGCTCTTCCAGTGTCTGGCGGTGTCTAGCTAGAATCTCCCGCACGTATATATCGTGCTTCATCATCCAGCCCGGTAGCTGGCACGACGAGCCCTGAGGCCAAGGTCGCGGCCGCGTCTGCCCCGGCCCTTGTTCTCCGCCGCGCTCCAGGCCGCAGAACGTTACCCGGCGGCCTCGAATTACTCTGCGGCGTTCCTGTTCCCTAGGAGACCCGGCTCGATGAACGCTGGCTCTGCTGACCCTGCTGATCTTGCTGGCCCTGCTCGGACTGCTCCTCGTCGGGGAAGAAGATGCCGGTTACGGAGACGTTGACCTCGGTGACGCGCAGGCCGAGGAGGCCCTCCACGCGGTTTATGACGTTCCTGCGCACCGCGTCGGCCACCTGGGGGGCGGGGCGTCCGTACTCCAGGGTCAGGGTGAGATCCACGGCGGCCTCTTCCCGGCCAACCTCTACCGAGACGCCCTGGGTGCGGCCCTTACCGGAGCCGCCGGTCACGCTGCCGAGGACGCCGGAGGCGCGCTGGGAGCCGCCTCCCCCCATGCGTATCCCCTCTGTCTCCTGGGCGGCAATGCCGGAGACCTGGGAGACCACGGACTCCTGGATCGTGGTGTCGCCCCGCTCGGTGCGCAGAGGGTTATCGAGATTGCCGCCCTGGTCCCGCCCCTCCTGGCGGCCCTGCTGACCCCGATCGCTCTGCTGACCCTGAACGCTCTGCTGGCTCTGGCCACTACGCCGCGGTGCTTGCTCACTCATGCTGGATCTCCCTTTCTCCTAGGCCGAAGACACCTAATCTTACATGTTACGCCGTTTGCGGTGGTCTCCGCTTGGAGTAGCCTCCGCGAGCGGTTGATAGGCCCTGGCGACCCCGCCCTGAGCACTCGGCCACTTGCGGAGCACGGGCCTGCGGGCAAGAGCGTACGCAGACCACCAAAGCTTTCTGCCACCGGGGCGAAGCAAGGGTCTCCCGCTTCTTCCGGTAAGCCTGCCCCGGAGATGCTCGAGAGCCAACCATCCAGCACCCGGGGCCTCCCTCTCGTACCCCGGGCTACCGCAGGCTGCTCCGCGCCGTCCAGCCTCAGAACTCTATTATGAAGCGGAACTTCCTTTCAGAGTCTTCATCTCCCGCCTCGCCACGATGATTTCCGACGCCGGAGCCGTCAGATTTCCGGCCACCCAGAAGGCTCCGCAGGATTAGGAAGACGACGAGGCTCCCCAGCAGCGTGAGCCCGATCCCGGAGGTCAGGAAGGCGATCACCCCGCTCTGGACGTTCGCTGCGGCGGGACGTTGCTGGATGTCTTCGGGGGTGGCCTCGCCTTCGAGGACGTCCCGGAGGTTCTCCAGGTCCTGGGCGAGTATCAGCTGCGGGTCGGCCACGATCCGCGAGGCCTTCTCTCCGAGCTTGCCGCCCGGCGGGTCGGCGTAGTTCATTATTACGTCGACCCGGGTGCTGCCGGAGCCCACGTCGGAGAAGCGCACCTCCCCGGAGGTTCCGACCTCCCCCTCTATGGTGTTCCAGCCTATGGCGCTGTTCGGCCGTTTCTCGGTGGTCCGGGCGTCGAACTCCAGGGTGGCGCCAAATGGCCCCTTTATCGTCCAGTGGGTGGTATCCGAGCCGGTGGTGCGCACCTCCTCGACGTTTTTCATGAACTGGGACAGGTTCTCCAGCGTCTCCCAGTAACCGTAGACCTCATCCACCGGCCTCTGTATCTCGATGGAACCTTCTACTCGCTGTGGCAAGTCTCCTCCAGTCTTGAGCATTTGGACGTTCGAGTACCGTGATACAGACTCTTGTGGCCTGCCAGCCTCCACCGAGCAAGCGGGGG
This sequence comes from Rubrobacter aplysinae, assembly GCF_001029505.1. Lineage (NCBI taxonomy): Bacteria > Bacillati > Actinomycetota > Rubrobacteria > Rubrobacterales > Rubrobacteraceae > Rubrobacter > Rubrobacter aplysinae. The sequence goes on along the minus strand of NZ_LEKH01000001.1, from coordinate 121,783 downwards.
CGGCCTGCACGCCCCCGCCTACCGGATGTCGCGAACCCTACCCGGCGGTTACCCGGACTACTCCGTTACATCGCTGAAGACGGTAACGCCGCGCTCCAGGTCGTAGTAGATGCTCTCGGAGCCGGCGAGTAGCTTCAGGAATACCTTGGTGTCCTGGGCCGTGGGCCTGGCCACGTGCTCTACGGCGCCGTTGTCCAGCACGAGCTGCACCGAGAATTTCCCGGGCTCTCCTTCCCCCTGCTCGCTCCAGTTGGCGTGGACGTCGGTTACCTTGCGGACCATTACCCTGTCGTCTGCGCTCTGTGCCATCTGCCCTCCTCTGTCGAATTTCGCTCTGAATGGGTCTGAATATGCCTAGCGGGTTTCAACTCCGCCGCCGGCCGGCTCCGGTACGGAGCCTGGGGACCGGCGAAACCTCTGCTCTAGGCGAGGCCGCTAGGCGAGGTCGCGGAACAGAAAAACCCCGTTTGCCAGGTCGAAGTAGAGCGAGCTCGACTGCTCTAGAATCTCCATCATCGCGTCGGCGTCTTCGGCGGTCGGGCGTATCACCCGCTCCTGGGCACCATTGTCCAGGATCAGCTGCAGGGAGAACTTGCCGTCCCGACCCTCGCCCTGCTCGCTCCAGTTGGCGTGCAGATCGGTTACCTGCCGGACCTGTATCCCGTTTGCGCTGCCTTCCGTCATCTTCGGCTCCTTCTAGTCGCTGATTACCTGCGTGCGGCCCGCCCTCACCTCCGGCGGGGGCGCGAACGGATCTTATGTTCCCCTTTTCGGATAAAGTAATCCTGTTGTAATCCCGGCCCGGCGGCTCTCGGGTGATCGGCTACTGGAGAACTAGCCCGGTGTAGCGCGTGCTCCTGGCCAGCCTCTCCACGGGCAGCAGGATAGAGGCACGCTTGAAGAGGCCGTTCTTGAGCGTAGTCCTCACGTACTGCGGCTCTCCGAACTCGCTGACGAAGAGCCTCTCCACCACCCCTATGTACTGGTCGAGCGGGTCATAGAGCCCGTAACCCGAGTACGCCTCGGGCTCCTCGACACGCTCCAGGGGCTCCAGGCTCTTCTCAGGCTCCTCGGACATTCGCCTCACGCCACACGCTTCCCCTCTCGCCGCTCCGCCGGCGGCAGACCTGTGTTATCCGGCCTTGCCGGGGCTCCGTACCTGTAAGGTCTCGTCCCGGGCCCATGGGTAGTCCCCCGCGAGCTCGTCGAACCGCCGCAGCTTCTCGCTGGCCCGGCCGAGGTCCGCATGCTCTACGAGCCGGGTGGCCTCCCGGAGCAGCCGAGACAGCTCTTGTTGTTCTTGTTGCTCTTCTTGTTGCTCTTCTCTCTCCCTTTGCTCTCCGGGCCCACCGGGACGGCCCCGGGGCACGTACTCTCTGGAGCCGTGCCCCGGGGCTTCCGCGTGCCGCGGGGCCTCCACTAGCTTTTGAGGTCCTGGTTGCTGGCTTCTTCCTTCGCCGTCTCCTTCGCCTGTTCGGCCACCCGCTTGCCCCGTTCCTTGGCGTCCTGGGCCTTGTACTCGGCCTGCTCCTTGAGCTGGTCGCGGGTCTCGCCCATCATCTGGTTCTCTTTCCTGCTTTCGGGGATGGAAAGCCCGACGGCTATGCCCAGACCGACCGCCGCAGCGCCAAGCCCGAGCGGGCTCTCGCGTAGCGCCTTCTGGAAGCCGCCCTTGGCCTCCTCGGCCTTCTGCTGGGCCTCGCGTTGGGCCTCCTGGGCTCTTTGCTGGGCCTGCTGCTGGGCCTCTTGCGCCTTCTGCTGGGCCTGTTGCTGGGTCTCCTGAGCCTTCTGCTGGGCCTGCTCGCCCCTGCCGCCGCCTTGGCCTTCCTGGTCGCCGGAGCCACTGGAGCCAGAGGAACCGGCTCTTCTCGGCGCGTCCTCGCTCTCGTAGTATCCGCTCTGGTACCCTCGCGAGTACGGGTCACCGTAAGAGCCCTCGTAAGAGCCACTGTAGTAGCCGCCTCCGAGCTGGCGCTGGCCACTCGACTGGCTTCCGCCACTCTTGGAAGCCGAGGCGGAGCTCCCGGCGTTCACCAGCAGCCACCCGAGACCGGCGCCGACCAAGGCCAACGGCATGGGATTCCGCTTGACGCCGTCCACGACAGAGGTCCCCGACTGGCTCATCCGCTGTCGGGCCTGGCCCTTGATGTAGTCGGAGCTCATCCTGCCCTGCAGGACCTCTATCGTCTCGCTCATCTGCGCCCGGGTCTGGGCCAGCTCCAGGCGCGTCTGCTCCAGCTCGTCCTGGGCGCTGGCCGGGTCCGGCCTTATCTCGCCTCTCTCCGAGGAGAGCCGGCCCGTGTCCTCCGGTCCTCTCCGGCCCTGGGCGCTCAACTGTTCCTCTGGTCGCTCATCCACTGTGCATCCTCCTTTAGCGTGTCTATGGTTTTCTGGGGCGCGGCCTGCTCCTTCTGGAGCGTCTTGATGCCTTTGAGCACCAGGAAACCGCCAACCGCGGCTATCACGATCCCGACGATCAGGGCGGACAGCCACACGGGCACGAGCAGGGCCAGGACCCCGATGATCCCGGCGACTATCGCCAGAATCCCGGTGTACGCCACGACCCCCCCGACGAGCAGGAAGCCGACGTTCTTGCCGACCCGGGAGGCCTTCTGGCTCATCTCCGCCTTGGCGAGCTCTATCTCCAGCCGGAAAAGCTCGCTGGCGTCGCGGTAGAGGTCGCCTATGAGCTCGCCCAGCGGCTGATCCCTCTTTCTGCGCTCGTCGTACTGGATCACTGGCTCCGCCCCTCTCCGGTGCCGCTCCTGCTCACCCTGGAGCCCTGGTCACTCGCCTGGGTGCTCGCCTGACTAGATGACTGGCTACTCCTCTGGCTACCTGTCTGGCTCATACCCTGACCGGAGCTTCCGCCCTGACCGGAGCCTCCACTACCGCCGGAGGAGCTCTTCAAGAAGCGGGCGGCCGCGACCCCGAGTACCAGGGCCCCGCCGAGGAACACGGAAGGCCGGCTCCGGGCGAAGTCCTCGACGTCGCCTATGAGCTGATCGGACCTCTTGTCGTGCAGGTACTCCGAGAGCCGGTCGGTCTGGGTGGCGGCCTGCTCGGCGTACTGGCCGACGGAGTCCTGGTTCTGCTCCCTTAGCTGGCTCCCGGTCTGCCGCAACGCCTTCGAGATGCCCGAGAGCTCCCCGGAGGCGCGCTCCTTCTGGGTGTCTAACTGCTCCTCGATGCGCTGCCGCGCCTCGCCGGCGTAGTAAGAGGCCTGCTGCTGCCCCTGGCGGGCGACCTCCTTGGACTGCTGCTTTGCCTGGCTCTCCTCTCCTTGAGAGCCTGTCCTGTTTCCTCCGCCGCCCTCCGTGTAGCCCTTCCTATCGTCGATGGATCTATCCACGATGATGCCTCCTCTCTCGTCTATCTTGTCTACCTTTTTCGCCGTTTTGCGGCGTCTTCGTGCCAGGGCCTCTAGGGCCTCTGACTACCGCGCCCGGCCCCCCATATACCCCCGAGGATGCCCCCGATAAACGGCATCAAGAGGGCCACGATCCCGCCTACCAGGGCCACGAGCCCGGTCCCGCTCGGGACGCTGGTAGGTATACTGCTCGGGATCTGGCTCGTCAGGCTCTGCGGCGCCGCAGAGTTGACCGTGCTCTGTAGCTGCTGGGCGAAACCCAGGCCCAGCGCGCCGCCGGCTACGCCGAGCACCACCAGCACCACGACGGTCAAGACCGGCACCAATAGCCCGTGTTTGACTCCGGAGCGGCTCGCCATCCTGCCGGCTACGTAACCCCCGATCAGGTACGTCAGGAGCAGGGTCAGGGCCAACCCCACGAGGGCGGACACGCTACCGCTCCCCAGACCTATGAGACCGAAGATCGCGCCGACGATGCCGCCTATGATGCCGGTGAGCAGCAGCCCCGCGCCAATGGTGGTGACCCAGCCGAAGATCACACTCGGCAGGCTCGTGCCGCGCCCGCCGGAACCGGACCTGCGGGACTCGTTACTAGAGCCCTCGTTACGGGAGCCCTCGTTACGGGAGGAAGCGTTACCGGAATCCTCGTTGCGGGAACCCTCGTTGCGGGAGGACTCATTGCGATAATTCTCCGCCGCCCTCCGGTTTTCCTGTATCTGCTGCTCTCTCTCCTCCGTCTCGCCGTCCTGGCTCCGCCCGCTGCCGGACCGCTCCTCCTGGCCGCTCCCTCCCCGGCCGCTCTCTTCCGAGGCGCGGCTAAGACGCGACTCCCGCTCTTCGCCTTCTCTCTCGCTCAATTCGCTTATCCTCCCTTCCCGGTCTCCGGGCCGGCTTGATCATGACGGGCTTCTTACGGAGCCGTTACGGCGGCCGGGTCGCATTCTCCGGCGCTACTTGTCGCGGCGGACGCCGCGCTCGGTCCCGTCCTGTATCTCGACCTCTTCCCGCCTTACGTCCGCCTCGACCGTCTCTTCCTCCTCGACGACTTCTTTGCGGAGCCGGATCTCCTCTTTCAAGACGAGGCGCTTGTGGACTACTATCTCCTCCTCGTACACCCGCATGACCGTCTCTTCCCGGCCAAGCTCCGTGCCCTCCGGTGCCTCTGGAGCCTCCCCCGGCTCCACCGGGAGGCGCTCGATCTCCACCTCTTCCCGCCTCCTGGGAACCCGGAACTCTTCGTGATCGGTGTGTACCGTCTTGCGGAGCCGCACCGCGCCCGCCTCGCGCAGCCGGACCTCCGTCTCAAGCTCCTCTTCGTTTCTCTGTAGCCGGATCTCGTCCCCGGGGTCCTCGCGCGCGGCGGCGTCCGCGCTTTTTTCCGCGTCTTTCTCTACGTCTCTTTCAGGGTTTTCAGAGTCTCCGGTGCCCCGTCCGCCGCTATCCATCCGACCGCCCGCAGGGGCTAGCTCCGGCCGCGATCTTCGTTACCCTCGTTGCCTTCGAGGTCCTCTTCGCCCTCTACCTCGACCTCTTCCTTGCGGAGGTCTTCCTCTACCACCTCTTCATCCTCGACGGCCTCCTTGCGGACCCGGATCTCCTCTTTCTTTACCGCGCGTTTGGTTACCTCGACCTCCTCTTCGGTGACCGGCATGCTCACTTCCTGGTCACCGATCTCCCCCTCGGAGGCCTCGCCGGAGGCGGGGACGCGCTCTACCTTCACCTCTTCGTGCTTTTTGGGGACCGTCATCCGCTCGCGGTCGGTCCTCACGCGCTTGCGGACGTTTACCTTGCCGGCCTCGCGCTCGCGCTTCGTGGCTGCAAGCTCTTCCTCGGAACGCTGAACGCGCAGCTCGTCCTCATCCTCGACGTCGCTGTCACGCTCACCCACGCCCTCTTCACCGGGCGGGTGCTCCACGAACTCTCCGCCTTCGCGGTCGCCCATGGCCATCCCGGGACCGACCTCCCCGGACCTTTCCTCTTGGTCGCCCCGGCCCCGGTCCGTAACGGCCCCGGACTCCTCTCTGGCGCGGGACGCCCTGGCCTGGGATAGCTCGTCGTGCTGGTCGCGCTGGTCGAAGACCTCGCCCTCGCCGGTAGGGCCGGTAGGGGCAGCGTCCCGCTCGTGGGGAAGACTTTCGGCGCCTTCGTCCCCGGAACGCTCACCGTACTCCAGATCCACGTCGGGGTCTTCTAGGTCCGTGTAGTACGAGCCGAAGGAGCCCCGCTCCGAGGAGTCCGGGCTCTCCCCGAGGCCGTAGTGCTCGCGTACCCGCCTCTCGTAGTCGGCGTCTATCTCCTGGTCGTCGTCGAAGGCCGGGCCTTCCTTGATCCTCTCCTTGTCGGCCTGGATCTGGACCAACTCCCGCTCGTCGTTGACGCGCACGATCTCCATGGGGATCAAGGTCGAGCTGGTGCCGAGAAAGCCCATCTTTACGCCCATGTACTCCGGCCGGTCGTAGGCGTCGACGAACAGGTCGTCCACCTTGCCGATGTGCTCCCGATTGTCGTCATAGACCTTATAGCCTGAGTAGTCCCCAAACGGAGCTCCGGCCTGATCACCGCCTTCGTGACTCGCAGTCATCCGCTCCCCTTTCCTTGTAGTCTTTTCCCTTTTCCGCCCGGATGTTCCGGTCGTTCGCCATGTATATGGCTTATATAGCTTCGTGGATACATACCTGTTGCGTGGCGTGCGTAAACTGGTCTGCACACCCCGGCGACACAACTACACCAGAAGATGTAGTTTCTCTTTACGGGCCTTTACGAGCCCTGTAATTCCCGGAGTGTGGTCACGGCCGCCCTATCTTTGAGGCGAAGAATAGCTCACGCGACCCGGAAAATAGGTGTCGTGGCGCACGATGGAGAGGTTTATACAGGCCGTCCGGAGGGTATGGAGCCCGCTCCCATAGCGCCAGGCTCTTACTCTCGCGGCTTACTTTCGCGGCCCTCCGCGAGCCTTATCCGGGCCCGGGTTCGCCGTCAGGATCGTTCCGGGGGAGGTCGAAGCGAGGCTTTTTCATCTCCCGCTGGGCGGCGGCACCGATCTCCTCCAGGGCGTCCGCCACGGGACCGAGGTGGTATAGCTCGCCACCGAGCATCAGGGCCTCCTCTTCCATCTCGTAGCCGCGGAACCTGTCCCCCATGTGAGTCTCGGCCAGCACGTCCAGGGGTTCGGTGTAGGAGTCAAAGAAGCGGTGATTCTCGGAGGTCTCGTACCACTGTTCGAGACGGGCCTCGTAATCCTCGAAACGCTCCAGGAACGAGCGGTCCTGGAGGGGAGAGCCCGCCTCCACACCAAGGCTCTGGCGCAGCGTGAGGCCCCTTTCGGGGAGCCGCGGGCTCTCGGGCCACAGCATGCGGGAGACCTTGCACACGGCCACGGCGAAGCCCTGCACGGAGTACCAGAAGAGTTTGCCGTCGCTGCCGGCGGAGGCCTCGTCCATGTCCTGCAGGGCGATCAATCCGAACTGGGCCTGGCGTTCTATCTCCTTCTGGAACTGCCTGAGCAGGAACTCGTCCATCGGCTCGTCTCCGTCTGTTCGGGTGGATGTTCGTGTGGGCTCCGCCCGGCCTCTGCGGCCCGGCCCCGGCAACCGGGAGAGTACCACGACGGCCCCGGTCGCTAGTCCTCCGGGGAGCCCGCGAAGGACCTTAGCCCGTCGAGGTCCCTGGCGTGAATCAACCTGCGCCTCACCTCTACGGCTCCGGCCTCCGTCAGTTGGCGGAGCGCCCGGGTCACCGCCTCCCGGTTGGAGCCGATCATGGAGGACAGGTGCTGGTGGGTATAGCGGGTTGGTATCTTGTAGCCTTCGGAGGTTCTTATCCCCTGGCTCTCTATGAGCATGAGGATCAGGCTAGCCAGCCGCTCCGGGACCTCCTTGAGCGAGATGTCCTCCATGCGGACCTCGTACTCGGCGAGCCTGTCGGAGAGCAGGTTTATGATCTGGAGCCCGACCCTGGGCCTCTGGAGCACCAGACGCTCCACGTCCGCCCGGCACATCGTGGAGATCAAGGACGGCTCCATCGCCTCGGCGAACGAGCCCCTCAGCCGCTGGCTGGTAAGCGCCATCTCCCCGAACACGGTGCCGCCGGGCAGGACCGCCACGGTGAACTGCCGGCCTTCCGGAGAGACTCGGTAGATGCGGACCCGGCCCTCCTTCAGGATGAAAAGCGTCTCGCAGAGGTCCATCGGCGTGTAGAAGACCTCGCCGCCGGCCAGCCGGGTGTCCAGGTGCCGCCAGCTAAGGCTCGCTATCTCCTCGCCGGATAGCGGCTCGAAGATGTCCACCAGCGAGAGCAGCTTGAGGTTCTCCTCGTTAGGCTCCAGAGAGCGCCCGCCGTAGCCTCCTCTATCGCTCACGGCCCCCGCCTCCGGTGCCTCTGGCGCTTCTGGCGCTTCCGCCTCTGGCTCCCGTCGGGGCTCCCAGCATGTAGGCGATGCGGGTGATGTGGCCGCGCTCCGCGGACCCGGCGCGTACTCTGCCAGCTTCGGCTCTCATGCAAACCATCATAACCCTTCCCCCCATACCACTGTCGCGCCCCCGCCCCGACGCTAATACACTCCGCGCCTTCCTCAGCCTCCCTCCGCCTCTCTTTATCTCTCCTTATCTTTCTCCGGGGGGTGATGATCCGGTAGACGAGGCGTGGGTACGGGATCATACTAGCCGGCGCCCGTGATTCTCGTAACGCGAGTCCCGGGTTGCGCCCGGGACCGTTGCCCATAAAATGGTACCCAGGGTGTAGCATGGCCGGTACGCCCCGTAGTAAGGTATGCGTATTCCGGGTGGCGAGTGTAGATAGGCGAGAAGCGGGTTCTGCAGGTTGGAAGGTTCGTCGGCACAGAACGATAAGAACGGCGCTACCCGGGTCCTTCTAGCCGACGATCACACCATGTTCCGCGAGGGTCTCGCCGGCCTCATCTCCTCTTACGGCGGCATGGAAGTCGTGGGTAGCACGGCGAACGACTCGGAGGCCGCAGCCTTGGCCGAGCGGCTGCGGCCGGATGTCGTGATCATGCAGGTGCAGATGCCTTTCGAGCAGGCGCGGGAGACGCTCGCCCGGATGCGGGCCATTTCGCCGCCGCCGAAGGTCATCATAGTCACCATGTTCGAGAACCCGCGCTACGTGCGGGAGCTCATGAGGCTCGGGGCCAGCGCGTACCTCTTGAAGAGCTCTTCTTCGAGCCAGTTGATCGGCGCGGTACGGGCGGCGGTCTACGATCCGCAGGGTGCGGACGTAATAGTCGGCATGCCGACCTCGGCCCTCGAACAGGGAGAGGAGGCCTCTGGCAAAGTTCTTTCCGCGAGAGAGCTCGAGGTGTTGCTCCTGATGTCTCGCGGGCTCTCTAACCAGCGGATCGCCAGCCAGCTACACCTGGCCGAAACCACGGTAAAGCGCCACCTGGCCAACGTCTACGGCAAGATGGGCGTGCATTCGCGCAGCGAGGCCACCAGGAGGGCGTTACACGACGAGTGGATCACTATCCGCGACGTTACCGAGGACCGGGAAGAAGACGGGGCTATCTAAACAGACCAGGACATACCGGGAATAGGGTAAGAGGCGTAAGGCTAGCCCCCCGGTAGCTCGGGCTCTCTACCATAGGTGAGCTCTCGGGTCCGGTCCAGGACCTGCAGAAGATCCTGGACGCTGACGTCCCGGACTCTCTCCTGCTCGCCATCCACATAGATGTTCGCGTGCAGGTCGTCCACGAAGAGTATCTCGACCCTGGAGTACACGATACCGGCCAGCCTCGGGTAGCTCTCGTCGTTGCAGACGACCATGTGGGGCTCGAAAGACTGGGCCTCCGATTCCAGGAGGTCGGGCGAGGAGATCCTGACCTCCGACCCGGGACGGCTCCGCTGCAAGGCTATCGCCAGCGACTCCCGGTAAGAGCGCGGAGCCAGGGAGATCAGTACGCGAATCATCGCCTTCTAGCACTCCTCTGCGTGGTTTACGTGGCTCTATCTGCTTCTGCTGGATCTTGCTGCGCCTTGCCGGGTCTTGCGTAGCTCTACGTGACGGCTCCGGGCAGAATCCGTTTGGAAGAACCCCACGTAGACCACCGGGACCCGGCGCGTGGAGGGTAGACCAAGAGAAACGGTGCTTCTTGAAATCATCATACACCCTGCAGGGCCGGAAATACGGGTCCGGGGGCCTCAGAGCAAAACAGCAGGTAAGAATGGCTACAAAGGTGTACCCGTTACGGCTCGTGTGCCCGGGTACGCCGCCCCGCTACACAGTTTGCACCATTTTGCCCGTTATCCGGTGCCGGACCTTTGAGCGGGGACCTCTCACGGACTATGGTAATGTCCGGCGGGTCTTTGGAGCCCCGGAACCCGAGTTCGGAATCCAAGTTCGGAGTATGAGGCCGGGGCCGTAAAGAGCCGGAGTAGCTGGAGGGTATCGAGGGGGAAGAGAAAGGCGTCCGGATATTACTCTGGAACTGCGCCGCCTGTCGTACCCGTGACACTCGCAAGACTCGCAAGATCCCGGAGGAGGGCCTTCGGAGTCAAAATACACAAGGTGCCCGCGTCCGCGAGGATTCGTGCCGAACCTGAAAGGACCAGGACATCGACCACAATACACGAGCGTCGGACGGGGTGTCCGGCGGGCGCACCGCTGGAGCGGATATGAACGGCTCCCCTTCTCCGGGGCGTGTTGCAGAGGCCAACAAGTACGCCGAGTTGAAGAAGATCGTCAAGCAGGAGGGGCTTCTGGAGCGTCAGCCCGCGTACTATGCGGCGAAGATGGTCCTCACGCTCGCCATGCTGGCCGTGGGCGTCGTCCTGATATTCGTGCTGGATAGCCTCCCGTTGCTACTACTGGACGCGGCGTACCTGGCGTTCGTGTTCGTCCAGATCAGCCTCGTCGCCCACGACTGGGGCCACCGGCAGTTCTCGTTCAAGAGGGCCTGGAAGAACCGGCTGGTGACCCTCGTGCTCGGCAACCTCTTGCTCGGCATAAGCCAGCAGTGGTGGATAGACAAGCACAACGACCACCACGCAAACCCGAACCACATGGACCAGGACCCCGACGTGGACATCCCGCTGCTCGCCTTCGAGGAGGAGCAGGCACTGGATAAGCAGGGGATTGCGCGGTTCGTGGTGAAGTATCAGGCGGCCATGATCTTCCCGCTCTCTCTGCTGCAGTCCCTGAGCATGAGCCGCAGCAGCATTCAGTTCCTGCTGGGCAAGCGGGCCAAGAGTACGCTCTCGGAGGCGCTGCTGATGGTCGCGCACTTCGTGCTGTACTTCGGGCTGTTGTTTATCTTGCTGCCGCCACTGCAGGCGGCGCTGTTCGTGGTCGTGCACCGGGGGCTGTTCGGCATGTACATGGTCTCGATCTTCGCCCCGAACCACAAGGCGATGCCGACCCTGAACGAGGGCAGCGAGCTCGACTTTCTGAGCCGGCAGGTCCTGACCAGCCGCAACGTGCGCCAAAATCTCGTCACGGACTTTATGTACGGCGGCCTCAACTATCAGATAGAGCACCACCTCTTCCCGAGTCTGCCCCGCAACAACCTCAAGCGGCTAAAGCCGCTCGTGCAGGCCTTCTGCCACTCGCGCGGGATCGCGTACCACGAGACCAGCGTCCTGCGATCCTACCGCGAGATCCTGGAGCACCTGCACGAGGTGGGCGAGCCTTTGCGCCGAGAGGATAAGAAAGGCAAGATAGCGTAGGAGACTAACCATGGATACCGGAGAGCCATGAGACCGTCCAGGTTCCGGCTGCGGGGCTTCAGGGAGTTTAGGGAGCCTTTTAGCGGGCTTTCCCACCTCGTGGGAGGGGTGCTCGCGGCGGTGGGGCTGGTCGCGCTGCTGGCGGCCGCGGTGATGGCCGGCAGTGCGGAGCGGGGCGTGGCCTTCGGCGTCTACGGGGCGAGTCTGGTGGGGCTGTACGCGGCCAGCGCGCTGTACCACCTGCTGCCGGTCTCCGAGAGGGCGACGGCCCGGCTGCGCAAGCTGGACCACGCCATGATCTTCGTACTCATAGCGGGTACCTACACGCCGGTGTGCCTGCTCGCGTTGAGCGGTCCGTGGCGCTGGGGACTTCTCGGTACCGTGTGGACCCTGGCAATCTGCGGCGTGCTGATGAAGCTGCGCCGGATCGGCTCCCGGTCCTGGCCCACGGTCGCGCTCTACCTCGGGCTCGGCTGGCTCTCGGTGGCGGCGTTGCCGAAGCTCCTCGAGGCACTCCCGGTCGGAGCCCTGGTGTGGCTCGCCGCCGGAGGTCTCGTGTACAGCGCCGGGGCTGTCATCTACGCGACCAAACGCCCCGACCTCCTGCCCGGCAGTTTCGGCCACCACGGGCTGTGGCACCTCTTCGTGATCGCGGGCAGCGCCTGCCACTTCTGGGCCCTGGCCCGCTACGTCGCGCCGCTGGGCTAGGAGCGCGGCCCAATCCCGCTGCGACCCCCGGAGACGCCCGGGTTTTCGACCCGCCCTTATACCAGACTCTGCGGCAGGGATAGAGCTGTGGAGGCTAGAAGCGGCCTCCGGACGGGTCGCGGGCCTTGAAGCGTCCGTAGACTGGTACTGGAAGCGTGAACCGGACGTGGTGCGGAGCCGGGATCACACACCCGGTCTCTGGGCCAGCTCCTCGAATAGGGCGTCGCACTCTCGCTCTAGCAGGCCGCCTTCCGCCTCGAAGCTGGCGAACGAGCACCGGTGGGAGACCTCTTCACAGGCGAGGTCTATGTGGTCGAGGCCGAGACCTTTCAGGGTGACTACGGACGTCCCGTAGTAGAGGCGCGGGATGCCGGACCACAGCATGGCGCCGGAGCACATCGGGCAGGGCTCGGCGGTCGTGTACAGCGTGAGGTTCGAGGGGTCCGCACCCGGGTCCCGGTCGAAGAGCTGGATTATGGCCGCCGTCTCCCCGTGCAGGATGGGGCTCCGATCCGCGTCGTTTACCCCTTCGGCGACGACCTCTCCGGCGACGTCCGCGATGACGCACCCGAAAGGCGCGTCGGGGTTGCGCCGGGCGAGCTCGATGGCCCGGTTCATGTGCTTTTCGTGATCCATACGTTACCTCCCCAGTAGGTGTTTCAGCGCGCCTTCGAGCTGCGGGTGGCGGAATTCGTAGCCCTTGTTCTGCAGGTGCGTCGGCTTCATGCGGGCGCTCACCAGCAAAAGCTCGTCGGCCATCTCGCCCAGCGCGATCCGGGCGGCCCGCGCGGGCAGCGGGACCACGGTCGGACGCCCGAGCACCCGGCCGAGAATCCTGGTGTACTCGGAGTTGCGGTGGGGGTTCGGGGAACAGACGTTCGCCGGCCCCCGCATGGTGTCGTCTTCGAGAGCGTGGACGATGGCGCCCACCACGTCGTCCAGCGCGACCCAGGGCCAGAATTGGCTGCCGTCCCCGATCTTGCCGCCGCCCCCGAGCTTGAAGATCGGGAGCGTCGTCGCCAGCGCCCCGCCTTCGGCCGAGAGCACGATGCCCAGCCGGGGATGCACCACCCGGATGCCGGCGTCGCGAGCCGGCTGGGCGGCGGTCTCCCACTCCCGGCACACCTCGGCCAGGAACGTATCCCCGGGGTCGCTATTCTCCGTTAGTATCTCGTCGCCCCGGCTGCCGTAGAACCCGGAGGCGGAGGCGGAGACCATCACCTGAGGCGGCTCCGGCAGGGCGGCCAGGGCCTTGGCGAGAAGCCTGGTCCCTTCCCTGCGGCTCTGCAGGATGGCCTGCTTCTTGCGCTCGGTCCAGCGTCCGGAGGCGATGCTCTCTCCGGCGATGTGGACGACGCCGTCGGGCCGGGACGCGGCTAGCGCCTCGGAGTCTATGGTGCCGGCCGAAGGGTCCCAGCTTACCGCGTCGCCGGAGTATCCCTCGCCGCGTACGAGCCGTATGACCCGGTGTCCCCTGGCCTCGAGCTCCGGGATCAGGGCCGACCCCACGAGACCGTTCGAACCGCTAATAAGAATGTTCACCTCACGCCTCCTCCCGCGACGGGTCCGCCGCCCCCGGAAACACGCAGAGGTCTCCTCGGAGGCGGCCATACTTTCCGCCATGATATACCGCTCTTCCGGGATAGGAGCCACAGCGGCGTCGAATCCGCTCCACAGTCCCGCACCGGACATACAAGCCGGACCGTACAATACGCCTCATGCGCACCTACACCCACGCCATCCTCTCCCACGTGGTCGCAGGCCGCTTCTCGGACGGCCGCTACGCGGCGTGGGCCTCGGCCGGGGCGGCGCTCCCGGACCTCCCGGCGCTCGCGGGCTCGGCGTGGCTGGCCTTGCGCGGGCGCCGTTTCTCCCGGCGGTCCTTCTACGGCGAGGTCTGCGGCAGCCGCCGCTTCGCCCTCCCGGATGCCGCACTGCACTCGGCGCCGGCGCTCGCCGTCCCGGCGCTCGCGCTGGCGGCGTACGGCCTGAGAGGACGCCCCTCACCCCGTGGCACGTGGTTCCTGCTCGGCTGGGCCGGGCACGTGGCCTCGGACGTGTTGACCCACGGCTCGGACGCCCGCCCGCCGCTGTGGCCCCTGTCCCGGTGGCGCTTCGAGAGCCCCGTCTCCTACCGGGAGCGCAACCGGCACGGCGTCCCGTTCACCGCGGCCGAGCACGCGGTTCTCCTGGCCCTCGGCTACGCCGCCCTCCGGCGGCGAGGACGGTAGTTAGAAGAGTCCGCCCGCGCCGGGTATGGTCCCATAATCCACTGTAGTACCTGTAGTACCATGCCCGCCATGTCCAGCCTCCTGAGAGCAACGCTCTCCATCTCCGCGGCCACCGTCCTCTCGCGGGTCACGGGCTACGGGCGGATAGTGACCATGGCGGTCGTATTGAGCACGGGTCTGGTGGCCCAGGCTTACGGGGCGGCGGGGCTGTTGCCGAGCCTGATCTACGAGCTACTCCTCGGCGGGATCATGTACTCGATCTTCATCCCGGTGCTCATAGAGCGGATGACCAACCACGGCGAGGACGACGCCCGCCGCCTCACCAACGCCCTGTTCACAGTAATACTCCCACTGATGGCGGTCGTCACCCTCGTCGGCATCCTGTTCGCCGAGCCCTTCGTCGAGCTCGCGACCCGGTGGGAAGATAGCCAGCAGCTTTCCTCCGCGGAGGCCGAGCGGGTAAAGGATATCGCGGTGCTATTCTTCAGGATATTCGCCATTCAGATGCTCTTCTACGGGATAAACACCCTGGGCACCGGCGTCCTACAGGCCCACCGGCGCTTCTTTCTGCCGACCTTCGCCCCGGCGCTCAACAATCTGTTCGTGATCTGCTCTTTCGTCGCCTACGCGCTGGTGGCGGATCAAAACCAGACCCTGGCGCTGTACCTGCTCGCGGGCGGCACCACCGTCGGCGTCGCGGTGATGGCGCTCGCGCTGGTGCCCACGATGATAGCCCTCGGCTACGTCCCCCGGCCGCAGTTCGGGCATCCCGCGCTCGGCCCGACGATGAGGCTCGCCGGGCCGATGGTGATCCTGGTCGCCGCCTCGGTCGGGTTCCAGTTCTTCGCCACCTTCCTCGCCAGCGAGTTCGACCGGGTCGCCGAGCTAAACTACGCCTTCACCATCTTCTCCCTGCCCTACGGGATCTTCGCCGTCGCCATAGCCACGGCTCTACTGCCGGAGCTATCGGAAAGGTACTCTCTCGGCGACTCGGAGGGTTACCTCGAAAACTTCTCGCTCGGCCTGAGATCCATAGCCTTCGTCATGGTCCCGGCGACCGTCGGCACCGTCGCCCTCGCCGGACCGATAGTCGGCATCCTGTACCAGTACGGCGCGTTCGGCCCGGAACAGACCCGGATAGTATCCACGCTGCTCGCAGCCTACGCCGTAGGGCTCCTCGGCTACTCGGCGTACTTCTTTCTGGTGCGCTCCTTCTACTCCCGACAGAACACCAAGACCCCGGCCGTCCTGAACGTCGCCATATTCTTCGTCTTCGTAGGCTTCTCCTACGCGCTGTCGCGGGTGCTCTACGCCCAGGGTATAGCCCTGGCGCTCTCGGCGGCCTACGCGGCGCTGGCGCTGGCGAGCCTGTGGGCGACGCGGCGGGAGATCGGCTCCGTGGACGGCAGGCGGCTCTTGACCTCTCTCGCCAAGTTCCTGGCCGCCGGGGCCGCGATGTACGCCGCGATCCTGCTCGGGACGTCGCTCCTCGGAACCGGCTCGGATTTCGTGGAGCGTGCCGGCGTCCTCGTCCTGGTCGGCGGCGTCTCGGTTGCCGTGTACCTCGGCGTCGCCCTGTTCCTCAGGGCCGAGGAGCTGGAGTACGTGGTGTCCCTGATACGCCGCCGGGTATCCGGCAAAGCGGGAAACGAGGAAGAAAGTAAGGACGAAAGCAAGAACGGAAGCGAGGAGGAGAACGAGCCGGTATAGTCTGGAGCCGGACGGCCGCATCAGCCTCCGCGGACCTCCGCGCTTGCACAGACTTCCGCGCTCCTTTAAATTCCGCCGGTCGGACCGGGACGGAGCGGTCCCGGAGCAGAGTTACGGAACACCGTAAGAGACCCCACGAGGGCGGATGAGTAGGGAAGAGTAGGGAAGAATAGTTTAAACGAGGCTAGACGAGAGTCGGAGGTAGGATCACCATCCAGAACAAGAAGGCTACGGTACGTCCGCTGGAGGCGGAAGAGTCTCTGAGGAGCTTCCCCGAGGTCCGCATACCGGTACACAGCTGGTATCCCGAGATCTACGACACGGGCTTCTTCGACGCCTTTTATCGCTGGTACCGGGAGCATCCGCTGGCGGACCAGATGTACCGGTGGGCGGCGTTCACCCCCGAAGGCGAGCCGGTCGGGCACCTGGCCGCCATGCCCCAGGCGTACCGCATAAACGGCCGGCGCGTGATCGCCCACACCCCCGGCGACTACATGGTGCTCCCCGGATATGGCTTCCAGGCCCTCTCCCTCATGCGGAACTTTTTCCGCGCCACGGAGAACTGCGTCGCCTGCGACATGGCCCCGGCCGTGATCTCCATCGAGACCCGCATGGGAGCGGAGGTGGCCGGCGAGATGCAGTATGCGGCCAAGCTCCTCGACGTCTCCCGGCTGCCAATGCCCTCCGTCCCGGCCCGCCTGAGACGGCTCCTCAAACGTAGCCAGGAGCCAGAAGAATCCGAATCCCAGGAGCCTGACCTGGACACCGGGGACGCGCCGGAGCCGCCGAAGCGTCCGCGCGCGCCGATACCCGCCCCGGTGAAGGCCGCGCTCAACGCGGGCCTCGCCGCCGTGGACGGGGCCCTGGCCCGGAACTACGCCCCGGGGGTCGAGGTGGAGGAGATAGAACATTTCGACGAGCCCTTCGACGAGTTCTTCGAGAAGGTCGCCGCCGTCATACCCTGCGTGCCGGAGAAGGACGCCGCCTTCCTGCGCTGGCGCTATGGTCCGGGCTCGCTACAGGATCCGGTAAAAGTGCTCGGCGTCCGGGGACACCAGGGGCTCCAGGGCTACGCCGTGCTCAAGGTCGCTCCCAGCTCCCGCGAGGACGCGTACATACTGGATCTCACGGTGCTGCCCGGCTACCGGGACGCCGCCCGGGCGCTCCTGCGGGAGACCGTCCACTACTTCCGCCGCGAAGGCGTGAACATCATCCGCTACCGCTTTATAGACTCCCCCACCTCCCCGAGGTCGGACTCGTTGCGGCGTATGGGTTTCTACCAGCGCAAGGGCCGCTCGAATAATCTGCTGGTCAAGTTCTCGGACCCGGAGCTGCACGAGGCGGCCCGGCACCTCGACAACTGGTCGTACACCACCGGGGATGGCGAAGCCACCTTCATGCTCCGCTAGCCCCCGCCAGCCCCTCTCGGCCGCTACGCCGGCCACGGACACTAGTAGTATTCTCAGGGGCGTTGCAGCCTCGATAGCTCCGGTGGCTTCGAGACATTTAACAGGAGACCTAACAGGAGACGACTATGAGCACGAGCCCCCCAAAACCCCCGAAAACCACCGCCTACTCCGCCAGGGAGGTAGAGCCCACCGGCCAGCAGGAGTGGGACGCCTGGCTGGCGGCCTCCCCCGGCGGCGGCCATATCTTCCAGAGCCACCGGTGGGGCAAGTTCAAAAAAGAGCAGGGCTGGCAGCCTTTGCGCCTCTTACTAGAGAAAGACGGCGAGGTCGCCGGGGCCGGACAGTTCCTCCTGCGCTCCACCTTCCCCATACCCGGCAAGATCATGTACGCCTCCAAGGGCCCCTGGCTGCCCTGGGACGATACAGAGGCCGTAGAGGCGTTTTTCGAGGAGGCCACAAGGATAGCCCGCCGCGAGGGCGCTCACACCCTGAAGATAGAGCCCGAGGTCTATGACGAGCGTGAGGACGTAAAGAAGATGCTCGGCGGGATCGGTTTCGAGAAGGCCCGCTACGATCTAAACTTCGACGCCACCATCCTCATGGACCTCGACCAGCCGGAAGATGAGCTGATGGCCAACATGTCCGGGAAGAAGGGCAAGACCACCCGCTACAACATCCGCCGCTCCGCGAAAGAGGGAGTGGAGGTACGGGAGCCCGAGGACTTTGACTGGGCCTTCGAGAAGTTCTACGAGTGGACCCTGAATCTGGAGCAGCGCAAGGAGGGCGTACACATCGTCCGGCCCCGCAAGTATTTCTACGACGAGACGAAGATGCTCCACGACTCCGGCAACGGGCACTTCTTTTTCGCCTTCCACGAGGGCGAGCCGCTCTCCGGCGGCTACTTCTCCATAATCGGGGAGAAGCTCTACTACATGCTCAGTGCCTCCGCCGAGCACGGCCAGAACCTCTTCCCCAACTACGCCCTGCAGTGGGAGGTAATGCGCTGGGCAAAGAGCCAGGGCGTCACCCTCTACGACATGGTCGCCGCCCCGAAAAAGGAGAACCGCAACGAGAGCGACCCCTACTACGGAGTTCTGAAGTTCAAGCTGGGCTTCGGCGGCGAGGTGGTGGACTTCATAGGCTGTATGGACCTACCGGTAAGGCCCCGCCTGGCCGCGATGTGGTACAGGCTGGAGCCGCTCTACTATCGGGCCTACTTCAAGCTCAAGAAGAGCATCTTCTACTAGAGGGGGGACGGTAGATGGCACACGAGACAAGCGGGACCTCCCCGGAAACGACGCCGGGCCGGGCCACAGGCGCATACGGCCTCAGAGAGGTCACCGGCGCCGACCAGCAGGAGTGGGACGCCTGGCTGGCGGCCTCCCCCGGCGGCGGCCACGCGCTCCAGAGTCACCAGTGGGGCAAGTTCAAAAAAGAGCAGGGCTGGCAGCCTTTGCGCCTCTTACTAGAGAAAGACGGCGAGGTCGCCGGGGCCGGACAGTTCCTCCTGCGCTCCACCTTCCCCATACCCGGCAAGGTCATGTACGCCTCCAAGGGCCCCTGGCTGCCCTGGGACGATACAGAGGCCGTAGAGGCGTTTTTCGAGGAGGCCACAAGGATAGCCCGCCGCGAGGGCGCTCACACCCTGAAGATAGAGCCCGAGGTCTATGACGAGCGTGAGGACGTAAAGAAGATGCTCGGCGGGATCGGTTTCGAGAAGGCCCGCTACGATCTAAACTTCGACGCCACCATCCTCATGGACCTCGACCAGCCGGAAGATGAGCTGATGGCAAACATGTCCGGGAAGACCACGAGGTACAACGTGCGGCTCGCCGGACGCAAGGGAGTGGAGGTACGGGAGCCCGAGGACTTTGACTGGGCCTTCGAGAAGTTCTACGAGTGGCTCGGAGACATGGCCGAGCAGAAGGAAGGCTACGACCTCAAGCGCCCGCCCGAGTATTACCACCGCATGATGAGCCTGTTGAACGAGGTGGATCAGGGCCATTTCTTCTTCGCCTTCCACGAGGGACAGCCGCTATCGGTCGTCTACGTCTTCGTTTTCGGCAACAAGATGTGGTACATGCAGGGTGCCTCGGACCGGGAGAACCGGAAGCTCAAGCCTACCTACGTCCTGCAGTGGGAGGTAATGCGCTGGGCCAAGAGCCAGGGCATCACCTACTACGACATGGTGGGGATACCCAAAAAGGAGAACCGTGACGAGAGCGACCCCTACTACGGGGTGTACAAGTTCAAGCTGGGCTTCGGCGGCGAGGTGGTGGATTTCATAGGCTGTATGGACCTTCCGGTAAGGCCCCGCCTGGCCGCGATGTGGTACAGGCTGGAGCCGCTCTACTATCGGGCCTACCTCAAGCTCAAGAAGAGCATCTTCTACTAGGCCAGAGCTACCGGCTCCGCTTGGATTCGGGGGGAGGCTGGATTACACTCCGCTCTTTAGAATGACTTTAGAATGGCTCCGCGCAGTCTCCCGTGGCTCGTGAAAGGAAGAAGGTCTCGTGCGCAGCAGCGAAGAAGAGAGGGAAGGTGACAGGGGCCGGTGGCCCGAGTCCGGCGCCCGGCCCCACTCCTGCCCGCGCCGCCGGGCGCACGAAGCCCCCGTTTCGCACGTCGCCGCCATCTGATGAAGACCGTGATCCGCCAGCTCGGCCCGGAGGAGTCCCGGGAAGGAGTCTCCCGGCTACGGGCCATCTCTTACCCGGAGCTTTCGGGTATCCGCGGCTCCGGTTTGTATGAGGCCATGTACCTCCGCTACCAGCATCATCCGCTCGGGGAGAGGGTGGAGCGCTGGATCTCGGTGACCGGAGACGGAGAGGTCGTGGGTCATCTGGCCGCGCTTCCGCTGTACTACCGGATAAACGGCCGGCGGGTGGTGGCCTATACTCCCGGCGACTACATGGTCCACCCGGAGCACGGCTTCCAGGCGCTCTCCCTGATGCGGCGCTTCTTTGGGAGCGTGGATAACTGCTTCTCCTGCGACCGGCTGCCGGCCGTGATCAGTACCGAGTCCCGGCTCGGGGCCGAGGTCGCGGGCCAGATGCAGTACGCGGTCAAGCTCCTCAACGTCTCCCGGCTGCCGGTACCCGCCGTATCCGAGCGCCTCAAGCGGGCGGTCGGCCTGCCGCGTCACGCCACTCTGGCCCCCGGAGACGCACCCCAGTCGGACGATACTGGATCCATCCCGCTGGAGACGCCGCGTAAGCCACTGCCAGCGCCGGTAAAGTCTCTCCTGAACCGGGCTCTCGCCGGTGTGGATCACAGGCTTCTCAAGGACTACGGCAAGGGCTACAGGGTCGAGGAGGCCGAGGGCTTCGACACGGCCTTCGACGAGCTCTTCGAGAAGGTCGCCTCCGTGGTGCCCTGCGTACCGGAGAAGGACGCCGCCTTCCTGCAGTGGCGCTACGGTCCCGGCTCGCCGCAGTCGCCGGTAAAGGTGCTCTGCGTCAGGGACGCGCGAGGCCTGCTAGGCTACGCCGTGGTCAAGGTAACCCTGGAGGGGGAGGATGCCTACATACTCGACCTGACGGTGCTGCCGGGATACACTAGCGTGGCTCGCGCGCTCTTACGAGAGTCGGTGCGGTACTTCAGAGACCAGGGGGCCCACATCGTCAGGTACCGGTACCTGGAGTCTCCGACCACGCCCCGGGGCAAGGACCTCGGGAGGCTGGGGTTCTTCAGCCGGAGCGTGGAGCGCAGGGACTCCGTGCTGGTCAGGTTCGAGGATCCCGCCCGGCACGAGGTGGCCTCGGACCTCGGCAACTGGTCGTATAACATAGGCGACGGCGAAGCGACCTTCTGGATGCGGTAGGTCCGGTCCCCCGCAGCGGGCAGCGAAAACGGCGAAAAGCCGGAGATAAGTAAACCTCAGACAAAATCAGACACGGAGGTACGACACATGTCCGTAGACACAGACAACGCCACCAACGAGATCCGGGACTGGCTCAAGCAGAACGTTACCGGGAGCACCGAGCTCTCCGACGACTATCAGCTCATAGACAACGGCGTGCTGACCTCGCTGCAGACCGTGGAGCTCGTGATGTTCATGGAGCAGGAGTTCGGCGTGACCGTCGAGGACGACGAGCTGAACGAGGAGAACTTCGCCACCGTCAGCGACATCGCGGCTCTGATCTCCTCGAAGACGGCCTAACGCAGCCGGAGACCGAGCACGAGACACACCCCCGATAGAGCCCACTCAAAACGGAGCCCGATGCACCCAGAGTTCACCTTCCAGGACCTGCTAACGAACAGCCTGGAGCAAAGCCCGGATAAGCCAGCCGTCGTGGACGGCTCAGACTCCCACACCTACGCGGACCTCGACCGCAAGAGCGACGCCCTCGCCGCGGCCCTGCTAGACGGCGGCATCCGGCGCGGCCAGCGGGTCGGCGTGTACATGGAGAAGTCCTGGGAGGCCATCGTGGCGATGCTCGCCGCCTCCAAGGCGGGCGCGGCCTTCGTGAACATAAACCCGTTGCTCAAGGCGCAGCAGGTCGCCTACATCGCCGGAGACTGCGACGTGCGGGCGCTTATCGGCGAGTCAGACCGCCTCGCCACCCTGGACGCCGGGCTCGTAAAGACGGCCTTCCACAAGGGCGGCGAGGCCCCGCCGGTAGCGGACGAGTCACACGAGCTTACCGGGGTCCTGGAGAGCGGCGAGGAGCCGACCGGCGCGCCGCGAGTGCAGGAGAACGACCTGTCGAGCATCATCTACACCTCGGGCTCCACGGGGATGCCGAAGGGCGTGGCCCTCAGCCACCGCAACCTGGTGGCCGGGGCCCAGATCGTCTCCACCTACCTGGAGAACACCCCCGAAGACCGTATTCTCTCCGCCCTACCGCTGAACTTCGACGCCGGGCTCAACCAGTTCACGACCTCACTACGGGTCGGGGCGACGCTCGTGCTGCAGCACTCCCGGCTGCCCGGAGACCTGCTGAAGAGCTTGCGCGGGCACGAGATCACGGGCCTCGCCGGAGTGCCGCCGCTGTGGCCGCTCCTCATCCGAAACCGCAAGAGCCTCGAAGAGGAGCCGCCGGAGCACCTGCGCTACATCTCCAACACGGGCGGGCGCATCCCGAACTCGCAGCTAGAGGAGCTCAGGAGGCTGCTACCCTCCACGGACATCTACCTGATGTACGGCCTTACGGAAGCGTTCCGCTCGACCTACGTGCCGCCAGCGGAGGTCGAGCGCGGCTTGGAGGGCTGCATCGGCAAGGCCATCCCGGACACGGACGTCTGGGTCGTCACCGAAGACAACCGGGAGGCGGAGGACCACGAGGTCGGCGAGCTGGTACACCGGGGCCCGACGGTGGCGCTCGGGTACTGGGGCAAGGAGGACGCGACCAGGGAACGGTTCAAGCCATCCCCGTTCACGCCGGAGGAGATCGTGGACAAGGAACGCGTCGTGTACTCCGGCGATCTGGTAAAGCGCGACGAGGACGGCTTTTTATACTTCGTCGGGCGCAACGACGCCATGATCAAGGTCCAGGGGTACCGCCTGAGCCCGGAAGAGGTCGAGAACCTGCTGGTCGCGACCGGTGAGGTGAGCGAGGCCTGTGCCTTCGGGCTGCCCGACGAGTCCACCGGAGAGCGGGTGGTCGCAGTGGTCAGCTTCAAGTATAACGCGGATAATGGAGACGTGGAGCACCTGCGCGAGTACTGCGTGGCCAACGCGCCGCAGTACATGATCCCGCGTCAGATCCTGGTCCACGACGGAGAGCTTCCGAAAGGCCCCTCCGGCAAGATAGACCGACCCAAGATCAAGGAGACCTACTCAGGATGAGTCCAGGAGATGAGTCCAAGACGAGCCCGCAGAGCGCCCAGGTAGAAAAGGCCCGGAATCTCTTGCGGCGCTTCGGCGGCCTCGCTGACGGCCCGAAAGGCGAGTTCGCCCCGGGCGGCGCACCGCTCTCGCGCATCGCCGAGGACTACGGCACCCCGTTCTACCTGTACCACGCCGGGATGCTCGCCGACCGCGTCCAGCGGGTACGCGAGGCCCTCGGCGAGGGCTTCGAGGTCTCCTTTTCGGTAAAGGCCAACCCGAGCCTGGCCGTGGGCCAGGTAATAAAGGATGCCGGGGCCGGCGCGGAGGTCGCCTCCGCCGGGGAGCTGGCGGTTGCAGAGGCCGCCGGTTTCGACGCCGACGACATCCTCTTCGCGGGCCCGGCGAAGACCGACGACGAGCTAAGACGGGCCGTGAGATCCGGCATCCTGGCGATAAACGTCGAGTCTCTGGGCGAGATCGACCGCCTCGCCGCCGTCGCCGAGAGCGAGGGCAAGGAGGCCGGCGTTGGGCTGCGCCTCAACCCCGAAGCACAGCTCATGGGCTCCGGGATGCGCATGGGCGGCACCGTCGGGCAGTTCGGCCTCGACCAGTCTGATCTCGCAGAGGCCGCCGAGCGGGTAAAGTCTTACCCTCAGCTAAAGCTCAAGGGCATCCACGTGTACACGGCGACCCAGGTGTTCGAGGCGGACCCGCTGGTCGAGCACTGCCGCAACATCGCCGAGCTCGCGCTACAGGCGGCGGACGCCGCCGGCGAGCCCCTGCAGATGGTGGACTTCGGCGGCGGCTTCGGCGTGCCGTACTTCGAGAAGGATCAGGAGTTCGAGCTCGAACGGTTCGCAGAGGGTTTCCGGGAGACGATAACCCCGTACAAGGCCGACGAACGGCTGGCGGGGGCGCGCATGATCTTCGAGCTCGGGCGCTATCTCGTGGCCGACGCCGGGCTCTACGTTACCCGCGCGGTGGACGTTAAAGAGGTGCGCGGCAAGACCTTCGTCGTCACCGACGGCGGCATGAACCACCACCTCACCGCGACCGGCAACATGGGCCAGGTCTTCCGCAAGCCCTACCCGCTCTTGAACCTCTCCCGGCCGGAGGCCGACCCTGAGGAGGCCGAGGTCGCCGTAGCCGGGCCGTGCTGCACGCCCCTGGACATGTTTGGGACCAGCCTGCCGCTGGCGGAGACGGAGGTCGGGGACCTGATCGGGGTCTTCTACAGCGGGGCGTACGGCTACAGCGCCTCCAATCTGGGTTTCCTGAGCCATCCGACCCCGGCAGAGGTCATGGTCCGGGACGGCGAAGCCCACTTGCTGCGTCAGGGCGGACGCCCCGAGGACGTGCTGGCCCAACAGGCGGGCCTCCCCGCCACTAGCCACGGGTCCAGCGCCGCCGGATAGCGCATGCCAGACTCTAGCTCCAGGGATATCACGGCCTTCGGAGAGCAGAGAAACGCCTCCGATTACGCGCTGCGGGAGTACGAAGGCCACGATCACGAGCGGTGGGACGGGCTCGTAAAGTCCTCCCCCGGCGGCGGCCATATCTTCCAGAGCCATCAGTGGGGCGAGTTCAAGGAGGAACGAGGCTGGAGCCCCCTGCGCTTGATCCTCAAAAGAGACGGAGAGGTGGCGGGTACCGCCCAGTTTCTGCTCTACCGCACCCTACCCGTCCCCGGATACCTGATGTACGCCCCCAAGGGACCGTGGATCCCCTGGGACGACGAGGAGGCCGTCAGGGCCTTTCTCGACGGGGTAGAGGAGATCGCGGCCTCCAGGAACGTGCACACCGTGAAGATAGAGCCCGAGCTTTCCCGGCACCGCGGCGGCTACGAGGGTCTACTCCGGTCAGCCGGTTTTGAGAAAGCCCGCTACGACCTCAACTTCTCGGACACCATAGCCCTGGATCTCTCTCTTGCAGAAGATGAGCTCATGGCGAATATGGGCGGCAAAACTACCCGATACAATGTACGTCTGGCCGGGCGCAAAGGGGTGGAAGTCTATCAGCCGGCAGACTTCGAGTGGGCGTTCGACACCCTGTGGGGCTGGATGCTGGAGCTGGCCGAGCACAAGGAAGGCTACCACCTGGCCCGTCCCAGGGAATACTTGCACGACCTGACGCGCCGGATGTGGGAGCTGGACCGGGGCCGGTTCTTCGTCGCCGAGCAAGAGGGAGAGCCGATCTCCATCGCCTACTTCTTCGACCTCGGGGAGAAGCTCTGGTATATGTACAGCGCCTCCGCCGGGCACAAGCAGAACCTCAAACCAAACCACCTCTTGCAGTGGGAGGTCATGCGCTGGGCCAAGGACCGCGGCATTACCTTCTACGACATGGTCAGCGTACCGTCCCCGGACGACCGCCACGAGGGCGACCCGGGCTACGGAGTCTACAAGTTCAAGAAGGGCTTCGGTGGAGAGATCCTGGAGTTCGTCGGCTGCATGGACCTCGCCATACAACCCCGGAAGGCGGCGGCCTGGTACAGGCTGGAGCCCTACTACTACCGGGTCTACTCGAAGCTAAAGAAAGACATCTTCTACTAGGCAATCAAAGATCTCTCCAGGCGCAGCGCACCCCGGCCTACGGGTTTACGGGGGCCACATCTACCTCGTCCGGGGGCAGTTTGCCGTGGTCGGTCGAAAGCGCGTTGTAGGTATCGGTGTGTAGCTCGCCGGAGAAGGTGGTCTCGCCCCCGGCGTTCTCCACCGTCTTGGTGGTCTTCCACTTCGAGATATTCTCGTTCTCGACCAGGTTCGTCGAGTCCATAGTGACCTCGCGGCCGGTGGGCTGGCCCCACACCTCGGCGTAGAGATAGCCGTCGTCGGCGACGTACTCCCGGATCATGACGTAGCCCTCGGAGGTGTTCCTGAACTTCATGTCCAGCTCCTGGCCCGAGTAGCCGTTCTCCGCCCCGAACCAGACCGTGGAGTCGAATCCCGGACGCACGTAGTTTAGTAGCGCGTAGTGCGGATGACGCTCCACCGGCTCCAGGCCGGCGTAGTTGACGGCCATGTACAGCGTCGAGGCCACCTGGCACAGCCCGCCGCCCAGTGCTTCCTTCTTCTCACCGTCCACGAACGTGCTGGCCTTCTCGTAGTCCACCGGGGCCAGCACGTCGTTGACCGAGAAGATCTCGTCCGGGGCCACGGTCTGCCCGGTCAGGGCCCCGCCCGCGACCTCTAGGTTGTTCACGCGGGCCTGGCTGTCGTCTCCGGTCCCCCTGTAGGAGGTGCGATACTTGCCGATCATCTGCGTCGGCCGCTGCTGCCGGGCTTCCCGGGTGGTGAGGCTCGGCACGTCCTTTGCGACGGGCACCTCGTACCGGCGCTGGCCTTCCAGCAGGCCGCTCTCCAGGGAGCCGAGCAGCTTCTGGCTCTGTATGGCCTGGCCGACCCGTCCGGGCACCACCTCTACGCCGCCGTCCGCGAACCGGAAGCCAGCCTCCTTGGCCTTCGCGTTGACGCTGGAGTACATGTCGTCGAGGCCGGATCGGAGGGACTGCTCGTCCATCTGGACGCGAGGCTTACCGTTCTCCGGCTCGACGCTTATGGCGGCGGCGATCTGGTCCGGCGTCAGCTCCCATTCCTCGCCCTGTGCGGCGAGCACCGCCGGCCCACCGAGCGCATTACGGGCCTTTCCGGCGGCGGCCTCGGCCTCGGCGGTGGTGATCCCGGGCTCCGTCGCGCCGCCGGCCAGCCCGGCCTCTCCTTCCAGGTTCTGTATGGCGCCGCGGATATTGGCCGCCGTCTGCCGGACGTCCACCTCGTAGCCTTTTGCCGACTGCGAGACCTGGACCCCATCCGCCCCGCCGCCGGACACGGTGACCCCGGCCTGGGTGGGCTCTTCGTCTAGCTGCGTGGCCAGGCTCCGGGCCTGGGACCTCACCTGCTCGTCGCTGTAGGCCACCTCGAGGGGGACCTCCACGGTCCCGAAGAAGCCGTTTGCCCGCTCGCCGACACGCTCGAGTACGCCGCCTTCCCGGCCGACTTGCTGGGCGTTCTCCACCGTTGCCTCGACCTCGGGCCGGACCCCAAGGCTGCTGGCGGGGATCGTGACCTCCTTGCCGTCGCCGCTCACGCGCACCTCGTTCAGGGCGTAGGCGCGCTCCTCGAGGATGCGCTCCGCCTCGCCGGTGGTCTTCCCGCCGAGGTCTATACCCCCGGCCTGCACACCCCGGGGGATCTCGTCGGCACTCGTGGAGCCTACCCCGAGCAGCACGACGGCCGCCAGCACGACCAGCAACGCGGTGGCGAGAAGGAGCACCAGCCTGTTCCGGCTCCGCCGGCGCCTGTACTTTCTCTTGAAGGTTGTGGAGTTCGTGGAATTCGCCTGCTCGCCCATAATTACGCCACCGCTGCCCTTGATCACATCAAAAAGTTACAGGTCACGCCCCACTCTCGGAGCCCGGCGGGTCAAACGCCGGTTCTCTCCGGCGACGCCGGAAGATGGGGGGGTCTCGCTTCCGATTATTATCGGCGCAAACGCAAAACTTACCATGCGCCGGGTCTACCCACAGAGATTCTATAACACCTCGCACTAGAGAAGCCAGCGCCGGCGGGTGAAAATGGCCCTTTGCCCGCGTGTAGAATACCCGCGTGTCTGTACCGGCCAATACGGGAAGTGTCGGCGAAGGTCCGGAGGCCCGAGAGATTCTGGCCTATCTCCGGGGCCTCCCGCCGGGCGGCACGCCCTGGGATGCCCCGCCCTCCGGGGCCGACGTATCGTTCCTGGCCCGGGGCGAGTACAGCCTGAACTATCTCGTGGGCCTCGGGCGGCGCGAAGAGGGTGACGGGGTTGGGAGGCGCTACGT
Source organism: Rubrobacter aplysinae (assembly GCF_001029505.1). NCBI lineage: Bacteria > Bacillati > Actinomycetota > Rubrobacteria > Rubrobacterales > Rubrobacteraceae > Rubrobacter > Rubrobacter aplysinae. Next base: position 94,087 of record NZ_LEKH01000001.1, on the reverse strand, counting down.
GGTCCGGCTGATCACGGGCTCCCAGATGGGGCTCGGCCTCGGGGAGCAGGCGCTGTACGAGCACCACGCGCTGAGCCTGGTCTCGGCGTCGGGCGTCACCCCCGCCCCCCGTCTCGTGGACCCGGAGCCCGGGGGCCTGCCGTATCCGGTCATCGTGGAGGATTATCTGCCGGGGCGTCCACTGGACTACGCCACTGATCTGCGGGCCGCAGCCCGCTGCATCGCCGCGATACACGCCCTCGGGGTTCCGGAGGATCACGGTTTGCAGGTCCATCCGGACCCCGCGCCCGCCGTGCTAGAGGAGTCGGCCGGTCTGGTCGAGCCGTACCTGGAGTGGTCCGGTGCGAGCGAGGAGAGCCAGCGGGCGCTCGGGGCCGCCTTCGGGCGTATCCGCGAGTTCCAGAAAGTGGAAGGTTTATTCGAGACCGGGGACCTCGCGGTGGTCAACTACGACCTGAACACCCACAACTTCGTGGTAGCGGACGGAGAAGCCCGGCTACTGGACTGGGAGAAGGCCCGCGTCGCCCCCCGCACCGAGGACGTCGCCCACTTCCTGATCCCGACCACGACCCTGTGGCGCGACGAGACGGCCACGAGGCTCACCCCGGCTCAGGAGCGGGAGTTCCTGGACAAGTATGAGGAGAGAGCCGGAGTCGGAGACGTAGAGCGGTTCGAGACGCAGCTTACGGCCGTGAGGCTCATGATCTCGCTGCGGGCCGTCTCCTGGTGCGCCTGGGCGCTGCAGGCCCACAAGCGGGGCCACAGGCCCGCCGGAGACGAGATGCTGGACAAGGCCCGCAGGTACCTCGATCCGGCATTTCTGGAGGACCTCTTCAGGCTCCGCGAGACGTCAGAGGGAGGCTGAGGTTGGCGCAGAGGGCACGTGTGATCCTGGACTGCGACACGGCCAACGAGGTGGACGACCAGTTCGCCATCGCCCATGCTCTGGGCAGCCCCGGCGCGCTGGACGTGCTCGGTGTCGTGTCGGTACATAACACCACCGCCCACGGGCCGGAGTCCGTAAGGATGTACCAAAAGGAGGCCGAGAAGGTGGTGGCCCTGTGCGGCCGGGGCGGCGAGGTGCCCTGCCTGCCCGGCGCGGCCCACCCGATGGAGGACCGCCACGCGCCGGTACACAGCGAGGGTCTGGACTTTATCGTCTCGGAGCTGGAGAAGGCCCCGCTCACGCTCGTGTGTACCGGCCCGGCCACCGACGTCGCCTCGCTGCTGCTGACCGACCCGGGGGAGGCGCTAGCGGGGCTGAACGTGGTGTGGCTCGGAGGATTCGGAGACGAGGAGACGTACACCAGATACAACAACGGCGGCGAGCTGAACGGGCGGGCGGACATAGCGGCGTGGAGGACGCTCTTCGGGCACGAGGTGGATCTACTCCAGGTGCCGGGGTGGTCCGGGCCGCACGAGGTCACGGTCGAGGCCGCGCCGTTCGCCGCCGAGCTGCGGTCACTCGGCAAGCCGGTCGCGGACTATCTGGCCGAGATCCTCTTATCCTGGGTCTCGGGCTACGAGGGGGATCTCGACCCGGGCGGAGAGAAGATCCTGTGGGATATCGCCTGCACCATCGCCCTCACCGACCCAGAGGCAATCTCCGCCTCGCCGCTCGCGGTCCCCGCGCTCGACGCCGCCGGGGCCCACGATTTCGGCTCCCGGGGGCGTGATGTCCGGGCCGTAACCGGTCTCGACTCCGGGCGCGTGCTGGACGGTCTGCGCGCCGCGCTCGGGAGGCTGCCGGGCTGAGGCGGAAGGCCTGATCCAACGCCCCCAGATAGCCGTATAACCTCTAGTGTGATCCCCGGCACCCGACTAGGAGATAACCCTGTGAGACGCTGGATCCCGCTCTGCGCCACCCTGGTGGCCCTCGCGCTAACATTGGCAGCCTGTGGCGATCCGGCTTCCAGTAGCTCCGGTAGTTCCGGCGACGAGGGTGAGACGAGGTCGTTCTCCGAGCTGGAAGACGCGGCGCGCGGCACGGAGGTCAACATCACCATGTACGGCGGCGACGAGGCGACCAACGAGTACGTGGACGAGTGGGCGGCTCCGCGCCTTGAAGAGCAGTACGGTATAGAGCTAAAACGCACCCCCGTGGCCGATACGGCGGACGCCGTGAACAAGCTCCTAAACGAGAAGCAAGCCGGAGGCGAAGGGGGCAGCGTGGACCTCGTGTGGCTAAACGGCGAGAACTTCGCCACCGGCGCGGACGCGGACCTCTGGTACGGGCCGTGGGCCGAACGCCTGCCGAACGCGGACCTCATAGACTGGGACAGTCCCGGCATCCGGCGCGACTTCGGCTACCCGGTCGAGGGCCGCGAGGCCCCGTGGGGCAAGGCGCAGTTCGTCATGATCTACGACTCCGACGAGGTAGACGACCCGCCGCGCAGCATGGACGAGCTAAAGCAGTGGGTCGCCGACAATCCCGGCGAGTTCGCCTACCCCTCCCCGCCGGACTTCACCGGCAACGCCTTCGTCGAGCACGTCCTGTACGAGCTTGGCGGAGGGCCGGAGCCCTTCCAGAAACCCTTCGACAGAGAGGTCTTCGACGAGGCGGCCCCGGCGGTGTACGAGTACCTGAACGAGCTGGAGCCCGACCTGTGGCGTAGCGGCGAGACCTATCCCGAGTCTTCCACCGCGCTCGAGGAACTGTACCAGAACGGCGAGATCTCGCTCTCCATGAGCTACAACCCGAACCTGGCGCAGCGTCAGATCGAGAAGGGCCTGTACCCAGAGAGCACCCGAACCTACCTCTTCGAAGACGGCACCCTCTCCAACACCCACTACGTCGCAGTCCCGTTCAACTCCCAGAACAAGGCCGGGGCCCAAGTAGTGGCGAACTTCCTCGAAAGCCCCGAGGCCCAGGCCGCCAAGCAGGACCCCGACACGGGCTGGGGCGATCTCCCCGCCATAGAGGTGGACCGCCTGCCGGAGGCCGAGCAGGAGCCATTCGAGGCCAATAACGCCCCGGCCGCCCTCTCGAACGAGGAGTTGCAGGAGAACCAGCTCCCCGAGGCCCGCACCGAGTGGCTGCTGGAGCTCGAAGACGGCTGGCAGAACCGCGTGCTGGAGGAGTAGCCGGGCAGCCGTGGGAGATCGCCTCAACGACCGCCTCAAGATAGCCCTGCTCCTCGCGCCCGCGCTCGGCATCCTGGGCCTGCTGTTCGTGGGCGGTATCGTGAACGCCGTGGTGCAGTCGCTCGGGTACCTGCCCGCGCTCGGGATAGAGGGCCCGAGCCTCGACGCCTACCGCCAGGTTCTCTCGGACCGGGACTTCTACGACTCTCTGGCCCTGACGCTGTACGTCGCGGGCGTGTCCACGGCGGTCTCCACGGTGCTCGCGGTGCTCGCAGCGCTGGCCCTGCGCCGGGCCGGGGGCACGCTCTCGACGGTGGTGTTCCAGCTCCCGATCACGGTTCCCCACCTGGTGGCGGCGGTCGGGATCGCGCTCGTCGTCTCACAGACCGGGCTCGGGGCGCGGGTTGCGGCCTCCGCGGGGCTTATCGGGGAGCCGTCGCAGTTCCCGGCTCTGTTGTACGACCGGTACTCGGTCGGCATCGTCCTGACCTACGTGTGGAAGGAGACGCCGTTTATCGCGCTGGTGGTGCTGGCGGCGCTGCGCGGGGTGGCCGGGGAGCTTGAGGAGGTGGCCCGCACGCTCGGGGCCAACGCCTGGCAGCGGTTCTGGCACGTGGTGTTTCCCGTGATCTCACCGGCGGTGCTGGTGGCGAGCCTGGTGGTCTTCGCCTTTACCTTCGGCGCGTTCGAGGTGCCGTACCTCCTCGGCCGGAGCTACCCGACGATACTGCCGGTGATGGCCTACGAGGAGTACCGCGACATAGACCTCGCCGCCCGCCCGATAGCAATGGCGATAAACGTCCTCATAGCCCTCATAACCGGACTCTTCGCCGCCCTGTACCTGCGCCTGAACCGCGACATAGGCCGGGGCCTCGGCAGGGGCGTGCGCCGTGGCTAGAAGGGCCCGGAAACGGCCGTACGGGTCGAGAGGTTCGAGAGGCACGGTCTTCGTGGCCGCCGCGGCCCTCGTGGCGGTCGTGGTCGCGCTGCCGTTCGTGTCGCTCGCGCTGTGGACCTTTGCCGGGGAGTGGCGCTTCCCGGACCTGGTCCCGGCGGAGTGGTCGCTGCGGGGCGTGGCCCACTTGGCCGACTCCCGCGTGCTCTCGGCGGCGACGACGAGCTTCGGGGTCGCGGTGGCGGCGGCGGTGGTCGCGGTCGCGGCGGGGCTGCCGGCGGGGATGGCGCTCGGGATGTACGAGTTCCGGGGCAAGGTGGCCGTTATCTTCTTTATCCTCTTGCCCATCCTGGTGCCGCCGCTCGCCTCCACGATGGGGATACACCTCACGTTTATCCGGCTCGGGCTCGCGGATACCGTGTTCGGGGTGTTCCTGGTGCATCTGGTCCCGACGGTGCCGTACGCCGCGATCATCCTGGCCAGCGTCTTCGCAGACCGCGACGGCGCGCTGGAGGAGGCGGCCCGCACGCTCGGGGCGGGGCCCTGGCGGGCTTTTCTGCACGTCACGCTGCCCCAGGTCGCGCCGGGCGTGGCGGTCGCGGCGCTGTTCGCGTTCCTCATCTCCTGGAGCCAGTACATCCTGACGCTGCTCATCGGGGGCGGCAACGTCGTGACCCTCCCGATGCTCCTGTTCTCGGCGGCCTCGGGCAACGACCCCGTGATCTCCTCCGCCCTGGCCCTGGCCTTCGCCCTGCCCGCCGTCGCCGTGCTGGTATTCGCGCTACGGTTCCTCAAGGACGGATCGCCGGACATTTCGGCTCCGGGCAAGGCGTCGTAGGGGTATCCGGGGTTATATTTAGCGTCATGGGCAACAGGCTGGAGCTGGAGAACGTAACGCACGTATACCCGGGTGGGGAGGAGCCCGCGCTGTCGGGGCTCTCCCTGACGGTAGAGCCGGGCGAGCTGGTCGCGTTTCTCGGCCCCTCGGGCTGCGGCAAGACGACGGCGCTGAAGGCGATCTCGGGCCTGTTGCGGACAACCTCCGGTGACATACGGGTCGGCGGGGCCTCAACGCTCGGGCTACCGCCGGAGCGCCGGGAGGCGGCGATGGTCTTCCAGAAGGCGCTGCTCTTCCCGCACATGACAGTCGCCGAGAACGTGGGCTTCGGCCTCAAGATGCGCAAGGTCGGGCGCGGGGAGGCCGACCGGCGCGTGGAGGAGGCGCTGCGGCGGGTGCGCATGGACGGCTACGCCGACCGCAAACCGGGCGAGCTCTCCGGCGGCCAGCAGCAACGCGCCGCGCTCGCGAGGGCCCTCGTCACCGAGCCGGGCCTGCTGCTCCTGGACGAGCCCTTCAGCTCGCTCGACGCCAACCTGCGTGGGGGGATGCGGGAGCTCGTCAAAGAGCTCCAGCAGGAGGGCGGGCACACCACGGTCTTCGTCACCCACGACCAGGAGGAGGCGGTCGTGCTCGCCGACCGCATCGCACTCCTCGGGGAAGGCCGTCTGCTGATGTACGACGAGCCCCAGGCCTTCTTCGACCGCCCGGCGAGCCGCCACGTCGCCGAGTTCTTCGGCGGCGCGAACTTCATCCCCGGCGAGGCCGAGAACGGCCACGTTCTGACCCCGCTGGGACCACTGAGCACGAGCGAGCCCGCTCCTCAAGGACCGGTAACGCTCACGATCCGCCCCGAAGCCATACGCCTCGATGACCCCAAAGATGGCGAGAACGCCGTCACGGCCCGCATCGTATCCACCACCTACCTTGGCCGGCATACCACCTGCATACTGGAGGCGGAGGGTATGAGGCTACGAGCCGCGCTACCCCCGGACACCCGGGTCTCAGAGGGCGACGAGGTGAGCGCGGTGCTACCGGCCACCGCATTGTGGCCGTTGGGTGGAGAGCGATAGTCTTAGGAGAGGAAGCTAATAAAGGCGCTTGAGAAGTCCGAGAAGGGAGATAGACCATGAGCCCGAGGATTCTACGGAACGCAGGCGTCTCGGCGGAGGCGGGATCTCTGGCGCCGGACCGTCGGCCGCTGGAGCTGCACCGCCGGTTGCCCAGCTACGCCCCGACCCCGCTCGTGGACGCGCCGGCCCTGGCGGACGCCCTGGGGGTAGGCCGGGTGTGGGTAAAGGACGAGTCGGGGAGGTTGGGTCTCCCGGCCTTCAAGATCCTCGGCGCCTCCTGGGCCGCCTACCGGGCACTGGAGGAGCGGGCTGGCGGCGACCTCGGGGAGTGGCGGGACGTCGCGGAGCTCAGGGACAGGGTATCGTTCCTGAGGCCGCTGACGCTCTCCACGGCGACGGACGGCAACCACGGCCGCGCGGTGGCCCGCGTCGCGGCGCTCCTGGGGCTCGACGCGCGCGTCTTCGTACCCGCCGGGATGGCCCCGGCCCGCGTAGAGGCCATAGAGCACGAGGGCGCCGAGGTCGTGGCGGTGGACGGCACCTATGATGAGACCGTCGCACGCTGCGCCCGCGAGGCGGACGAGCGGTGCGTCGTGATCCAGGACACCTCGTGGCCCGGCTACGAGGAGGTGCCCTGGTGGGTTATAGAGGGCTACTCCACGATACTGTGGGAGGTCGAGGATGAGCTCGCCCGCCGCGAAGAGCCGGGGCCGGATCTCGCAGCGGCCCAGATCGGGGTCGGCGCGTTCGCCGCGGCGGTGTGCCGTCACTACCGCAGACCCGGCGTCTCACCCCGCCCGGCTCTCGTGGGCGTCGAGCCCGAGAGTGCCGACTGCGCGCTCCGCTCGGTCGAGGCCGGCCGCCTCGTCTCCGTGCCCGGCCCGCACCCCTCGATCATGGCCGGCCTCAACTGCGGCCTCCCCTCGGGCGTCGCCTGGCCCCTCGTATCCGGGAGCGTGGACCTTTTCGCCGCGATACGAGACGAGCCGGTGCGGCGGGCGATGCGTCTGCTGGCCGGGTCCGGCATCGTCTCCGGCGAGACCGGCGCCGCGGGCCTCGCCGGCCTGCTGGAGCTCGCGGACGCCGGGGAGCTACCCGCCGACGAGGAGTCCCGACTCTTGATCTTCAACTGCGAAGGCGCCACCGACCCGGAGGCCTACGACCGCATACTCGCCGGGGCCTCCTAGCGGCGAGCGCCTCAGCCGCTCTGTTTGGACCTCCTCAGGCTCTCCCACGAGCCGTCCGAGGCCCAGCCGCCGTCCACGGAGAGCGTGTGGCCGTTGACGAAGCCGCTCTGGGCGGGGTCCGCCAGAAAGGCGGCGGCGCGGGCGATGTCGCCCGGCTCGGCGAAGCGGCCCATCGGGGTGCGGCCCTCGATGTCGGCGTCGTCGTAGTCTCCGCCGGCCTGATCCCCGGCGTCCCGTCCGGTCTTGACCCAGCCGGGGCAGACGGCGTTTACCCGCACGCCGCGGCCTCCCCACTCAGCCGCCAGGGTGCGCGTGAGCCCGACGAGGCCATGCTTGCTGGCGTTATAGGCGGCGCGGTTGGATACGCCGAGCAGCCCGGCGACGGAGCTCACGTTCACGATGCTCCCCGCGCCACGCTCCAGCATCATCTGACCAAACTCCCGGCTGGTAACGAAAGGGCCGGTGAGGTTCACCTCCATCACCCGCCGCCAGTCGGCGAGCTCCGTCTCCTCGGCGGACTCTATGAACATCAGGCCGGCGTTGTTCACCAGCACGTCCAGCCGGCCGAAGCGATCCCGAACCTCCTCCGCCATGTGGCGCACGGCCTCCTCGTCCGACACGTCGGCGGCCAGCGCCACGGCGCTCGCGCCCAACTCCTGTAGCTCGGCCACCGTCTCCGAGGGCTCGTGGAGGTCGTTCGCGACCACCGCATATCCCCGCGCGCCCAGCTCCCGCGCCGTCTCGCGCCCGATGCCTCGCGCCGCCCCGGTCACCAGCGCGACGGGCTCCGCCCGATCTCCCGCGTTATTCAATCCGTCCCTCCTTCCCGACGTTTCTGAAGTTTCCGACGTTTGCCGCCTCCATCTTACAGCCTGGACGTGGGAGTTTGGCTCCTCCCCCGCGCCGACGCCAAACGGCCACCAACCTCGGGGGCGTATCGTGGTAACTTATCGTCGTGAAATACGGAAAACACGAGGCAGAGGCGTAAAGGACGGGGCACGTGATCGGTCGCGTCAAGACGGGGTGGCGGCTTCTGGAGGCCAGCAGACCGGGGCGTCGTTTCCAGGACAGGTACCGCCGCCGCCAGCAGAGCGTCCGGGGTTTCCATCCCTCGCGCATCCTGTACGTGATCGGCGGGCTCGCGCTGATGGTCGTGAGCGCGTTCTTCGGCTGGCTGCCGATACTGGGCTGGGGTACGGTCGTCCTGGGGCTTGGCATGATCGCGGGCGAGTTCCGGCCCGCGGCCTGGCTCATGGACCGGCTAGAGGTGAGGTTGAGAAAGGTCTTTGCCCCGGTTGCGAAAGCTTTCCGTAGGCTGAACCCCTGGGCGCAGCTTGCGGTCTCGACGTGCATAGCCCTGCTTACCTTCGCCCTGATGTACGGCGTGTATAGCGCCTCTTTCGGCGGCTAGCTTGTTCCCTCTGTGGGCCTGGATCTTCTTCGGCGGGCTGGTGCTCGGGCTTCTGGCGCTAGACCTGCTCGTGTTCCACCGCAAGGCCCACAAGGTGGGTGTCCGGGAGGCCACGTGGACGACGGCGTTCTGGGTCTCGGTGGCTCTGGCTTTCGGAGGCTTCGTGTGGGCGCTGGCCGGGACCGGGGTGGCCGGAGAGTACCTCACGGGCTACCTCGTGGAGTGGAGCCTCTCCGTGGACAACGTGTTCGTTTTCTCCCTGATCTTCACCAGCTTCGCCGTCCCCGAAGAGTACCGCTATCGGGTGTTGTTCTGGGGCGTTATAGGGGCTCTCGTAGCCCGGGCAGTGTTCGTCGGCGCCGGCGCCTCGCTGCTCTCGGCGTTCGGCTGGCTCGTGTTCGTGTTCGGGATATTTCTTGTCTTCACCGGCCTGAGAATGCTCCGCCGCGGCTCCGGCGGGGAGAAAGACCCGCAGAACAACCGCGCCCTCAGGCTCCTGAGACGCTTCCTGCCGGTAACCAAGGATTACCACGGCGGCAGCTTCCTGACGCGCCACGGGAATAAGCTCTACGCGACGCCGCTGCTCGCGGTGCTCGTGGTGGTCGAGTCCAGCGACATAGTGTTCGCGGTGGACTCGGTGCCGGCGGTGCTCTCGATCACGAAGGAGCCGTTCGTGGTCTACTCCTCGAACGTCTTCGCCATCCTGGGCCTGCGGCACCTGTACTTCTTGCTAGAAGGCGCCGTGGACCGCTTTACCTACCTGCACTACGGGCTGGCCGCGGTCCTGATCTTCGTGGGCGCGAAATTCTTGCTCGAAGGCTTCGGGCTACACATCCCCATCGCCGCTTCCCTCCCGTTTATCGCCCTCGCCGTCGGGGCGTCCATCGCCGTCTCCTTGATCGCGACCCGCCGGAGAGGCGGAGCGGGCTAGCTCTGCCCGGCTCGTCTGGCCTCGCGCCGGTGGAGGTAGGAGCCGTTATCCACGAACTCCTCCCGCCCTTCGCGGGCCAGCCTGTTGTCCCGGCGCTGCTTCGCCACGTTCACGGCGATCTCCGCCACCAGGAGCAGGAGATCCAGTATCAGTACCATCAAGCGCCCTCCAGGAAGCCGGCAGGCGATACCCGGATGTTAACCCGGCTAATCCCGGTACACCACCAGCTCATCTAGCGGCAGCCGGGAGCGGCGTTTCGGTGGGTCTCCGGCGGCGTACCCGAGGGTGAGGAGCGCCTGGGGTTCGAGCGTCTCATCCAGGTCCAGAGCGCGGCGCACCGTGGCCGGGGAGAAGAGCGGGGCGCACATCCAGCCCCCGTCCAGCCCGGCGGCGTAGGCGGCGAGCAGCATGCTCTGGGCGGCGGCCCCGAGGCTCTGCACGGCCATCTCCGTCTCGTGCGCGCCGCGCCCGGGGTCCGGGTAGCGGTCCAGGTCTCCCGTGTACAGGCACAGCAGTACGAGGGCTGGCGCGTCGAATAGCCGGTGCCGGGAGCCTTCGAGCCGCTTCTCGACGGTCCCCTCGTTCTGGCCGTCCATCCGCAGGTTCTCCCGCCAGGACTCCCCCATCTCGTCCGCGAGGCGGCGCTTCGCGCCCTCCCCGGTAACCACGGCGAAGCGCCAGGGCTGGCGACCGTGGGGCGACGGAGCCCACCGTCCGGCTTCGAGCACCCGGTCCAGGGTCTCCGGCGGCACGGGCTTTTCCAGATAACGCCGCACCGAGCGCCGTCCATACAGCGCGTCGAGCATGGGCCCCTCCGGGACGTCGGGTTTGGAGAGGGCTCCCCAGGAGGCGGCGCGCTCGGGGCGGATCGCGATCACGGGCTCGTTCTCGATGCGCATCCGCTCGTACTGGCGGTACTTGCCGCGCAGGAGGCGTACGGCGGCGTCGTGCTCCTCGGCGCCGGGTTCAACGAGGTCGGCCCGGCCCCGCAGCATCACGTAGGCCAGGAGGCTCCAGTCCTCGGCGTAGCGGTCGGCGATCAGGGCGACGCGCGGGTTTTCCAGGATGTTCCGCACCCGCTTGAGCCCCCTGGCCGAGCCCTTCTTGGGCTTCTCGTCCAGCGCGATGTAGAGAGATTCCACGCCCGGCGGGCAGGCGAAGCAGACCGGCACGGCGTGCGGCTCACCGGCGGCGTCCGCGGTCGCGAGCCGGGCCACCCGGCTTCTTATGAGAAAAGAGGCCGAATCGTCCGTAAGGTTCAAGGTGGGTTTCAATAGGCGGTCCGGGACCCCGACGGGCCATCTCCGTGTCCTACCGGAAGACTCAGTGGCCGCCGAAGATCAGCTGGAAGCCGACGACGGTTACCATAACCGCCAGGATCAGGCGCAGTGGCTTGGAGGGCACGTAGCGGGCGACGCGGCTGCCGATGAGCACGCCGGGGATGCTGCCGATGAGCAGGGTGCCGGCGAGGCCGAAGGCGACGTTGCCGCTCGCTATGTGGGCGAGGCCGGTAACCAGCGCGAGCACAGTGGCGTGGACGATGTCCGTGCCCACTATGACCGCCGGAGACAGCGGGTACAAGAGCAGGAGTATGATCGCCATGATGCTCCCGGCCCCGACCGAGGTCAGACCGACCAGATAGCCGCCCATCGCGCCGAACAGGATGGTGTAGTAACGGCGGCGGCGGCTCATCTTGCCCTCGCCGCTCCACACGTCCTGGCGCTTTCGCATCCACCTCTCCGGCATGAAGATGCGGAAGACCAGGGAGCCGCCGACCAGGATCAGGACCAGCCCTATTATGGTGATCATGATGGAGTTGACCGCGGCATCCTCGAAAGAGCCCTTGATCCACTCCAGCGTCGCCACCCCTAAAAGGCTCGCCGGTATGCTCCCGAGACCCAGGAATAACGCGACTTCCAGATTCACCGACCGCTGGCGGTAGTGCTGGACCGAGCCGGCCATCTTGGTGAGTGTGGCGAATACGAGATCCGTCCCGATGGCCGTCGGGGCGGAGACGCCCACGACCGCTATCAGAAATGGGGTCATAAGAGCTCCGCCCCCGACCCCCGTGAGGCCCACCAGAAAACCGACCAGCAGGCCGAAAAGGGTCGGGAGCAGGTCTATCACGCGCGGCTGGTCTCTTGTACCCGCTCGAGATAGTCGAGCTCCACCAGCTTCTCGATGACCCGCTGGGCGCTCTCCTCGGCCTCTTCCTGATCGGTGTGCAGGTGGAGCTCGGGGGCGGCCGGGGCCTCGTAGGGGTCGGAGACGCCGGTGAACTCCGGGATCTCGCCGGAGTAAGCCTTGGCGTACAGACCCTTCACGTCGCGGTCGGCGCAGACCTCGACCGGCGCGTCCACGAAGACCTCCACGAAGTCCCCGACGTTACGCCGCACCTCGTCGCGGGCCTCCTTGTAAGGCGAGATGGCGCTGACGATCACACCGACCCCGTTGCGGGTAAGCAGGTCCGCCACGAACCCGATGCGCAGCACGTTGGTGTCGCGGTCCTCCCGGGAGAAGCCGAGGCCCTTGGAGAGGTTGGTGCGTACCACGTCGCCGTCGAGCACCTCTATCGGCACCTGCTCGTGGCGTAACTGCTTCTCCACTATATCCGTGATGGTGGTCTTACCGGCACCCGAGAGCCCGGTGAACCACAGCGTGAAGCCGTTCTTTATCTTGAGCGAGTTCCCGTTGTCCATGATTCCCTCCAATTTTACGCTGGTCATTGCGTTGTTTGCGTTACGAAGCTTCAGGTGTGTCTTAGTTCAGGTGCGGGGCTGCTTGACAGTCTTCTCCTCGTCCCGGATACCCTCCATCAAGACCTCTATGACCTCCGGGCGCGAGAACTCGGCCGGCGGGTACTCTCCGGAGGCGAGCATCTGGCGCACCTTCGTGCCCGAGAGGAACACGTGCTCCTCGGCGTCGTGTGGGCAGGTCTTGGTCGTGCCCATCTGGCCGCAGGCGCGGCAGAAGAAGGCGTGCTCGTACATGAGCGGCGTGATGCCGAGATCCTCCTCGGAGAACTGCTTGAAGATCTCCTGCGCGTCGTAGGTGCCGTAGTAGCTGCCGACCCCGGCGTGATCGCGCCCGATAATGAAGTGGGTGCAGCCGTAGTTCTTGCGGCACATGGCGTGGAACACGGCCTCACGCGGCCCGGCGTAGCGCATCGCCGCCGGGAACACCGCGAGCATCGAGCGGTCCTGGGGATAGTACTTCTCGAGGATCGTCTCGTAGGAGCGCATCCGTACCGGCGCGGAGATATCGTCGGACTTGGTCTCGCCGACGAGCGGGTTGAGCAGCAGCCCGTCCACGATCTCCAGGGCGCTCTTCTGGATGTACTCGTGCGCCCGGTGGACCGGGTTGCGGGTCTGGAAGCCCACGACGCGCTTCCAACCGTTGTCGGCGAAGGCCTGACGCAGCTCGGCGGGCTCATAGTAGTACTTGGGGAAGTTGCGGGCGTTCGGCTCCGGTTCGAGGAGGGTGACCTCGCCTCCGATCAGGGTATCCCCCTGCGCGTAGAGGTTCGCGACACCAGGATGCTCCTCGTCCTCGGTGCGGTACACCTCGCGGGCCTCGCGCCTTTTGTCGTAGGAGTAGAGCTCCTCGACGAGCATCGTGGCGACGATGCGGCCGTCGCCGTCAGCGAGCGAGATCTCATCCCCCTCGCTAACGCCGGAGATCTCCTCGTCGCTCGCGGAGAGGGTGATGGGCAGGCTCCATACGAGCCCGTTTGCCAGACGCATGTTCTCGACCACTGGAGAGTAGTCGGCGCTGGTCATAAAGCCCCGAATCGGGGAGAAAACACCGGTCGAGATCATCTCCAGGTCCGACAGCTGCCGGGGGCCGAGCTCGATCTTAACCAGGCTCTTCGCCTTCTCCAGCCGCTCCGCCCGCTCACTCTCCGGCGCGAGCCGGTTGACGAGCTCGCCGCCGTGGGGCGCTATCGTCGCGAACTCCGTGGCGGCGCTCATCGGCTCACCCCCGCTCCCGCGAGCTCGGCCCGCTCGCCACAGCCTCCGGGCACCCGGCGGGCGGCGCGTCCGGCCAGGCCGGAGGCGCAGTGCTCCCATACCCGCTCGCCCACGACCCAGAGCCTCACCTCGTCGGCGTAGCCCCGGGCGACCTCGACGAAGTCGTCGTAGTCCATGCCACACCCGGTGAGCGCCTCGGACCATTCCTCCCACAGAGGGGCCGCGAGAAACTCCCCGTCCCTGATAACGCTCCGGCCCTCGCAAGGCGACTGCTCTATAAGGCTCCGGGTCCGGGTCCGCAGCTCTGCGGGCTCCTCGGGCATCCGGAGCTCGCTGCGCAGGTTGTTTAGGTCTTCCAAGCTAATACCTCACCGCGTCGTGGTGTACGGGAGCCCGGTCGGTGCCCTCGTAGTTCTCCAGATGGTCCTCGAAGTCTATGAACAACGGGGCATCGGGGTCGAAGGTGCGCTTCAGGCTCTTGAACGCCGTCTTCTTATCCAAGCCGTCCAGCTTATCCAATGCTTCGGGCTTGTCAAGTTCCCGCAGCTCAAGCTTGTCGCGAACGGCATCAAAGGCGACCTTGCCCTCGTCCGAACGGACCAGCACGCTGGAGTATCCGTCGGCGCTCCCGACGGAGCCCACGGAGATGTCGGCGGCATGTCCCATGAAGTCGGCGCACTCGTCGCAGCCCTTGAGGGCCGCGCCGTGGAAGTCCTTTATGGGCTCTTCGAAGATGGTCTCGCCGTCGTGGTCCTGGACGATGAACTTGCCCCGGATGATGTCCACCCGGCCAACGTCGTCCAGGTTCACGCCGCGCTTTTCCTGCACCTCGTCCAGCATCAACTTCTCGTAGTTGAAGCTCTTGGTGCACAGGAGCGCTATAGTGAGCGTTATGGCCTCTACCTTGGAGGAGCCCCACACCCAGGGCCGGGCCTGCATGGCCTTTATGCCCTCGATCTCGCACGGCGTCCCCACGACCGCGACGCGCGGGTTAGGCGGCAGATCGTAGTCCTTGAAGTCCACGTGTCCGAGCGCGAGCGTCTGGTTGTAGAAGCTCCCGGCGCACTCCCGGACCTCCTCGGGCGTGGTCGCCAGGAACGCCTCGCCCTTCCACGGCTCGGTCGCGCTCTCCTTCGCGAGCAGCGCGCCGTCGATCTCGTCCTTCTCCAGTAGCGAGATGATGAGCGCGCTAACGAATCCGCCGTCCTGGGCACCCTCGATCATGGGGTTCACGCGGGCCGTGTGGCTCTCGTGCACCGGACCCAGGCTCTGCGCCGCGCTGGCCTCCGCACTTCCATTACCGTCGCCAACACCAAACGCCTGTCCGTTGATGTCAGCGGTCGCCGCAACGTTACCCTTCTTGTCGCTCGCGGAGAGCTTCCAGGTCGCCTCGTACTGCAGGCCGCCACGGGGGCAGAAGTCCCAGCACAGGGAGCAGCCGGTGCACATCTTTACCAGCTCCGGCAGGTCGTCGTCGCCGATGCCGATTGAGTCGGTCGGGCAGGCCGCGACGCACACGCCGCACTGAATGCAGCGGTCGGCGTCTATGACCGCCTTCTCGAGGTCCCAGAACCAGACCTTGCCCGGCGCCTCCTCGACGTCGCTCATCATGTCGCGGATGTCGAATCCAGCCAATTGGCTACTTACCTTTCCTGGTTTCTAAGTTCCTGGTCTCTGATTAATCTTTGGTGCCGGGAATCTCGGGTGAGCCCGCCGTGCCGTCCGTGCCCTGAGGAGCACCGTCCTCGTTGCCGTGCGTCTGCCACGGGTCGGGCTCGCTGAAATCCGCCCCGGAGGCCGCGTCCTTGATGGTCTTGCGCAGGCCGCGGTTCTCCATACGGCGGGACCATTCATGGAACTTCTCGCCCTCGTGGCGCTCGGCCTTGAACCGCTCTATTAGAGCGGTCAGGGCGGCGGGTACGGCGGAGGTCGGACGTGCGCCGTCCACCCAGTCTATGAACGCGGCGTCGCCGCCCAGAGAGCCGCCGAGCCCGATATCCACACCCTCGACAAAGGAGTCCGGTCCCTTGGCGGTCTCGCCCCGGAAGCCGATGTCTGCGATCTGGGGCTGAGCGCACGACGCCGAGCAGCCGGAGAAGTGCATCCCGATGGAGTCCTGCTCAAGCCCATCATTCGCGTACTTCTCGTCCATCTCCTTCGCCCACCTGACGGCGCGGGCCTTGGTCTCGACGATGGCGAAGCGGCAGAACTCGCTGCCGGTGCAGGCCACGACCCCGCGTGAGAACGGTCCGGGGGTCGGGGAGTAGGTCTCAAGCAAGGGCTCGGCGAGAAACTCGTCCAGCCGCTCTTCGGGTATGCCGGTGATGACGATGTTCTGGTCGGTCGCGAGCCGGATGGAGCCGCCCTCGCCGCCGTACTCCTCGGCGAGCCGAGCAGCCTCTATGAAGTCCTCGCCGCCCATCCTGCCGACCATGACGTTGAGCCCAACGTAGTAGTTGCCGTCCTTCTGACAGTGGACGCCGGTATGGTCGCCCCGGTAATGGTCGGTCAGGTCCTCCCCGGCGGGCGTGAGCTCGAAGTTTACGCGAGCCTGCAGCGCGTCCCGGAAGCCCTCGGGGCCGAGCTCCTGCACCAGGTAGCGCATGCGCGCCATCCAGCGGTTCTCCCGGTTGCCGAGCTCGCCGAAGACCTGGGCGATGCCGCGCGTGAGCTCCACGGCCTGATCCTCGGTGATAAACACGTCTATGTCCGATGCGAGCCTTGGGCCGTCGGAGAGACCGCCGCCGGCCCGGACGTTGAAGCCCACGGTACCGTCTTCGAGACGGGCCGGGACGAGTCCTATGTCGTTGATCTCGGACTGGGCGCAGTCCTCGCAGCAGCCGGTGACGCTCATCTTGAACTTGCGCGGCAGGTTCGCGTACTCGCGGTTGTCGGTGAAGTAGTCGCTTATCGCCTGCGCCGTGGGGTAGGCGTCTATGACCTCGTTCTCGTCCAGGCCGACCACGGGGCAGGAGAGCACGTTGCGAGAGGAGTCGCCGCAAGCCTGGGTGGTCGTCAGCCCGACCTCTTCGAGCCTGCGCCAGATCTCGGGTATCTCCCCCATCTTGAACCAGTGCATCTGGATGTCCTGGCGCGTCGTGACGTCCAGAAACGCGTCGCCGAACACGGGGTTTGGTTCGGGGCCCCGGGCGAAGTCCACCGCGATCTGGCCGACGACCCGCGCCTGCTCGGGGCTCATTACGCCGCCGGGGACCTTGAGGCGCATCATGAACGCGTCGCCGCCCTGCTTTTGCGGATAGATGCCGGCCCACTTGAGGCGCTCAAGCTCTCCGGGCACGGCGTGCAGGGAGGCTACGCCTTCCTTGGAGTACGTGTCGCGGATGGCGTCGCGCACCTCCAGCGGGTGCCGGTCGAGCTTTACCTTCTCTACCTTGTTCAGCTTGTCCAGGGTCTGACCTTCTCTGAGAAACTGCAAGGCTACTCGCCTCCCGTGTCGTCCGCGAGGTGCAGGCCGCACTCGGTCTTGCCCGAGCCGGACCAGCGCCCGGCGCGCCAGTCCTCGCCCTCGCCCACGGGCCGGGTCTGGGGCCAGCAGCCGATGCTGTTGTAGCCCTGGTTGAGCAGCGGGTTAACCGGCACGTCGTGAGCCTCGACGTAGCCTTCCACGTCGTCGGCCGTCCAGCCGGCGAGCGGCGCGACCTTTGCCTTGCCGAACTGCTCATCCACGGTCACGACCGGCGTGGCGGCGCGATTCTCGGTCTGCTCGCGGCGGATGCCGGTCATCCAGGCCTCATAGTCTTCGAGCGTGCGGCGCATGGGCTCGACCTTTCGGATCTTGCAGCACGTGTCGGGCTTGCAACCGTACATCCCGACCCCGTACCGCTCGACCTGCTCCTCCACCGTAAGCGCCGGGCGCGCGACATGCAGGTTCAGGTTCTTGTAGCGGCGCATCGTCTTCTCGCGGAAGCGCACGGTCTCTGAGAAGAGAAAACCCGTATCCATCGTTATGACCGTCGGCCGCGCCTCGCGATCCGCGGCGAGCCCGGGGGTACGATCCACCGTCCTGGAGAGCATGTCCAGAAGTACCATACCCTCCGGCCCGCCGAAGGAGACGGAGAGCGCGAGATCGCTCCCGAATCGCTCGACGGCCCAGTGCAGTATCTCCTCGGCCGGCCGCGCCTCGAGCTCCGAGGCGGCCTCTTCCACTTCCTGTTCCAGGCGTTGGCGGGCTTCTGGGATCGAAGTTTCTCCGGCGTCGCCCGCGGACGCCGTTAACGCTGTTAGCCCGGTTGACGAGCCCCGCGATCGGGCTGTAAGAGCTTTGGACACTGTTAAACCCTTTCCTGAAATAGAGCCGAGAGTGGTGGGTTCGCCGGAGCGACATGCTAGATACCGGCACCCGGTTGCAAAATGGGGTGGACTAGGCGGGGCCCATACATCGAACGCCGGGGTTGCCGGAGTAGAAACCTCTCCGCCCACGGGACCAGGGCGCGGCTGTGGCTCTGAAAGTCACGAAGCAGATGCTAAGCAACGCTCCACGCTCCGTCAACGCAAAATACGATAAATTTTGTCGGATTTAGAAAAATTCTCGTTTTGAGGGGCCGTTTCCACAGCTCGGGATCATCTGAAGAGATCCTTGTCCGGGCTCATTACCAGCTCCGCGCCGCTGCCGCCGCCGGGCTCGTATCCGTAGTTTCTTACGATGGCGAGCGGTACGGCGGAGGTCTTTCCGACCACCAGCTCGGCGGCCGAGGCGAGCTCGTCGGCGACGGCTAGGATACTGGCCTCCAGCGGGTAGCCGTGGGGGTCGGTCTGGCCCCGGTAGTCGGCGAGGGGCCTCATCCCGGCCACGCCGAGGGCCACGTTGGTTATGCCCTCGCGCCAGGGCCGCCCGAAGGAGTCGGAGACCACGACGGGCACGGTTATGCCGAGGCGGTCCCGGAGGGCGGCGTGGAGCCTCGCGGCGGAGGCGTCCGGGTCCAGAGGGAGCAGGCACACCTCGTCCTCTCCGGGCACGTTTGAGGCGTCCACCCCGGCGTTGGCGCAGACGAAGCCGTGGTGGGTCTCGGTGATGAGGACGCCCCGGTCCATCTTCACGATACGCCGCGACTCGCGCAGGACGACCTCGGTCTGACGCGGGTCCTTGCCGTGCTCGGCGGCGAACTGCCGGGCGAACGGCGAAGGCTCGACGCCGGAGAGGGCCACGATCCGGCCCTCGGACTTGCTCACGATCTTGTGCGTGACCACCAGCACGTCGCCGTCGCGCAGGCCGGCGGCCCCGGCCACGAGAGCAGAGAGGTCGGCCCCGGGCCGCACCTCGGGCAGACCGTGGACGGGTATGATCTCGACCGTCAAGCCCGGCCCTTTCCCCGGGAGAACACGCTGTCTATACCACTCGGACCATCCGGGACGCGGAGCTCCTCGGGCACGTCGAACTGAGAGAGGTCTCCCACGGTGTCTATGTCGAAGGAGAGGTTGGGCAAAGGGCACTCGCCGGCACCGAGCCCGCGACGCCGGGCGGCGTCCAGATGAGCCCGGCGGCTGCCGCTGCCGAAGAGGAAAGGTATCGCATCCGGGGGCTCTAGGAGCAGGGCGTTGGTACCGGAGCGCGCCGCGTCCGGCGCCAGGGTGACCGGCGTCTCCTCCCCAGCCTGGAGCACGCTCTCGACGTCGTCGGTCCGGATCAGAGGCAGGTCGGCGGGGAGCACGAGCAACGAGGCCGCCCCTCGCGACAAGGCCCACTCCCGCGCCTCTTCGAGAGCCGGGTTGAGGCCGCTCGTGCTCTGGGGCAGCGGCACGGCCCCGGCCTCGGCGGCGGTCTCCAGCACCAGCTTGTCCGGGCTCACGACGCAGAGGTTCGCCGGTGGTATCCCGGCGAGCCGCAACACGGAGACGACGTGCTTCATCATGTACAGCGTGAGCCCGGCCCGGCTGCCCGGGCCCAGGGCGGGCGCGAGGCGGCTCTTGGTGCCGAGCAGGTCCTTTACCGGCACGGCGGCGAAGGTCCTCTCCAGCTCTCGTCCGGCGCTCATCCGCACCTCATCCGCGCCTCATTCGGGCCTCACGCTCAGACCCTCGGCGACGTCCAGCACCTCGCGGGCCAGCCGTGCCCGGTCGGGCTCGTCGTGCATCACGGCGTCCGTGAGGTAAGGGCGTACGTCCAGCCCCTCTATCTCGGACTCCTCCCCCGCGTCGGCGGCGTCCATTATCAGGGCGTCTATGAGGCCGGCGTAGAACCGCGCCACCCCGGTGGCGGAGGACTCGTGTCCGGTCGAGGAGAGCATCCGGTCGGCCGGACCCTTGAGCGCCCGGCCACCGACGATCGGGCTGACGGCGACCTTCGGAACCGAGGAGGCCGCCAACGCGTCGCCCACCCCGGGCACGGCCAGTATCGGGCCGAGGCTTACGACCGGGTTCGAGGGACACAGCACTATGGCGTCGGCCTCCCGGATGCCGTCGAGGACGGCCCTCGTGGGTCTGGCCTCGTCCACGCCCCGGAACTCTACGCCGCGCACCTCGTCGCGCTGGCCGCGCCGGACGAAGTACTCCTGGAACTCCAGCGGCCCGGCGGGAGTGTCGAGCACGGTCGCGACCGGGTCGTCGGACATCGGCAGGATCTCGCTCCGTACCCCGAGGCGGCGGCCCAGGTCGCGGGTTATGGAGGTAAGGCTTTCGCCGGAGCGCAGGCGCGAGGTGCGGAGCAGGTGGGTTGCGAGGTCCCGGTCGCCGAGCCAGAACCAGGTGTCCTCGCCGTAGCGGCCGAGCATCTCCAGAGAGTCGAAGGTCTCCCCGGCTAACCCCCAGCCGGTCTCGGGGTTCGCAAGGCCCGCGAGGGTGTACATGACCGTGTCGAGATCCGGACAGATGCGCAGCCCCCAGAGGTCGAAGTCGTCGGCGGTGTTCACGACGACCGTGAGATCCCCGCCCGGCAACGCTGCCTCCAGCCCGGCGGCGAGCTTCGCGCCCCCCACCCCGCCCGCGAGCGCGAGCACCTTCATCGCGCCACTATCCGGGCCGCCGGGATCAAACGGCGGCATCGCGGGAAGCGGGACGGCCCAGCGCGTAGCCCATGATTGCGACGAGGCTGAGGGCGTCCGTGATCCTGCCGTCGGAGGCCATTTCCAGCGCCTCGCCCACGGGTACGCGGCGCACGGCTAGCTCCTCCGTGCCCTCGGGCCGGCGCTCGCCCGCTTCGAGGCCGGTGGCGACGAACCACACCCCGTACTCGTCGCTCACGGAGTTCGACAGGTGGGCCTCGCCGAGTAGCCGCCAGTCTCTGGCCACGAGGCCGGTCTCCTCCGCCAACTCGCGCCGGGCGGCTTCGAGAGGCTCCTCATCCTCGGGGCAGCCACCCTCCGGTATCTCCCAGGAGTAGGCCCCCAGAGGATAGCGGTACTGCCCGACGAGGTAGAGGTGGTCGTCCTCGACCGCCAGGACGCCGACGGCCAGGTTCTTGTAGTGGACCACGCCGTAGATGCCCGGCTCGCCGTCGGGACGCACGACCCGGTCCTCGCGGACCGAGATCCAGGGATTCTCGTACACCGCGCTCGACCCGAGGACCTTCCACGGTCCCCGGTCTTCTCCCCCGGCGCGTTTTTCTAGTCTCTCGCGGTTCATCTCCGGCTGCTATCTTAGCATCGTGGAGGTGCTGATCCCGGAGAAGCTCGACGACCCCGAGGACGGGTTCGGTCTGCAGCAGGCGGTGCTGGAGGAGGTCGGCTCCGGGCGGCGCGGCCCTACCGCCCTGCTGTGGTCCTCGGCGCGTTACGTGGGCGTCACACGCCCGGAGACCCGGCTGACCGGCTTTGAGGAGGCGAGAGAGCGGATGGCGGGGCTCGGCTTTCCGGTGCTGGTGCGGAACTCGGGCGGGGGTGCGGTGGCGGCCAACCGGGGGTCGCTCTCCTTCTCCATGACGTTTCCGGTGCGGGATCTGCGCCAAGGCCTGTACGAGCGGTACGCGGAAGGCTCCGGCGTGCTCGTCTCCGCGCTGCGCGGCCTCGGCGTTGACGCCGAGGCCGGTGGGGTAGAGAGGGAGTTCTGTCCGGGGGCGTACTCGGTGAGGTCGGGAGGTGCGGGCGGGATCAAGGTCGCCGGTCTCGCGCAGCGCGTCGCCCAGCGGGCGGCCCGGGTGGAGGCCCTGATCCTGGTCTCCGAGACGGAGGAAATAAGGAGGGTGTTGTCCGAGCTTTACCCGGCGCTCGGGCTGCCGTTCCGGCCGGAAGGGGTAGGAGACCTCGCCGGCGAGAACGGCCCGCTCGGGGTGGATGAAGTGATCCGGGCGCTCGCGGCGGAGCTCGGCGAGGTCTACGGGGCGGCCACGCTGGAGACGGGCGAGAGCCTGATCTCCCGCGCCCGGAAGCTGCGCGGCTCGTGGCGGGCATCCGGGCGGGAGGCGTGACCCTCGCTTATCTGGCCTCCTTAAAGCCCCGTAAGGTCCGTATAATCCCCGGTCGTGCCGGAGATAATGCTCAACTCGCTGGTGACGCTGATCGTGGTGGTGGACCCTGTAGGGCTCGCGCCCCTGTTCGTGGCGCTTACGCGGGGCATTCCCGAGCGCCAGCGGCGCATCCAGGCGGTGCGGGGCGTCGCGCTGGGGACGGCAATACTGCTCGTCTTCGCGTTCGTGGGCGACGCACTGCTGGCGGCGCTCGGCATAGGGTTGCCGGCGTTCAGGATCGCGGGCGGTGTGCTGCTCTTCCTGGTGGCGGTGGACATAATCTTCGGCAGGCCCTCGAACGTCCGCCCCACGCCCGAGGACGAGCCCGGTACGCACGAGGACGTCGCGGTCTTCCCGCTGGCGATACCACTTATAGCCGGTCCCGGGGCTCTGGCCACGGTGCTCCTGTACACGGGCGGGGCCGACGCTGGGGAGACGGCGGTGTTTCTCGGGGTGCTCCTGTTCGTGCTGGCCCTGACTCTGGTCTCGCTGCTCCTGGCGCCGCGCATAATGGGCATCTTCGGCGAGTCCGGCTCGGACGTGTTCTCGCGGGTGCTCGGGGTGCTCCTGGCGGCGCTCGCCGTGCAGTTCGTGCTCGACGGGGTGATAGAGAGCCTGCCCGGCTAGCCTCCGGGCCCTTCCAGCGAGGGGCGGCTCCGGCTGCACTAACGGCACTTGTGGAAGCACCCCCGGCGTAGTAGCCTCGGATGGCGCTTTCGGGGCGATTTCAGGAGCTCCGGGAGCCTGTGTGTGGCTTTGGAGCCAGTTGCGTCGTAGCCGATCGCGTGCCTTCGGGGTGTACCGGGAGAGACCAGATGTCCGTAGACGGAGAGAGCATGGAAAACGGAGGCTTCGTCTGGGACTCCAGGGAGCCCGGGGCGGCGGCGCTCAGGGAGGCGATGGGCACGTTCCCGACGGGCGTAACCGTGCTCACCAGCGGCCACGGAGAGGCCGCAGAGGGTATGACGGCGAACGCCGTGATCTCGGTCTCGCTCGACCCGGTGCTTTTTCTGGTGAGCGTCCACCGGGAGACCAGGATCTCACCCCGCATCAAGGAGTGCGGGTACTACGCCGTGAGCCTCCTGGCGGCGAATCAGGAAGGTCTCTCCAGGCTCTTCGCCTCGCCGGAGCGTTCGAGCGGTCTTTCGGCGGTCCACTCGCTCGGCGGGGGCTACGGCCGGACCGGCGCCCCGCTCGCCGCCGGCGCCCTGGCGGCCATCGAGTGCGAGCTGGAAGCGGCATATCCGGGCGGGGATCATGAGCTGTTTCTGGGCCGGGTGGTGGCCGTACACCTGGGCGACGCTCGCAGAGGGCCGCTGCTCTTCCACGATGGGGGCTACCCGCCGCTGTACTCCTCCGGGACGAGAACCGGCCAGGAGAGCCAGGACAACGCCTTCGTGGACTCGGTGAGAGGCTTCGACGCCCGTCTGAGCGGGCGCGCGGGGCGGAAGGGCCGCCGCGGGGGCCGCGGAGGCTGAGTAACCGAGGAGATCCGGAGAGATAAGTGTTCCGAAAAACGAGCCTCGAACTGGTCCGGCCCGAGCCCTCGGTCCCCGCCGGACTCGTGTTTATCTCCGGCGTGGAGCGGGAGGGCGTGATAGTGCGCGGCAGGACCCGCTCCCGCTCGGGGACGAACTACGAGATCAAGCGCGGGTATCTCGATCTCCTGGAGTCTCGCGGGGGCGCCTCGAAGGGGGCCTCGAACCTCGCCAACCTCTCGAACTTCGCGCCCGGCGCGGGCCGGCTGTACGAGCCCGTGTGGCGGACCCGCTCGTTGGATCTCCTCACCGGCAAGCGGTTTTCCAACGAGCGGGAGGTGGACCTCATCGCCGAGATGGTGGAGCTCGACCGCTCGGGGACCTACCTCGACCTCGGGTGCTCCGCCGGGCTCTACACCCGGGGCCTCTCGCTGGTGCTCGACGAGCTCTCCAGGGAGTCTGACATGATCGGGATAGACATCTCCCCCAACATGCTCCGGGAGGCGACGAGCCGCTCGCTGGCAGCCGGCACTACGCCCTCCTTCGCCCGCGCCGACACCCACGAGCTACCCTTCCAGTCCTCCTCTTTCGTCGGCGTGGTCTGCGGCGGCACCCTGAACGAGCTCGGAGACCCCGCGCTCGCCCTCCGGGAATGCGCCCGTATCCTCAAGCCGGGCGGCAGGATCGCGATCATGGGCATCCTGAAATCCGGGACCCGGCGCGGCGTGAACCTGCAACGCCTGCTCTCGGTCGGCGGCGTCCGCTTCTTTACCGGCGAAGGCGTCGAGTCCCTGCTAGAAGAGGCGAGCTTCGAGGTCGAAAGCGTCACGACCCACGGCGCCGTGTTCTTCGCCGCCGCCCACCGCCGCTACGAGCTGCCGGAGATCCAGGAACCCAACACCGCATAACTCCTCCGAGCCTTTCCGAACCTCTTCGAGCTTCTCCGGGCCTGGATCTCTTGAAATCGGTCCGCGCCCTGTTTAAATTCCGACACGTTTTATAGGGTTTCAGGGTTTTGTAGCTTCTTTGTAGAGTTCGTAAGTTTTATGAGGTTCGGAGGCTTCAGGTGCAGGATACGCGGGATACGAGAGGCGCTCCACGGCCGGACGACCTTGGCCGGGGCAAACATGCCGAGGCCGGGGCGGGCTCCGGCAGAATAGCCGATACCCTGCCTCCGCCCCGCACCGGGGTCGCGGCGACCGGGATCGCCGGGATGGCGCTGCTCGGGTACGTGATCCTGTCGAGCCAGGGCTTGCAGCAGAGCGTGTTGTACGTTCTCGGGGCACTTCTGGGTGTGGCGCTGTTTCACGCGCGCTTCGGGTTCACCTCGGCGTTCCGGCAGCTGGTGGCGGTCGGTCAGGGAGCGGGGCTCAAGGCGCACATGCTGATGCTCGCGGTGGCGAGCATGATCTTCGCCCCGATACTCGCCGCCGGAGCCGGGCTCTTCGGGGTCGAGCCGACGGGCTACATAGCGCCCATCGGGGTCAGCGTCGTCGTGGGCTCCTTCCTGTTCGGGCTCGGGATGCAGCTCGGCGGCGCCTGCGCCTCAGGTACGCTCTACACCGTTGGCAGCGGCCAGACGGCGATACTCCTGACCCTCGGCGGGTTCGTCGTGGGCTCCGTCCTCGGCGCCTGGCACTGGGGCTTCTGGACGCAAGACGCGTTCAACTGGGCCACGATCGGCCTCGGTGAGACCGGGCTCGGATACGCCGGCGGCGCACTGGTGCAGGTACTGTTTATCGGGGCGATAGTCGCCGTGGTAACCCTGATCTCCCGCAGGAAGAGCCCGCCGCCCGTGAGCCGCAAGCCGAGCGCGCAGGGTCTGGGGCGCGTCGTGCGCGGCACCTGGCCGCTGTGGGTCGGGGCGCTGGCGCTCGCCGGGCTGAACGCCGCCGTCCTGGTGGTCAGCGGCAAGCCCTGGGGCGTGACCGGGGCGTTCGCGCTGTGGGGCTCGAAGATAGCGGGCGGCCTCGGCGTGGACGTCGCCTCGTGGACCTACTGGGCCGCCGACCCCGCACCGCTAGGGCAGTCCATCCTCGCAAACGCCACGACGGTGACCAACTTCGGCATAATCCTCGGGGCCCTGGTCGCCTCCGCGATCGGCGGCACGTTCGTCATACACAGGCGGATACCCCCGAAGACCGTGGTTGCCGCCCTGATCGGTGGCATCCTGATGGGCTACGGGGCGCGGCTGGCCTACGGCTGCAACATCGGGGCGTACTTCGGCGGCGTCGCCTCGCTTTCGCTGCACGGCTGGCTCTGGGCGGCGATGGCGCTCGTGGGTACCTACGCCGGCCTCAAGCTCCGCCCGCTCTTCGGCCTCGCCGTGCCAAAGCCGAAGGACTCTAGCTGCTAGAGCTATACTCCGGGCTTTCCCCGCTCGGGCGCGTTTCTAGCCCGGTGCTCCTTGCGGCGTAAGCTCCAGGAAAACCCGCTCTGAGGGGTTGCGGGACATGCGGCCCTCCACGAACTCGAAGGCGCGGTACTGGTAGCCGTACTTCTTCGACAGGGCCGCCTCCGCGGCCCCGGACTCCTCGTCCGATAGGAGACGCGCCCCGGCGCGGACGGTCCCGGCGTCCCGGAGAGGCCGTCCGCGCCAGTCGCTCGGGGTGAGATCCACCGGAGAGCCGGCCCGGATGCGTTTTACCTTGCCGGAGTCCAGGCCCGTAACCACGTAGGCCCTGTCGCCGGTTGCGGCGTTGTCCGGGAAGGCGAACCATACGGGGGTTGCGACCTCCCGGCCGTCGCGGCGGTAGGTGGTAAGCCTCACGTACTTGTGGCCCTCCAATGCATGCAGCGCCTGCGGATCGGATCGGTCGTCGTCGCTCATCGCTTATCCTCTCCTTGCAGGGGTTCGGGCTCATCTTGTCTCTCCGGGGTCTCGTCCGCCTCGTCCGCCTCGTCCGCCTCGATCTCAACGGCGGCGGTCCTGCGCCGGACTATTCCGGGCACGAAGGAGAGGGCGACGAAGATCACGGCCGCCACCCCGAGGTAGATGAAGACCCGTCCGAGGTTGTCGTCCGTGGAGAGCGAGCCGAGAGAGCCGCCCGCGAAGGCGTAGACGGCGACGCCGGGCACTATGCACACGCCGGAGACGAGAGCGTAGGTGGAGAGCCGGACGCGGGTAAGCCCGTAGGCGTAGTTCTGCAGGTTGAACGGGAAGACGGGCACGAGCCGCGTTATGACCAGCATCCGCCAGCCCTGACGCTCCACCCCGGCGTCGAGCCGCCTGAGACGCTCGTTACGCTGCACCCAGGAGGACACGAGGTCCCGGGCGGCGTACCGGGCCACCAGAAAGGCGAGTACGGCCCCGATCATGGCCCCTGTAAAGGCGTAGGTCGTGCCGAGAAACGCCCCGAACAGCAGCCCGGCGAGCAGCGTGAGCGGGGTACCCGGCAAGAACGCGACGGTGGCGACGGCGTACCCGCAGATAAACACGACGGGACCGGCGGGGCCGAGACCCGAGATCCAATCTCTCAAGAGCCCCAAATTTCCGGGCCGTAGATACTCCGCCAGCCCGGTCGTCCGGGCGGCCACGGCGACCGCCACGAGCAGGATCACGAGCCCGGCCAGCACCAGTCTGCGGCGGCTCAATCCGTCCTGCTCCCCACCCGGGGCCTACCCGCCAAGCAGCGGCGGAGGGGTCGGATCGACGGCGACGTTCAGCAGGTACGGCTCCCCCGAAACGAGGGCGCGCCGGATCGCACCGGGCAACCCGTCCGCCCCGGAGACGTTCTCGCCCGCGCAGCCGAGCCCCTCCGCAACCCGCACCGCGTCCACGCCCGGCAGATCGAGGCCCGGCACACCTTCCGCCCCGAGCGCGTCCCGGAAGCCCTTGAGTATGGAGTAGCCGGAGTTGTCTATGACGTAGAAGACGACCGGAGCCCCGTACCTGACGGCGCTCCACAGCGCCTGCACGGAGTACATCGCCGATCCATCCCCGATGGCGCACACCACCGGCCTCTCGGGCGAGGCGAGCTTCAGCCCGACGGCGGCGGGCATCGCCCACCCGAGCCCACCGGCGGCGGAAGTATAGTAGCCGCCGGGACTCTTGGCGGTAACGTACCGCTTTAGCTGCGGGTTGCTGGAGATGGACTCGTCCACGATCACGGCCTCCGGCGGCAGCGCCTCCCCGAGCGCGTGCATCGCGTACGCCACGCTCATAGGGTCGCCCTTCTCCGGCGTCTCGGGAGGGGAGTTCTTCGCCAGTCTCTCTCCTTCCGGCAGCCGTCCGGCGAGATGCCGGACCGCCGCGCCGACGTCCCCGACGATGCTGGTGCCGAGCGTGGCGCGGGCCGCCTCCTGCGGGTCTTCGGTGACGTGGAAGAGCCGGGTGCCCTCCTCCAGGGTCGGGCCGGGGACGTACGGGTAGTACAGGAATACCGGTGCACCGAGCACGAGTACCACGTCGTGGCCGGAGAGCTGCTTTGCTAGCTGCGCCTGAGCCGGGGCGAGCTGGCCCCGGTACAGCGGGTGATCCTGCGGAAACCCGGCGCGGCCCGAGATCGGATCCGTCCATACCGCCGCCCGGGCCCGCTCGGCGAGCTCCGCCGCCTCGTAAAAAGCCCCGCTCCGGTCCACCCCGGACCCCGCGACGATGGCCGGGCTCTCGGCCGACCGCAGGGCCTCGGTCACCCGGTCGAGCGCCGCCGGGTCCGGAGATGGTGCTCCGACGACCTCCCGCTCCGGGTGTAGCTCCTCGGTAGCCTCCCGATCCCAGTCGTCCATCGGGATGGAGACGAATACCGGACCCTGTGGCGGCTGCGAGGCGGTATGGTAGGCGCGCAGGATCTCCCCCGGCACGTCCTCCGCCCGCAGAGGCTCCACCGCCCGCTTCACGTAGGGCCGTGCGAGATCCACGAGCTTTCCGGTCAACAAAGGCTCTTTAGCCACGTGCCGCCGGTCCTGCTGGCCCGCCGTCACCACGAGTGGCGCTTTGTTATGCCACGCCGACACGAGGTTTCCTAGAGAGTTCCCGAGGCCGGGGGCGGTGTGGAGGTTCACGAGCGCGGGCCCGCCGGTGCCCTGGGCGTAGCCGTCTGCCATACCGAGGACGCTCGCCTCCTGCAGGCCGAGGACGTAGGTAAAGTCTTCGGGGAAGTCGTTCAGGAACGGGATCTCCGTCGAGCCCGGGTTTCCGAAGACCGTGGTCATCCCCAGGGATCGCAGGAGATCCAGGGTAGCCTCTCGTACCGTGGCCATGTTCCCGCCCCTTTCAACAGCCCCCACTACACCTGCGCCCAAATATACCAGAGCACCGGCTTTACACAGGCTCTGCGGAAGCTACACTCCAGGGCGACGCGTGAGGTCCACGACCAGGCAGGTTACGGGCTCTGAGCCGGTTGATCCGGCTCCTCCGGCCCGGCGGCGTCCGGCACCACCCGCACGCGGGAGATAGCGAGACCTTCTACCTGGACTGCTTCCAGGCTGGCGCCGTCAACGTCCACCACGTCGCCCTGACCTGGCGGACGTCCGAGCCTCTCTATGATCAGTCCGGCCAGGGTGTCGAACTCCCCGGAGTCCAGCCGCGTGCCGTAAAGCTCGTTCACCTGCTCCAGCAGCACGCTACCCCTGGCGAGCAGGGTGCCATCTCCGAGCGCCTGTAGCTCCGGCTCCTCGCCGCGGTCGAACTCGTCGCGCACCTCACCGACGACCTCCTCGATCAGGTCCTCCAGCGTAACGATGCCCGCCGTGCCGCCGTACTCGTCCATGACGACCGCCATATGCACCCGCAGGCGCTTCAAGGCCGCGAGCACGTCCTCGGCCGGGGCGCTCTCGGTAACGCGCGGGGCGCGGCGCAGCAACGACTCCAGCTCGAAACCCGGCTCACTGCGCTCCGGGCCATCGCCGTTGCGTACGCCGCGGAGCTGCCACTGGATGAAGTCCTTTACGTGCAGAATACCTGCTGTGTGGTCGAGGTCGCCGTCGTAGACCGGCAGGCGGGTGTGCTTGGACTCCCGCACGCTATGCTCGACCTCCTCGGGGCCGCTGCCAAGCGGTATGCCGACGACCCTCGTGCGCGGGGTCATCACCTGGTGGACCCTCCGCTCGCCGAAGTCGAAGATGTTCGAGATCAGGCGCTGCTGACTCTCGGCTATCGCGCCGCCCTCACGGCTCTCCTCGACGAGATTCTCTAGCTCTTCGGAGGAGTAGGAGCGTCCCTCGCCGCCGCTGGTCGGTATGCGCAGCAGCTTCAGCAGCTCCACGGCGACCCCGTTGAGCAGCCACACCGCTGGGCGGAAGGCGAGCCCGGCAAAGCGCATCGCGGACGAGACCCGCACGGCGGTCCGCTCCGGCGTCTGGAGGGCGAGGGCTTTCGGGATCATCTCCCCGATCACGACGTGGAAGTAGGTCATGATGCTCACGGCGAGCACGGTTCCTATGGTGTGGGCGAGCGCCGTGCCCAGACCGAAGCCCTCTTCCAGCGGACCATAGATCCAGCCCGCTATCGAGGGCTCTCCGTACATGCCGAGCCCGATGGTGGCGAGCGTGATGCCGAGCTGGGCTATGGCGATGTAGCGGTCCTGGTTCGCCGGGCTGTGCAGCACGCGCCGCACGTAGCGGGCCGCCCGGCTCCCGCCCTCGGCCATGCTCTTGACCCGCGTGCGGCTGGCCCCGACTATGGCGAACTCTGCCGCGACGAATAGTCCGTTCATCAGGATGAGGAACGCTATGACCGCAAGCGGCAACAATACCGCGCTCACGAGCCCTCGCCTCCGGCGGCCACGTCTGGGGGCCCTCCGTTGGAGGGCGGCCGGTCGGCCCTGGGGACGCTAACCTCCTCTACGCCATTCTCCCGCACGGCCTCGACCCGGAGTCTGGCTCCGCCGGCCACGACCTCGTCTCCGGGCTCCGGCAGCCTCCCCAGCCGGTCGAGCACGAGCCCGCCGACGGTGTCGGCTTCCTCCGGGAGATTCAGCAGCAGCCGGCTGTTGGCTACCGAGACCAGCAGGTCGCCGCGCAGCCGGGTGCGCTCACCGCGCTCCTCGCTAATAATGTCGCGCTCCTCGCGGTCGAACTCGTCGCGCAGCTCGCCGAAAACCTCCTCTACTACGTCCTCGATCGTGATCAGGCCAGAGACTCCGCCGTGCTCGTCGAAGACGGCCGCCACGTAGCTGCGGCGCTCGCCGAGCATCCTCCACAGGTCCCAGACCGTTACGGACTCCGGCACCAGCGGTATCTCGCGCAGTATCTCCCGCAGGTCGCCGTCCGGGCTCTCGCGGGCGAAGAGGTACAGGTCACGCAGGTGGACGATACCGGCGAGGTGGTCGAGGTTGCCCTCGTAGACCGGGAACCGCGTGTGCTGCGAACCCGCGAGCCGCACCAGGAGCTCCTCCGGCCGGGTATCCACCGGCGCGGCGACGATCCGGTTTCGCGGTACCATGATCTGCCGCGCGACCCGCTCTTCGAGGTGGAGCACGTTCTCCACCATCTCGCGCTCCTCGGCGTCTATGAGACCACCCTGTGCGCTCTCGCGGAAGAGCATCTCAAGCTCCTCCGGCGAGTGGATGTGGCTATGCTCGGTCTCGCTCCTGAGGCCCAGGAGCCGCATCAAGAAGAGACCCGAGCCGTTGAGCGCCCAGATAAACGGGCGGAGCCCGACGAGCGAGTAGCGCATCGGCAGCATGGTGGAGAGGGCGACTCTTTCCGGGTAGCGGATCGCAATGGACTTCGGCAACAACTCGCCGAGCACCACCTGGGAGAATGTCAGCGCCAGGAGCAGCCCGACCGGTGTTACGGTCGCCGCCGTGCCCTCTCCCACCCCTAACCCGACCAGCAGCGGCGCGACTATCGGCGTGAGCCGAGACTGCCCGTAGAAACCGACCACGATGCTGGATAGCGTGATCCCGATCTGGCACGCCGCAATGTAGCGGTCGAGCTGCGCCCGGTCCTCGACCACCGGCAGAAGCTGGCGGGCGAGCCGGTCACCCTCGTCGGCCAGCTCCCGGATGCGCACCCGCCGTGCTCCGACAGCCGCGAACTCGGCCCCCACGTACAGGGCATTCACTGAGACCAGGAACAGGAGCACCGCCAGGATTGCAACGATGGTCACTGGTTAGTCACCGGGGGTCCGCCGGATGGAGATTCTTGCTCTCGCACCTGCTCTTGCACCGACTGAGTATACCAGCGGACACCGTCGGGGCCGTGGAGCCCACCGGAACATGACCCTATACAATGCGCCACACTGGTATTCGGGGCGAGGAATGCTGAGGAGGTTTTGTGAAGGGCATCAAGGTCAACGAGTACGGCGGGCCGGAGACGTTGCGTTACGAGGATCTACCCGCGCCGGAGCCCGGTCCGGGAGAGGCACGGATACGGGTCTCGGCGGCGGGCGTAAACTTCATAGACGTGTACCAGCGCACCGGAGCGTATCCCGGCCAGCTACCTTTCATCCCGGGTCTGGAGGGCTCCGGCGAGGTAGACGCCGTCGGGGAGGGCGTGGAGGAGATTTCGGCGGGGGACTTCGTGGCGTTTGCCATGAGCCCCGGTGCGTACGCGGAGTACGTCTGTGTCCCGGCGTGGAAGCTCGTGCCGGTAAACGTGACGATGGTCGAGGCGCGGGTCGCGGCGGCGGTGATGCTCCAGGGCATGACCGCCCACTACCTCTCGCACTCCACGTTCCCGCTAAGGGAAGGCCACACCACCCTCGTCCACGCCGCGGCCGGGGGCGTTGGGCTGCTGCTGGTTCAGCTCGCGAAGATGCGAGGTGCGCGCGTGATCGGGACCGCCGGCACCGAGGAGAAGGCGGAGCTCGCCCGCTCCGCCGGGGCCGATGAGGTGATCCTGTACGAGAGAGAGGACTTCGCGGCCCGCGTCGGCGAGCTTACCGGCGGCGAGGGCGTGGACGTGGTCTACGACTCCGTCGGGCAGGCGACCTTCGAGGGCAGCCTGGACAGCCTGAAGAGACGCGGGTATCTGGTGCTCTACGGCCAGTCCAGCGGCCCGGTGCCGCCGCTCGACCTACAGACCCTGAACTCCAAGGGCGGGCTGTTCGTCACCCGGCCCTCTCTGGGCCAGTACTCCGCCGACCGGGAGGAGCTTCTGTGGCGGGCGGAGAGCCTTTTCTCCTGGATCGGGCAGGGCAACCTCGACGTGCGCATCGGCGGCGCGTATCACCTCCAAGATGCGGCGCAGGCGCACCGCGACCTCGAAGGCCGGGAGACCACCGGGAAGCTGATCCTGCTACCCTGAAACAAACGGGGTGTAAGGGACGCACGGGAGGAGTGGCGGATGAAGATAGACGTAGGGCTCGGGGTCGAAAGCGGCATCCACGGTATCGGGGATACGGCACGCGCGGCGGAGGAACTCGGCTTTGACGGGCTGTGGACCAGCGAGACCAAGCACGACTCCTTCCTGCCGCTCGCGATAGCCACCCCGAACACCCGGACGATGCGCCTCGGAAACTCCGTCGCCATCGCCTTCTCCCGCTCGCCGATGGTCACGGCACAGCTCGCCTGGGACCTGCAGACTCTCTCCGGTGGGCGTTTCATCCTGGGCCTGGGCACCCAGGTGCGGGCCCACGTCGAGCGCCGCTTCTCTATGCCGTTCGAGAAGCCCGCCGCCCGCCTCGCGGACTATATCCGGGCGCTGCGCGCGATCTGGGCTGCCTTTCAGGGCGACGGCAGGCTCGACTACCGGGGCGAGTTCTACCAGCACACCCTCCTCAGCCCGTTCTTCAACCCCGGCCCCATACAGGAGCCGGAGATTCCCGTGTACATCGCCGGGGTCAATATGCGCCTCGCCCGGCTCGCCGGAGAGCTCTGCGACGGCTTCCACGTCCACCCGTTCCACAGCCCGGCGTACGTGCGAGACACGGTAAAGCCCGCCATCGCCGAGGGTGCCAAAGCAGAGGGCCGCGACCCCGAGGCAGTCGAGCTCGCCACGAGCGCGTTCGTGATCTCCGGCACCGAGGCGGAGGCGCGAAAGCAGCGCGAGGCCGTGCGCCAGCAGGTCTCCTTCTACGCCTCCACCCCGACCTACCGCACGGTGCTCGAAGCCCACGGCTGGGAAGAGGTCGGAGACCGGCTCTCGGGGATGGCCCGCGAGAAGCGCTGGGAAGAGATGCCGCGGGAGATCACGGACGAGATGGTCTCCGCCTTCGCCGTCGAGGCCGCCCCGGACGAGCTCGGCCACGCCCTGCGCGAACGCTACGAGGGCCTCATACACCGCGTCTCCCTCTACACCACGTTCGAGCCAGGCCAGAACGAGGACTTCTGGCGCGCGGTGCTAGACGGGCGGTAGGGAGAACCGGACGATACCCTGGCGGACGCCGCGCATCCGCCGCCCCGCTGATACCATCGGTTATCTTTGAGTCTTCAGATCTTCGGCTTTTTGGCCTTTGTTTCTGTATTCGTAGTCCACACGGGCAGGCATGAGTAGGCGCGAGAGGAGATGGCGATGCGGGTAGTGGTAACGGGAGCCAGGGGCAAGGTCGGCCGGGCGGCGGTCGCCGCCTTGATGCGGGCGGGACACGACGTGCTCGCGGTGGACGTAACGCCGCCGGTGTTCGAGCGCCTGGAGGAGGGCGAGCCGCGCTACACCCAGGCCCACCTCACCGACCCCGGCGACGCCTACTCGGTGGTCAGAAACGCCGAGGCCGTGGTCCACGCCGCCGCACTCCCGGAGCCGACCCGCAACCCGCCCCACACCGTCTTCGAGAACAACCTGATGGCGCTCTTCAACATGCAGGAGGCGGCGGTGCGCTTCGGCGTCCGCCGGTTCGTAAACCTCTCCAGCGAGACGGTGCCGGGTTTCTTCTTCCCCGAGCGGCCATTCCTGCCGGACTACGTGCCGGTGGACGAGGGGCACCCCATAAAGCCCCAGGACCCGTACGCCCTCGCCAAGCACTTCGGCGAGCAGCTAATGGACTCCGTCACCCGCCGCTCGGACATGTCGTGCATAACCATCCGGCCCTCCTGGGTGCAGCACGAGGGCAACTACGAGCGCAACCTCGGCCCGCAGGTACGCGACGAGTCCGTCCTCAGCCCGAACCTCTGGAGCTACATAGACGTCTACGACCTCGCAGACTCCATCGTGCTGGCGGTAGAGAGCGAGCTGCCCGGCCACGAGGTCTTCTACATCGCCTCCCCGGACAACGTCGGCAACCGCCCGCTGGCGGATCTCGTATCCCGCTACTACGGCGACGCAATCGAGGTGCGGGACCTGCCGCGCGAGGACTCCTCCGGCATCTCCATCACGAAGGCCGAGCTACTCCTGGGCTACACCCCGAAACGTACCTGGAGCGACTACCTGGATAACGAGGGCCGCATCAAGCCCGGCGTGAAGGGCTTGTTCCTGCCGGAGGGCGAGTAGCTACCAATTCAACCCAGACAGCGCCGAAGCGACCGGGAGGATGACGATGAGCCCGTACTTGCAGACCATCCTCGCCTTCGCCGGCATCTGGGCGGTTACGATAATTAGCCCCGGCCCGGACTTCGTCGTCACGGTCAAGCACGCCACCGCCGGCTCGAGGCTACACGGCGTGATGGCCGCATTGGGCGTCGCCACGGGATGCGCGGTGTGGGCCGTCGGTAGCCTGCTCGGTCTGAGCGTCCTGCTTTCGGAGGCCAGATGGCTCTACGACCTTGTCAGGGTGGCGGGGGCACTCTACCTCGCCTACCTGGGAGTGAAGACCATCCTGGGCGCCAAGCGTCCCCTCGTAGTCGGATCCGCCGGGACCGCCCGCCTCGACGGCCTCGACGGCCTCTCGGCTTTGCGGGCAGGCTTGCTGACGAACCTCGGCAACCCGAAGGCCATGGCCTTCTTCGGCAGTCTTTTCGCAACCTTGTTCCCCGTCCACGCGCCGATGTGGGTACACGCGGCTACGCTGCTAGTGGTCTTTTGCATGGCCGCCGGCTGGTTTTCGGGCGTGGCCTGGGCGTTCTCCCTCGCCCCCGTGGCCTCCGCCTATCGGAAGGCGAAGAAGTGGATAGACTACGTTACAGGCGGAATCTTTATACTACTGGGCGCACGCTTGGCAGTCTTACGTTGATACAGGTAACGCTAGCCGGAAACTGATGGCTGAAAGCTGGCGGCTCTCTTACGACTCCTCGTAGCCGGTGCTCACCGGAGAGGAGGGCTCGACGCCGTAGGCCCGGTATCCGGCTTCGGAGAGGGCTTTCGCCACGCCAGAGGGGTCGGTGCGTTCAAGGCGGAGCACGATCATGCGGTGGGTGGACTGCTTGGCCGGGGAGAGGAAGATACCGGCTATGTTCACCCCGCGCTCCCCGACGAGCTTCGATACCCCGGCGAGGGAGCCGGGCTCGTTCGGCACCTCGACCTCGACCCAGCTCCCCCGCTCCCCGGCCCCGACGAGCTCGGTGAGGGTCTGCATCATGTCCGAGGAGGTCACGATGCCCGCGAGCTCGCCGTCCGCCACGACCGGCAGACAGCCTATACGCCCGGCGTGCATCCTGTGCGCCGCGTGCTCGATGGTGTCCAGCGGGTGCGCCGTCTCCACGCCGCGGGTCATGATGTCCACGAGCCTCACCCAGCTCAGGGTGTTCTCCGCGTCGGAGGTGCCCCGGGGCGGGCTAACGTCGCGCAGATCCCGATCCGAGACCAGCCCGACGAGCCTCCCGTCCTCGACCACCGGCAGGTGCCGGATACCATGCTCCCGGCACCTGCCGAGCGCCTCGGCCGCGCTGGCCTGCGGCCCCAGGGTTGCAACCTCTCGCGTCATAGCGTCTCTGACCCGCAGCACGTCTCTCCTCGTCTGTTCTAGTCTGTTCTGCTTCCGTGTGTTTCCGGTGCCATGCTCAACCTATCCACCGCCCGGAGACTAACACCCTCCCGACTCCCGTACCAAGTTTCGCGCCGCTTCACACTACTCCTTCCGGGAGTGTTAAGCTCGCCCGTGAAAACGCGGGGATCAGAGGAGGGAGCCGAATCTCATGAAAGCCTGGCGGGTAGAGGAGCTCGGAGACCCGAAAGAGGCGCTCGGGCTGGTGGAGGCGGAGGAGCCGGAGCCCGGATCCGGAGAGGTCGTGGTCGAGGTGGAGGCCGCCGCGCTCAACTTCTTCGACATACTCCTGTGCCGCGGCGAGTATCAGGAGAAGCCCGAACTCCCGTTTACCCCCGGGGCGGAGGTCGCCGGGACGGTGGTGCGGGCCGGGGAAGGTTCCTCTTACTCCGGCGGGGAGCGCGTGATCGCGATGCCCCCGCTCCCGAAGGGCGGCCTGGCGGAGCGCGTGGCGGTTCCCCGGGATGCCGTCCTGCCAGCGCCGGAGGGGATGCCCGCGGACAAGGCGGCGGCGATGCACATAACATACCAGACCGCCCACTTCGGCCTGCACCGCCGCGCCGCGCTCCGGGAAGGCGAGACCGTGCTGGTACACGCCGGAGCCGGGGGCGTCGGCTCGGCGGCGATACAGCTCGCAAACGCCGCCGGAGCGCGGGTGATCGCGACCGCCGGAGGCGACGAGAAGGTCGGCGTGTGCCGCGATCTCGGCGCGGAGGTCGCCCTCGACTACCGGGAGGAGGACGTGGTGTCGGCGGTCAAGGAGGCGACCGGCGGCCGGGGCGCGGACGTCATCTTCGA
The DNA here is from genome assembly GCF_001029505.1 of Rubrobacter aplysinae. Taxonomy (NCBI): domain Bacteria; kingdom Bacillati; phylum Actinomycetota; class Rubrobacteria; order Rubrobacterales; family Rubrobacteraceae; genus Rubrobacter; species Rubrobacter aplysinae. Next base: position 57,281 of record NZ_LEKH01000001.1, on the reverse strand, counting down.
CCCCGTGGGCGGTGACGTCTTCGACGCCTCCCGGCGCTGCGTCGCCTTCGAGGGACGGATAGTCGTCGTCGGCTTCGCCGGGGGCCGTATAGCCGAGGCCCCCACCAACCACGCGCTCGTGAAGAACTACTCGGTGCTCGGGCTGCACTGGGGACTCTACAACCGCGTGATGCCGGAGCTGCCCCGTCAGGTACACGGCGAGCTCTCCCGGCTATACGCCGCCGGCAAGATAGACCCGCTCGTGTACGAGACCGTGCCCTTCGAGGAGGTACCGTCAGCGCTTGAAAAGCTCGGCAGCCGCGGCACTTACGGCAAGCTGGTTGCCGAGCCTTGAGTCTAAAAGGCTACTGGCAACAACAAAACATCAGGCATAGCATTGACATTTGTGTTTCGCGGCTTAGTGGAGTTCTAATGGGTAGTGGGATTTGGAAGTTATTGCTTTAGAGGGCGTCATGTCTACGCCCTCTCTGGAAGAAGCCAATCTCTCTATCAAATCAACCGTACCCTTACGGGCAAGCCCGAACTGAAGCTCGTTTGATCATAACAACTGCTGCGGGGGGCTTATCCGAAAGCGCGGCGCCACCGCTACGACCTTCCCTGGATCGTGGTGCCGGACGGCTACCCGAAAGGAGTGCACGGACTAGCTTGTGGTGCGGGGGGCCTGGTTGCCCGGTCCCGGCTTTCTATGATCGTGGATAGAAGCGGTCGACGAAGCCGAAAGGCATAAAAAGCAAGCCGCGTAGAAAAAGCCCCCGCCGAGGCAGGGGCCGGGAAAAGCTGGCGTACGTTACGACTAGCTCAGACGATGCCTGAGAAGTAGGCCACCAGCTACGAGGGCGAAGCCCCCGACGGCCGTCAGCCCACCAAGCGGGAGGCCGCCGGTGTCTGGGAGGTTGGTCACCTCGTCATCGTCGGCGTACTGTGCGCCAGTGGCAGTGTTAGCCGGGTCAGCTGGCTGGGCGGACGGAGTATCGTTGCCGTTACCGATAACGGTGCCGTCCTCGAATTCAATGACGCCCGCGGGGGAAGCAGTAGTCTCGCAAGCTATACCGTCACCGTCGGCGTCAAGACCATTAGGGTCTGAGGGATCGGCATTATATGCCGCCTGGGCCTCGGCCTGGGTGAGGAATTGTATGCAGTCAACATCATTGCCAGAAGCCTTAGACTGAGCAGGGGTTAGATCACCCTCTTGCGGCACGCCCTGGTTCTCGACTATAGGGGTCTCGGCATTCGACCTGGGATCGTTCACCACGGCATCTATCTCCGCCGGTGTCTGGTCCTCTATGTCCGGCGGAACGCAGATATAGTCTCCTTCTGGCGTCAACACGTTTACCTCACTGCCCGGACATGCCGGAGCTTGCTGGGAAGGAGTTCCGCCTCCATCACCACCAGCTGGTAGTGAGTCCTCGCATGCCTGGCCGTCTTGATCCCGGTCGAGACCGTCCGGGTCCCCGCCGGATATTCCGCCCTGACCATCGTAGTAGGCTTGGGCCTGGGGTTGCGTGTCGAAGTCGTCGCAGTTATACGAACCGTCCGCGCCGCTCGGCCCTCTGCTCTGACCCAGAGCCACGTTCGCCGACATAGCCACCACTAACATGCTTAGGACCGTAAGGTAGAGTAGTCGTCTCACGGTTCCCCCTTTCCGTTGACGTGTATCCCGGCTGGTGCCGAGAACTATATGCTAGGCAGAGGAGAAGGGTGGGTCAAGAGAAGTGTGATTAGAGACCTTTGTTGGCATCCACCTTGGTTTAGCCGCATTTGCCTGGCATTACTACTTGAGATAATCTCGTTTACCAATGGCGCGATTTACTATCACCAGCCAAATCTCTCATAGAGAGGTAATAGCGACTGGCAACAAGATACGTGAGTTGGATCGTCTGCAAGCCACATACGGGCGGGGCAATTGACGTAAGTATAAGGGGGTAGCCACCGTGCTGACCGCCAATGGTAAAATGCGTCTAGCAGAAATACACTAGCATGCGGCCCATGGACTTGGAAAGCAAGAAGAGAAAATCAAGCGATATTTAGACTAGTTATGACCACACAAGAACAACAGTCGTCTCTTGGCTTTATGGTTTGCGTTAGGTAATTATCCCTTGACTGTAGAACTGCATTGTAGTACTATACTCATATGGCCCCAGGAAACAGAGCCAAGCCCGTTAGAGCACAGTCCTCGGATTCGCAGTACTCCCTTATGGAGTTCATGCAGGAGTTCCCCGACGACGGTGCTTGCCTTGAATGGCTGTGGCGTAATCGGTACTCCGAGGACGGCGAACACGCTTACTGTTCTAACTGCGAGGTAGAGCGTGTCTTTCGCCGCTACCAGACTTCGCAGCAGCGGCAGTCTTGGACTTGCGTTTCTTGCGGGCATCACTTGCACCCGACTGCTGGAACGATCTTCCACAAGTCGTCTACCTCCCTCCATCTGTGGTTCTACGCGATGTACCTGATGACTAGCACTCGTTGCGGCATCTCCGCGAAGCAGCTAGAGCGTGAGCTTGGCGTTACTTACAAGACTGCTTGGAGAATGGCGAAGCTCATACGTGAAGAACTCATGGTTCAGGACGACAATCCGCTCTCCGGCGAAGTCGAGGTTGACGAAACCTACGTTGGCGGCCGCCGTCGCGGAACCAAGCGTGGCCGTCCTTCAGAGGACTCGCACAAGACTCCGGTACTCGGCATGGTGGAGCGGAGCGGCCAAGTCACCGCCGTCACCGTACAGAATGCTAGGGCGCAAACCCTGATGCCTCATGTACGAGAGCGGATACTGCCGGAGTCAATCGTCTATACCGACGAACTCAAGTCCTACAACGGCTTGAACCGTTCTGGCTACCAGCATCGGCGCATACACCACGCCGAAAAGGTGTACGTGAGCGGGACCGTCCACACCAATACCATAGAGGGGTTCTGGTCGCTGGTTAAGCGCGGCATAAGCGGCGTGTACCATTCGGTATCGTCCAAGCACTTGCAAGGTTACTTGAACGAGTACGCCTTCCGCTACAACCACCGCAACAAGATGCAGCAGCAGTTCAGAACGCTACTCTTTAGGTCGACGCTCTCCGCTTGAGTCTGGCTTGGCTATCTTCTTGAGGTTGCGGAAGAAATCGCCGCGCTTTGGAACAGGTATCTCTTGACCCTTCGGCGTCTTTTGCTTAGATTCGTTCTTCTTACCGCTCATGTCTGAAAGCTTACCAAACTCCTACCCTCCTCATGGGGTCAGACTCAAGCTTCACAGGGCGTACCAGCATTTGGTGATGCTCAATAGAGAGATCGAAGCGTTCCATATGATCAAGCCGTATCGCACCGTCCACGAACCGTGGGCGCAAAACACGATTCACATTCTCCGCGCTGAGATCATAGGAGGGCTTCCCGAAATGATTCCAGTCATGCTCGGAGACTGTCTCCAGAACATGAGAGCCGCGCTTGAACACTTGGCTTGGGAGCTGGTCGAAGTTGGAGATGGCAACCCTGGGAGAAAAACGGGATTCCCCATCTTTAAGGACGACCCTTTTACCCCCGACGCTAACCCCAGCCTGACCCGGAGTTTCGCTGACAAGGTTAGCGGCATGCCCGAAGAAGCAGTCGCAATCCTCAAAGGGTTGCAGCCTCATCTTGGAGACGACCCCGAACATGAGCTTTTGTGGCTTCTCAACGATTACTCCAACATAGACAGGCACAATACACTCAATCTCGTGCTTGCCGCCTCCGACTCCATTGAAGCTCGACCCGGAAAGCGGAATGATTCCGGGGAATTCATCCCCGACTACGGCAATGTCCTCAACGACATGCTGATGAGCGATGTTTTCGTACATGGCGCAGAACTGTACCGCGTCACCCTCAGAGAACCTGACCCAGACATGGAGATGGAGTACAATTCTCCCCTCTATATATCGTTTGGCAAAGCCGGTGAAATCATGGGTAGACCCGCCGTTGACATGCTTCACGGCATGCTCAGGTATATCGAGCAAATTATCCTCCCTCAGTTCATGAAATTTTTTCCAATGGATCGAATGGATTAGTAGTGCTTATACAGTAGAGGTATAATTGCCTTGCGTTAATAATGAAGGCTACCCTGCGTCTCTTGAAATTGGCAAATCCTACAGGGTGCTGCCCGATGACGAGTTGGAAGCTGGCGAGATACGAGTAGTTGATGAGAGCGAAGAAGACTACGTCTATCCTTCTGACTATTTCTCTGAAGAAGCAGAGGCCAATATACAGACCTCGGGTAACATGACCGATATTGAGCACGAGGCTCTAGGGTTCATGGACGAGCACGAGGATTTAGTGGATACTGCAAGTGTTACAGTCTTACGGCATATATACGTCCAAGGAGCAAACATCTTTGTCACCTTTAGCCCAGAGGTGGTAAGGGCTGCGGAGGACACTGCGTCGGTTACACGAACTCTAGCGGAGGCCATACGCAACCCCGCTACTCCAGCACGGAGACTACAGCAGATTGAAGATCAAGAGGCCCGTGCTTCTGAGATACACGCGCGCATGTCTGCCGTGTTTAAGAACTTTAAAATTTTCCTAGAACGCATCAATCAGCGCTTGCCGGAAAAAGACGCCGAAGGTTAGCCACCACCGCTAGTCTACCGTAGTATCTTTTAGCGTAACGCTACTATGCCAGTCTCTACCAGCCGGGGCGGTACAGGTACTGGAACTCCGGCGCGGGGTCTATGCCGGCTGCCTCGATGACCTTTACCGCCTCCGGCTCCTCGGGCGTTATCCGGGCCTGTAGGGAGTCCAGAAGACCCGGGCTCTCCTCGTAGCGGACCACCTCTGCCTGCTGTATCCCGGCGAGCTCTCGCGCCTCGGCGGCAGCCTGATCTATGCCGCCAAGCTCGTCCACGAGACCGTTCGAGGCGGCCTGCTCGCCGGAGTACGTGCGGCCGTCGCCGAGCTCCCGCACCCGCTCCTCCGAGAGGGGCCGACCCTGGACTATCGCGGAGACGAAGCGGTCGTAGTTGTCCTGGACCTGGCTCTCGATGATCTCGCGCTCCTCCTCGGTAAGCTCGTTTGCGGGAGAGGCGAGGTCCTTGAACTCGCCAGAGGTTATCGGCTCTGGGTCCACGCCGACCTTGTCCAATGCCTCGCCGAAGTTGGTGTAGTTGAAGATCACGCCTATAGAGCCGGTAAGCGTCGAGGGGTTGGCGACGATGGTGTCCGCGGCGGCCGAGACGTAGTACCCGCCGGAGGCCGCGACGCTGCCCATGTCGGCGACGACGGGCTTCTCGGCCTCGCGCTTGAAGTCCCGGACGAGGCGGTACATCTCGTCGGAGGGGACCACGCCGCCGCCCGGAGAGTCCACCTCCAGGATCACGGCCTCCACCTCCGGGTCGCCCTCGGCCTGCTGGAGCTGGCTGCGCAGGGCGTCCGGGGTGGCCCCGCCCGTGGAGAACGCGCCGTCGTCCGTGCCGCCGGTGATGGTGCCGGAGATCGGGATCGCGGCTATCTTCGACTCTCCCTCGCCAGTAACGTAGCTCTCCTCCCAAGACTCGCTTCCCGAGGCGCTCCCGGAAGAGCCGCCCGAGACGCCGACCACCGCCGCGAGCACGGCGACCCCGACCACGAGGAACACCAACAGGATCGCCCCGGCGAGAACCCAGGGCCACACACGACGGCCCCCGGCGCCACCGCTACCGCCATTGTCTCCCCGGCTCTGGGGCCTCGACTCCGGGGCTGCGGGGGACTCTGATGACTCGGATGGTTCGGACGCCAATCTGGGGCTCCTTTCGGGTACGCTTGCTCCGCCTCTAGACCGCCCTATGAACAGCCCTAGCCTCCGGCGGAGCCAAAGACCGCCAGGACTATGGAGAACACGATCAACAGCAGGATCGGGATGCCGACCACCGCCGCGCAGCCTATGGCGCAGGACCCGCCGGATCTGCCGTAGCTTATCCCCCGGGCCGCCGCCGCGCCGACCACCACGAGCGCCACGTGCCAGATCAGGAACAGGAGATTGAGCAGGCTCCCCACAGCACCCAGTGCGGCCGCCGCGGCGCCGGGCTCTCCTCCGGAGGCCAGAGCCGCCTGCGCGCCCATGATCGGGAGCTGCACGAGCCCCGAGATCACGAACGGCAGGCACGCGGCCCCCATCGCGCCGAACATCCCGGATAACCCGCCCTCGCCGCCGAAGAAGCGGGTAACGAGGTACATCACCAGCGTGAGCACCGGCCAGTAGATAAACGGGAGCAGCGCACGCAGCCCGATACCGACGGCCTGGAAGACCGCGACGGCTCCCTCCAGCGACCGCTCGTCCACGTCGGGCGGCAAGGCCCCGGGGGGCAGGTTGTCCAGCACCTGCTCCGCAGAGGCGAAGCCCCCGAGCAGGAGCCCGAGCCCCGAGGCCAGCAGCGAGGCCACGACCCACAGCGCGATCACCGCCAGCCCCGGCTTCGCGCCGCGCGATGCCACCTCGCGCATCCCCCCCGCCGGGGACCTTATAACGTCCAGTATGCCCAAGCTCCTACCTGCTTCCTATCTCAACTACTGTCTCGAAAGCTCGCTCTAAAGCTCGCGCCGCACACGCTGAATGCCGACCGCCCGTCCACTCCCGTCGAACTCCACCAGCACCGCGTTTAGCTCCACGGGCCCTGCGTGCGGGCCTCCCACCGGCGGGTCTCCGTACAGTAGCAGCCCCATGAAGGACTCGCGGTCGATTCCGATGATCCCTTCAGAGCCGCCGACCATGCCCACGTCGGATATATACGCAGTGCCACCGGGCAAAAGTTTCTCGTCGGCGGTCGGTACGTGGGTGTGGGTCCCGATCACGGCCCCCGCCCTGTCTCCGAGATAATATCCGAGACCCTCTTTCTCGGCGGTCGCCTCGGCGTGGAAGTCAATGATCACTATCCCGGCTCCCTCTCGCCCGAGCGCCTCGGTCACCCGGTCCGCGGCCTCGAACGGCGACTCCGGCACCTCCTGCATGAACACCCGGCCCTGCAACACGGCCACGCCCACCCGGCGTCCGCCGGCGTCGAAGGTGCCCCAGCCCGCGCCCGGGCTCTCGGGGGCGAAGTTCGCCGGACGCAGGATGCGCGGTTCCTCTTCGAGCAGCTCCCGGGCCTCCTCCTCATCGTAGGCGTGATCCCCGAGGGTCACGAGATCCACCTCCTCGAGCAGCGGCCGGGCCATCTCACGGGTGATGCCCCGGCCGCCGGCGGAGTTCTCGCCGTTTGCGACCACCGCATCCAGCGAGAGCTCCTCCCGGAGCCGCGGCGAGAGGGCGCGGACCGCCTCGACCCCGCCCTCGCCGACCACGTCGCCTATGAACAGCAACCGGAAAGTGTCGGACACGTCGGACAACTACGGTCTCCATCTCTCTGTGGAGCATGGCACGACTCTCTCCAATCTGATCCCTCCCGCACTACTCCGCCAACGACATACAGCTACAGACAACGACAGGCAACACAGGATTGATAGATCCTGCAGGCCCTGTAGATCTTGTAAAGGCTATCGGACCGCGCCAACTCTACACGCCGTCTCCCGGGGGCCGCAAGATAGAGACTTTCGGGCGTGGGGACTAGCGGAGAAAGTCGTAGAGTATCTCCGCGTTGCGTTGGTCCTCGGGCACCAGCACCTGACGGCCGTCCGAGAGGGTGACCGGCCTGCCTTCGAGCTGATCGGAGTCCATCCCGCCCTCCTCGTGCCGGGCGAGGGCGCGGCCGAGGGAGATCATCCGCGGCGCCCCCATGTCGGTCTCGACGTGCTCGCTCAGGCTCCGGACGATGCCCGGGCTGCTGCCTATGGCCTCCCAGCTCAACACCTGGGACTTGAGCGCCGCCAGGATCTGCTGCTGGCGTCTTATGCGGCCGAGATCGCCTTCGGGGGTCTTGCGGTACCGGGCGTAGAGCAGCGCCTCCTTGCCGTCCAGCACCTGCTCGCCGCGCGGTATGCCGCGTTTTGCGAGATAGTCTTTCTGTACCCGAACCCGCACCCCGCCCAAGGCGTCCACGGTCTCCCTGAAGCCCTTGAAGTCCGCGGACACGTAATGATCCACGGGCACTCCGGTAAAGTCCTCCACCGCCCCGACGGTCCTCTCCGCCCCGCCGTAGGCGTAGGCGCTGTTGATCCTGCCCGGCTCGCCACCAGGTCCCATGTCCTCCACGTACAGGTCCCGGGGTATGGAGAGCAGGCTGACCCGCCCCGTGTCCTGCAACCGGGCGAGCATCAGGGTGTCGGCCCTCTGCGTGCCGCTATCCTCGGGGTCCTTGCCGCCGTCCAGCCCCATCAGGAGTATGTTAGTCGCGTCGGTGTCCCCCGGCGTCTGGGCCGAGGCCTCCCCTTCCGGGTCCTGCCCGCCGGAGGTCTCCCGGCCGGAGAAAGTGCCAAAGGTACCAAAAGCCGTGAGCGTGGTTCCGGCAAAGACGACGAACACGACCACTATCAGCAGCAGCGCCCGGTCGTGCCTCCGGGGAGGGGATGATCCCCCGCTGTTTCCACTGCTGGTGAACTCTCCGAAATCTCTCATGCTGGTCTTCTGACGGACGCCTCGCTCTACTCCGCTCTACATGGAGTCCCGGTAATTCTACGACGGCTCGCCGTTACGTCGAACCCGGCATGTAACCCCGGAATCATACGGCATCGTCCCTGGCCCCTGCAGATTCTCGTAATTCTCGTAACCTTGCGTGCTCCCGCGCGCCTATCGTGCGCCCGCGGGGTTTACGCTCCGTCCAGGGTTTGCCTCTGCTCTCCGGGCGCCATGCTCTGGAGGAGCCGGGCCGCGCTCTGCGGCGACGGCAGCCCTTCGAGGCCGGGCCAGTCGGAGCGGATGCGGCGCTCCCGCTTGCCGTTGTCCGGCGCGCCGAGCTCCCGGATCTGGATCTCCGTAGGCTCCTCTCCAGGGAAAAAGACGAACACGCCGCAACTGGCCCCCGTGGCCCGGATGGTCGCCGGGTTCGGGGCGAGAGACACGCTCCACCCGAGCAGCCTCATCTCGTCCTCTATCTGACGCCTGCCACGCGCCCCCTTAGCCAACTCGCTCAGCTCGCCACCTCCCAGGGCAAGATCCTCAACTTCCCGTCTCTTCTTGTCTCTTCTTGTCTCTTCTTGTCTGAGAGACAAACGCGTCCGGTAGGGATTCTATGCCATGCCGGGCCCCAGCACCCGCCCGGCTCCGCGAGTTCTTCCGAGAGACTAGAGCTGGGAGTACACCCAGAGCGCCAGCCACAACAGAAAGGCGTGCACGCTGACGAGCCAGTTCCTGATCACCGGCGCTCCCGGGTCGAGGTCGGCATCTGGTCGACAGATCCTAGCGCGCCAGCGCGTTTATCGAGGACATCTCCTCGCCGGAGAGCTCGAAGTCGAAGACCTCGAAGTTCGAACGGCACCGCTCCGGGCTCGCCGTCTTGGGGATCGCGATCACGCTCTCCTGCTGGATCAGCCAGCGCAGCGCGACCTGGCCCTCGTCCTTGCCGTGGGCCCGGCCTATCTCCCGCAGGGTCCTGTCGCCGGAGACCCGGCCCTTGTCGAGCGGGCTGTAGGCGGTCACCGAGATTCCCATCCGGCGCGCGGTTTCGAGCACCGGCGACTGGTCCTTGAAAGGATGGTACTCGACCTGATCGTTGATCAGGGGCGCGTCGCTGAGCTCGGCCGCCTCGGACAGAAGGTCGGGGCCGAAGTTGCTCACCCCTATGTGACGCGTGTCGCCGCGCTCACGGGACTCGTTCAGGGCCGAGATGGTCTCTTCGAGCGGCACGCCGCGGCTCGGCCAGTGCAGGAGCACGAGGTCCACGTGGTCCACGTCGAGCTTCGAGAGGCTCTGCCGCATGGAGGAGAGCAGGTCGTCGCGCCGGAAGTTCTCCGGCCAGACCTTGGTGGTCAAAAAAACCTCGTCCCGGTCCACGCTGGAGGCCTTTATGCTCCGGCCCACCCCGGCCTCGTTGCGGTACATCTGGGCCGTGTCTACGTGACGGTACCCCACGGAGAGAGCCTCCCCGACCATGCTCTCGGCCTCGCCGTCCCCGAGCCGGTAAGTGCCGAACCCCAGAGCCGGGATCAAAGCCTCGTTAGACTCTACAAAATCCAAAGTAGCCTCCGTATCCTCCTAGGGTTACAGATGTTCCTTACAGATGTTCCGGGCGTCGCCTGGCTCGTAACTTATCGCGCACAACGGCTCGTACACGCCGCGGGCCATAGCCTGCCACCTCCAGAGCCTACCGCAGCACCGCGTCCGCTACACGTCTGGGGTACGGGCACGGATAGGTCCGATAGCCCGAGCCCGGATGTTATTCTTGGTTGGCCCATATGCGGTTAGAAACACCGAGAGGCAAAGAGCGGGCGGCTAACTTCACTAACTTCCTGGACCGAGCGGGGGCACTCTGGCACCTACAGCGGCGGAGATACAGGCTTTTTTCGAGCGTGTGGCGGGAGACTGGGACACCATGCGTCTCTCCTACTACGACGAGAGCGTAATACGGAGAATGTCGCTGCGCTCCGGGATAGCCGCAGGCTCCGGGCGGGTCGTGGACGTCGGCACCGGCACGGGTTTCGTGGCAGCCGGGCTCGCCCCTTCGGTGGAGCGGGTGATCGGGGTGGACAACTCCTCCGCGATGCTCGAAACGGCCCGGGAGAACCTGGACGCCCTCGGGGTGGAGAACGTGGAGCTAGTGGAGGGGGATCTCTCTGAGCTGCCGCTGGCCGACGGCTCGGTGGACGCCGCCTTTGCGAACATGGTTCTGCACCACGCCGAAGAGCCGGCCACGATGCTCGCCGAGATGGCGCGGGTGGTGAGGCCGGGAGGCTCGGTCGTGATAGCGGACGAGGTCGAGCACCCTTACGAGTGGATGCGCCACGAGCACGCCGACGTGTGGCTCGGCTTCACGCGGAATTACATAGAGCGCCTCTTCGGTGAGGCCGGCCTCGTCGGATACGGCTACGAGTCGCTCGGGATGCAGTGATGCATCCACTCCACGACCTCGGACGAGGTCGCCGACATAGCTATCTTCTCGGCCTGGGGCAGGAAGCCTCCGGGGGAATTGCATGAGCCGTAGCGCGGGCCTCTCGCTCGCGGTCGTGCTGGGTTTGATCGTCTTCGCCGTGGACCAGCTCATCAAGCGCCTCGTAGAGGGCACGATGGTACTGAACGAGAGCAGGCCCGTCGTGGACGGCGTGCTGCACCTGACCTACATCGAGAACTCCGGCGGAGCCTTCGGCCTGCTCTCCGGGAGCCAGCTACTCCTGATGCTCGGCAGCGCCGTCGCGCTGGGCGTGGTGGCCTGGATGCTGCTCGTGCAGCCACCGTCGCGCGCGATGGCGACGGGCGGGGGACTGGTGCTCGGCGGCGCCGCCGGTAACCTGCTGGACCGGATCTCCTCCGGCGGCGTCACGGACTACCTGGACCTCAGGGTGTGGCCGATCTTCAACCTCGCCGACGTGGCGATAGTCTGCGGGGTGGCCCTGCTCGTGATCAACGCCCTCTTCTCCCAGGAGCCCCGGGAGAAGAGGTAAAAAGGGGTAAATGGCCGACCTTCTACCGGCCCGGGACCTCGCGTATCCCGCCGGTCTCCACCTCGTACACCGCCCCGCGAACGGTTACGTCATCCGGCACTAGCTCTGAGCTTCGGACCCTCTCCACGTCCTCGCGTACGCTATCTTCGAGATCCGAGAAAGGCATGAAGTCCGTGCCGGAGGCGTCGGCGCCGAGGTCGGACCGAATCTTCTGCCGCAGGTCGTCGTTGGTAAAGCTCATCATGCCGCAGTCGGTGTGGTGGATGACCACTACCTCGTCCGTGCCGAGCAGCCGCTGGGAGATCACGAGCGACCGCAGCGTGTCCTCCGAGACGCGGCCCCCGGCGTTGCGTATTACGTGCGCCTCCCCGAGCCCAAGCCCGAGGAACTCCTCCGGGTCTAGCCGGGCGTCCATGCAGGTCACCACGGCCACCTGCCGTGAAGGCGGCGCCGGGAGATCCCCCGCGTCAAACACCTGGACGTATCCTCTATTAGACCGCAAGAACTCGTCGAACGCAGACACGGCGCTCCCTTCGCTTTGGCAATCAGTACAACCAGTAACTCCCGGAGAGATTCTCCGGGGCGGCATGATAACAGCCGGGGTCCGGTCCGGGTTCTAGGCAGTCCCCCTGGATATGCTGGCCCGACTGGCTCCGCCGGCCTCGCGGGGGAGCTCGAACCACACGCACATCCGGCCCTCCGTGTATATGCCCCAGCGATAGGAGAGCTTATCCACGAGGTGGAGCCCCCAGCCGGAGACGCCAGCGGGCGGGGCGCCGCACTCGAAGGAGGGCGTCTCGAATCCGATACCGGGGTCCGTCACCTCGACGCGTACCACTCCTTCCGGCAGCGTCACCCGCAGGCCAACCCGGTCGTCCGGGCCGAGCGCGGCGTGGACCACGGAGTTCGTTACGAGCTCGGACACGAGCAGCCTGGCCTGTTCCAGGGTCTCCCCGGTGAGCTTCTCCTCCAGAGCGTCCAGCGAGCCGCGGGCCAATGCGGGCGCCCGGCTATCCGGGAACAGTGCGACGTCTATCTCCGTTCTCACCATGCCGCAAGGCATACCCGGTGGGACGGGACAAGAAACTTATGCGACCAGCGTTATATGAAGATGCCGTCGCCTCCCTGAACTCCGCGCAGGTTAACGAGAGCACTCCACGTCGCACTTCATGGTCTTTATATGTTGGTCTTTAATAACGGCGTTTCACATCCGGTAGACCTTGGAACTATAATAACGGTTCACGCGAGAGGAGGAACCATGCCGGACGATAAGGAAAATAGGAACAAGAAGGACGAGACCTCCAACAAGGGCTCCGGCGGAGCCAGCGAGTCAGGCGGCATGAAAGACAGTCTCCAGGATGAGTTCGACGAGGCCGCCGGAGAAGAGGACGAAGGATCAGAGGGCAGCAAGGGCTCGGGTGGGCTCAAGGACAAAATCCGGGACGAGTTCGGCGAGGCCGCGGGAGAAACGGATGGCGGTCCCGAGGAAGAAAAGAGCTCGGGCGGCATGAAAGACAATCTCCAAGATGAGTTCGACGAGGCCGCCGGAGAAGAGGACGAAGGATCCGAGGGCGGCAAGGGCTCGGGTGGGCTCAAGGACAAGCTCCGGGACGAGTTCGACGAGGCCGCCGGGGAGAAGAAGAGCAAGAAAGACGAGAAGCCCGGAGAGTAGCTCCCCGGGCCGGGAGGAGCGCCCGGGACGACGGGTACGGGGCTTTTCTACCCCGAAGCGTCCAGGATATTGCGGGCCATGCGGATAGAGGCGGCGTCGACCATCTTGCCCTCTACGCTGATCGAGCCCAGCCCGCTCTCCCCAGCCTCCTCATAGGCCTCCACCACCCTGCGGGCCCAGTCCAGCTCCGGCTGCGTCGGCGAGAAGGCCTCGTTGACCGCCGGTATCTGGGCCGGATGGATGCACCACTTACCGTGGAGCCCGAGCGAGCGGGCGTTGCGGGCGCTATCCCGGAGACCGATCTCATCCCGGTAGTCGGCGACCGGCCCGTCCAGCGCGTATATACCCGCCGACCGCGCGGCGACAGCGATGCGGTGCAGGGCGTAGTGGAAGCGATGACCCGGGTACTCCAGATCCCACTCGTCCTCGGTGCCGATGCTGCCGCCCGGCATCCCGAGGCTCGCCGCGTAGTCTCCGGGACCGAAGTGCAGCGCCCGCAGCCTCCCGCCCCCGGCGCGGGAGATGGAGTCCACCTCCTGCAGCCCTCCGGCGCTCTCGATCTGGGCCTCTACCGTTATCCCTCCCGGCTCCAGGTCACACGCAGCCTCTAGCTGCCCCAATAACGTGTCCACGACGTGCAGGTCCCCCGCCCGCTCCACCTTCGGGACCATTATGGAGCCGAGTACAGCCCCCGCACCCTCCACGATCTCGATGAGATCCCGGTAGAAATAAGGCGTGTCCAGCCCGTTGGCCCGGAACGTGGGCCGTCTCCCCCGCCAGTCAGCCTCCGTTATGGCCTGGATCATCTCCCCCCGCGCCCCGGTCTTCTCCGGCGGCGCGACGGCGTCTTCGAGATCCAGGAACACCCCGTCCGCCTCCGAGGCGAGCGCCTTGTCCACCATCCTCCGGCTCGTCGCCGGAACCGCGAGCAAGGAGCGGTAGGGCCCGCTCCCGCGCGGCTCGTTACCGGCCAGTTTGTTATCGGCCAACGTACTTCACCTTTTTTCACCTCCGCATGTAACCCACGAATCGCGCGACCATTCTCTCACGCCCGCCTTGACCTCGATGCGGCTGGCAGGCATATTCCCGACTGTGGACGAAGCATTTACCAGGCATCCCGGCGGAGACCGGACGGAGCGGGCAGGGTGGGTAGAGCCCCGATGACGCTGCGGGTGGAGAACGTAACCAAGTGTTTCGGGGAGACCACCGCCGTGGACGGCATCAGCTTCGAAGCTCGGGAGGGCTCGATAGTCGGGCTGCTCGGGGCGAACGGCGCGGGCAAGACCACGACGGTGCGCATGATCCTGGACATCATCCGGCCCGACTCCGGGGAGATCACGTGGAGCGGCGCGCCGGCGCGTGAGGTCGCCCGCACCAGCTTCGGCTACCTGCCCGAGGAGCGCGGCCTTTACCCGGACATGAAGGTCGGGGATCAGCTCCGCTTCTTCGGGCGCATCCGGGGCCTGGGAACCAAGGAGGCGGACAGACGGGCCGAGAGCTGGTTGGAGCGCTTCGGGATCACGGAGTACCTCGGCCGTCCGCTGCAGGAGCTCTCCAAGGGCAATCAGCAGAAGGTGCAGTTCCTGGCCAGCGTCCTGCACGACCCGGAGCTCGTGATCCTGGACGAGCCGTTCTCCGGCCTCGACCCGGTAAGCCACGAGCAGCTCCGGGCGGTAATCCTGGAGCTAAAGGAGAGCGGCAAGACGCTCCTGCTCTCGACCCACAACATGGAGCAGGCGGAGGAGATGTGCGACGGGGTGGCCCTGATCCACCACTCGGAGCTGGCCTTCTCCGGCCCTCTCCCGGAGCTGCGCGACCGGCACGCCGACATGCGCACGCTCCGTCTGGCCTACGAGGGCGACACGGACCCGCTGCTCGACCGGTTCCCCGGGCTCTCGGTCGTGGACCGCGACGAGGAGAGCCTGGAGCTTTCGCCGAACGGAGAGGAGCCGGAGGAGATACTACGGGCCGCCGTCCAGACCGGGAGCGTAAGACGCTTCGAGGAGGTAGAGCCTTCGCTGCGGCGCATCTTCATTGAGGAGGTGGGGAATGGGTGATGTGAAAAACGGGAACGTGTGGCTGATCCTGGCCCGCGAGTACCGTCAGCGCATCAGGACCAGGAGCTTCCAGGTGATCACGGCGCTCGGGTTCGTCCTGATCCTGGCCTCCGCCTTCGCCCCGGCGGTCCTGGACCGCGTCCAGTCCGCGACCGGCGGCTCGACCGTCGCCGTGGTCCAACCAGAGCCCGGCCTGGTCGAGACCCTGCGCACCGCCCTGCCGGAAGAACTCCCGAACGGCGAGCCCCGGACGGAGATACAGGCTGTAGACTCCCGGAACGCCGCCGAGAGTGGCGTCGAGAACGGCGACTACGACGGCTTGCTCATCTCGCAGGGCTCAGGGTCAACACGGTCCGCACAGTCCGGCGAGACCTCCTACGTGTACCGTGCGCCGCAGCCCGGTGCGGAGGCGGATCGCATCCAGGAGGCCCTCTCCGGGGTCGCGGCGGAGCAGCGTCTACAGGAGGCCGGTGTATCCGGTGAGGAGGCGGCCGGAGTCTTCGCCCCGGCCCAGCTGGAGGTCGAGGCTACGGGCGGCGGGCCGTCGGGTGAGGAGTTCCAGGCCACGTACTGGCTGGTGTACGTGCTCGTCTTTCTCCTGTACATGACGGTCATCCAGTACGGCAACATGGTCACGATGAGCGTTATCACGGAGAAGAGCTCCCGCATCACCGAGATGATGAGCGCCTCCGTGCGCCCGGTGGATCAGATGGCGGGCAAGATCCTGGGCGTCGGCCTCCTGGCGCTGACCCAGTACGGCCTGTGGCTGGCGGCCGGGATCGGGTCACTCGTGATAGGCCGCGCCCGGGGTGACGGTCTAGGCTTCGGGCTCGACGCCGTCTCGCCGGCCACGATAGTGCTGTTCCTACTATCGTTCGTGCTCGGCTACCTGCTGTACGCGAGCATCCTGGGCGGTCTGGGCTCGCTGTTTAGCCGCATGGAAGACGCCCAGCAGATAATCGGGCCGGTGATCATGCTCCTACTCGCGGGGCTCCTGATCACGATCTTCTCCATGTCGAGCCCGGACGGGGCGCTCGCCACGGTCGGCTCCTACGTGCCGTTCTTCTCCCCGATGGTGATGTTCGCCCGCGCCGAGCTCGGCTCGACCGCCGGGTGGGAGATCGCGCTCTCCTACACGCTGCTCGCCGCCACCGTGGCGGCCGCGGTCTGGGCCGCCGCCCGCCTGTACCGCACCGGGACGCTCATGTACGGCAAGAAACCATCCCTGGCGGAGGCCGCGCGCATGGTGCTGCGCGGCTAGGCTCTTACCGCCGAGCTATCCCCACACCTCCTCGGCGGTCTGTACGACCAGCTCCAGCTTGGCCCGCTGCTCGTCGTGGGTGAGGTCGTTGCCCTCGAGCGTCGAGGAGAAGCCGCACTGCGGCGAGAGGCAGAGCTGCTCAGGGTCCACGTACCGGCTCGCCTCCTCTATACGGCGCTTGAGGAGGTTCTTGTCCTCCAGCCTTCCGCTCTTGGTGGTCACCAGCCCGAGCACGACCATCTTGCTCCCGGGCACGAACCGCAGGGGCTCGAAGGTGCCCGACCTCTCGTCGTCGTACTCCAGGAAGAAGCCATCCACCTCCAGTCCGCCGAATAGCGCTTCCGCCACGTAGTCGTACCCACCCTCGGCCACCCACGAGGAGCGGAAGTTACCCCGGCACATGTGGGTGGTGACGTTCATCGAGTCGGGCTTGCCGGAGAGCGCGCGGTTTATGTTCTGTATGTAGGTCTCGTGTTGATGCTCGGCATCGCCGCCCATCTGGGCGATCTGCTCGCGCTGGCGCGGGTCGTTGAGGTAGGCGAGGCTCGTGTCGTCGAGCTGGAGGTAAGTGCAACCGAGCTCGCCGAGGCGCCGGATCTCCTCTGCGTACGCGTCGGTGAGGTCCGTCCAGAACTCGTCCATCTCCGGGTACGCCTCCTCGCTAATGGCGGCCCGCCCGCCCCGGTAATGCACCATGTTCGGCGACGGGATGGTGAGCTTCGGGGTGTTGCGGGTGGTCACGGACCTCAGGTACTCGAAGTCCTCACCGAAGATGGTGTGGTCCAGCGTTACCCGCTCGTCTATGCGCAAGGCCGCCGGGGTAAACTCCACCTTGCCCTCCGCGTTCTGGAACTCGACCTTCATGTCGCCGGGGGCCTTGCTCACGCCGCCGAGCTGGTAGATGAAGTCCATGTGCCAGGAGGCCCGGCGAAACTCTCCGTCGGTGGCGCTCTGCAGGCCGACCTCCTCCTGCAGCCGCACCACATCCCGGATGGCCTCGTCTTCTCTGTGCCGGAGCTCCTCGGCGGAGATGCGGCCGTCCTCGTGCTCCCGGCGGGCCCGCATCAGCCCCTGCGGGCGCAGCAGGCTCCCGACGTGGTCGGCCCTGAACGGCGGCTCATTGCGGCTCGTGCTGGACATGCTCTTCTCCTCGTCTGACTCCAGGCTCATTAGTCTAGGGGAGCGACCTACGAGTTTCCGGGGCTCTCCGGGGGCTCCGTGTTACCGTGCGTGGGAGCGGCACCAGGCCTGGGCGCGGCCCAGCGGACGGCGTTGTTTACGATGCGGCGCACTTCGGGATGGTGATAGGAAGGGTTCTCCTCGTGGCCGGGGCGGAAGTAGAAGATCCTGCCGCGTCCCCGCCGGTAACAGAGGCCGCTGCGGAACACCTCGCCGCCGCCGAACCAGCTCACGAACACCAGCTCCTCGGGCGGTGGCACGTCGAAGGGCTCACCGTACATCTCCTCCTCGGGGAGGTCTACGTACTCCCCGAGGCCCTCGACTATCGGGTGGGCGGGATCTACCACCCACAGCCGCTCCCGGTCGTCGTGGCGCCACTTGAGGGAGCAGGTAGTGCCCAAGAGGCGCTGGAAGATCTTCGCGAAGTGCCCCGAGTGCAGCACGATCAGACCCATACCGCCGAGCACCCTCCGGTGGACCCGATCCACGACCTCCTCAGAGACCTCTGCGTGCGCCCTGTGACCCCACCACAGGAGCACGTCCGTCTCCGCCAGAGCCTCCTCCGTAAGACCGTGCTCCGGCTCGTCAAGCGTGGCGGTGCGGACGTTCTGCAGGCCGCCTTCCCGGAGCGCCTCCGACAGGGTGGCGTGTATACCCCCAGGATACAGCTCGGCGGGCCTCGCCTCGTCCCGCTCGTGCCGGTACTCGTTCCACACCGTGACCCGGAGGCCGCGCGGCGTGTTGTTGGTTTCAGCCAACCTGACCTCCTTCCCGGAACGCTAGTCACCCGTGTTCAGATCAGGATAGTCTGAGCGCAGCAACGTCATCGCGCAAACCGCCCGTTCACCACCCGGCCTTTGTGCCCGCTGACGGCTGACGGCTCGCCCTCCGAGCAAGGCCCGGTCTTCTACAGGGCGCTTTAGACCAGCCCTCCGAGCAGGGCCAGCGCCGCCACACCCCCGGCCACGGTGATTACCAGCGCGAGGAGCCACACAGCCGTAACGGGGAGCGGCGCGGTCTTCGGCTCCTTGGACTGAGAGTACATCGGCACGATCACGCGCAGGTACACGGCGAGCGAGATCACGCTGTTCAGGATGGCGACGACGGCGAGCCACACGTAGCCGGGCTGTATCGCAGCTCCGAACAGGAGGAGCTTGCCGACAAAGCCCGCGGTGGGCGGTATCCCCACGAGTGAGATCAGGAACACCACCATCGCCCCGCCCGCCCAGGGCGCGTACCGCCCGAGGCCGGTGAGGTCCGTCAGGTAACGCCCGTACCCGCCGACGATGGCGAAGGCCCCGACGTTCATGGCGGCGTAGGCGGCGGCGAAGACGACGAGTGCGGGCAACGCCAGGTCGCTGCGTCCGACCGCCACCACGGCGAGCAGGAAGTATCCCGACTGCGCTATGGAGGAGTAGGCCAGCAGCCGCACGACGTTGTTCTGCACGAGAGCGGCCAGGTTGCCGTAGGTCATCGAGAGCACGGCGAGTCCGGCAACCACCGGAGCCCAACCGGTCTCCAGCGGCAGGGAGCGCGCCACCTGCGCCAGGGCGAAGATCGCGCCGACCTTCGGCACCACGGACATAAACACCGCCACCGCGACGGGCGCGCCGTCGTAGGCGTCCGGCGCCCAGAAGTGGAACGGCGCCACCGCCGCCTTGTAGCCGAGCCCGACGAGCACGGCAAGGAGCCCCAGGGCACCGGCGACGGGAGCGCCGGAGAGGGCGTCCAGCTCCGAGAGCAGGGTCGAGCCCGCCGCGCCGTACCAGTAGGTGAGGCCGAAGATCATGACCGCCCCGGTCACCGAGCCGAACACGAAGAACTTCATCGCCGCCTCCGTCGCCCGCCCGTCGCGGGGATGGGCGGTGAGCGCGAACGATCCCAGCGAGGCGAGCAGCACCCCGAGCACTAGGAACATCACGTCGCCCGCGGCGGCCAGCACCAGCGCCCCAAACGCCGTGAACGAAAAGAGGGCGTGAAGCGTCCCCTCCCGCTCGTCGCCCTTAGTCTCGGGGTAAGCGAGCACGGCGCATAGAGCGGTAGCTGGCAGCAGCGCGAGCTTGGCCCCGGCGGTCAGGGAGTCCACCCGGAAGGTGCCCATGAACACCGAGGTCTCCGTGCCGACCAGGGGCACCGTCAGGGCGGCGGCGACGAGCAGCCCTACTACGGTGAACGGCAGGGAGGCCCGCCCGAGGCCGAGCATCTCCAGAATGAGCGCCCCGACCGCGGTCAGCAGGACCGCTATCTCTGGCGCCAGGAGCGCCAGGTCGCCACCCATCGCGGACATGCTCACGGCAGAATCGCCCCCGTGGCGGCGTGTATCACGTCGAGCACGAGGAAGGGTGCCACCCCGACGAGCACGACGAGCGCCAGCAGCGGCACCACGGCCAGCAGCTCGTAGGAGGCCAGATCCTTCATCCCCCGCCACTCGTCGGAGTCATTAGGGGTCTCGCCGAGAAAGGCAAGCCGGAGCGCGCGCAGGTACAGCCCGGCGGTGATGGCTATGCCGGCCACCGCGATCACGGCTATCGGGTAGACGCTCAGCGTGCCGAGAAAGATCTGGAACTCCGCCGGGAAGTGAGCCAGCCCCGGCAGCCCGAGCGAGGCGAAGGCCGCCAGCACGAATAGCCAGCCGAGAACAGGCACCGGTCCGAGCAGCCCGCCAAGGCGGCCAATATCTCGGGTGTGGGTGCGGGCCTGCACCATCCCGACCAGCAGGAACAGCGCGCCGGTTACTAGCCCGTGGCTGACCATCTGCAACACCGCTCCATCCAGCGCCAGCGTGCGCGGCCCCGCCCCGGCCCCCGCGGCGGCCACCGCCACCCCGAGCACCACGTAGCCCATGTGGTTGATGCTGGTGTAGGCGACCAGCCGCTTGAGGTCGGCCTGGGCCAGCGCGACGAACGCCCCGTACAGGGCGGCGAAGACGCCGAAGGCCGCGACGAACGGAGCGGCGGCGCGGAAGGCGTCGGGCGTCATCTGCAGGGCGAAGCGGACTAGGCCGTAGGTCCCGAGCTTCAGCATCACGCCGGCCAGGATCACGCTCCCCGCGGTCGGCGCCTCCACGTGTGCCGCCGGCAGCCAGGTGTGGACCGGGAAGACGGGGATCTTCACGAAGAAGGTGACGAGCATGGCGACGAGAGCCAGCGTCGCCGTGAGCCCGGCCAGCGGCGGCGAGGCTATGAGCTCCCGCATGTCGAAGGTGCGCGGGTCGCTGCCCAGGTACAGCGCCAGGATGGCGAGTAGAAGCGGCAGGCTGCCGAGCAGCGTGTAGATGAAGAAGGTCAGCGCCGCCCGCTGGCGGTCATCCTCGCCCCAGCCGGCGATGATGAAGTACATCCCGACCAGCGTCACCTCGAAGAAGACGTAGAAAAGTATCGCATCCAGCGACACGAACACCCCGAGACACGCCGTCTCCAGCAACAGAAACAGCGCCACGTAGGAGCGTGCCCGCTCGGTGATCTTCACCGAGAACACGAGCGAGACCAGGAACAGCACCGCCGTCATCAGGACCAGCGGCAGGCTCACGCCGTCCACGCCGACGCGGTACGCCACGCCGGCGGACGGGATCCAGGCCAGCTCCTCCACCTGCGAGAACCCCGCCCCGGAGACGCCCCTCACCCACATCCCGACCGCCCCGAGCAGCGTCAGCCCGGAGACCGCGATACCCACCGTATGTGCCACGCGCGGCGTAGCCGCTACCGCGGGCAGCGAGACCAGCAGCGCCGCGCCGAGCAGCGGTAAGAAAAGTGTCAGTGAGACTAGCGGGAACATTCTCTCCTCTCTAGGGTAACGGGTTGGATCCGGGCTGCAGCAGGGCGAAGAGGCTCAAGGAGATCAGGATCACCGCCACCCCAAAAGCCGCCAGCATGAGCTCCCGGTGCACGAGCCCGGTCTGCATACGGCGGGCCCTCCGCCCCAGGCGCCGCATCCCCCGTACGAGCCCGGCGATAAGGCGGTCTATCCCGTGCTCGTCCGTAGCGCGGGCAACATTGGCCACGCTCAGGGACAGCCTCCCTGCGCCAAGCACCCCGGCGTGCAGACCGCGATCCACGGCGTCCGCCGTCAGCGCCAGCGCGAGCGCGGGCCGGGCGACCAGCCCATCGAAGCCGCCCAGAACGCGGAAGCCCCGCTCCGCCGCTCCGCGTAGCGGACCGAGCAGCGTCCCGGCGGGCACGAGCCATCCGAGCACTAGACCGGCGAGCGCGAGCGCCAGCCCAAGCAGCGCGGCGAGGAACCCGAACGGGATCTCCCGCCCTAGCAGCCCCGTCAGTGGAGCCTTCGCCACGCCGAGCGCGGCGGCGAGTACGACGAGCGCGGCGAGCCCCGCCCACATCCAGCGCGCCCCCGGCACACTCTTGTCTTCTCCTTCTCCGCGCCAGAGCAGGCGCAGGGCGCGGGCCACGTACACGGCGGTAAGTAGAGCTCCGACGAGCGCGAGCGGAGCCAGCACAGGGGCAGACGGCGAGTGCAGCGTGGCGGCCACGACGGCCTCCTTGGAGAAGAACCCCGAGAGCGGCGGTACCCCGGCGAGCGCGAGCCCCGCCACGACGAAGCCCAGGTACACCGGGAGGCGCTCGCGGCCCACGCCGCCGAGGTCGGCGAACGCCGTGGAGCTCCGGGCGCGCTGGAAGACGCCGGCGCCGAGAAACAGCGAGCTCTTCATCGCGGCGTGGGCCACGAGGTGAAAGAGAGCCGCCGCCGGAGCGCCCGCGCCGACCGCGAGCAGCATGAAGCCGTACTGGCTGGAGGTAGAGGCCGCCAAAAGACGCTTGAGGTCGCGCCCGGAGACGGCGATCACGCCGGCCACCACCGCCGTGACCCCGCCTAGAATCCCGGTAGCGAGCTGGGCCGCCGGGGTCAGCATCGGCGAGACCCGCACCAGCAGCAGCGCGCCCGCCGCGACCAGCGTCGCCGAGTGAAGCAGCGCCGAGACCGGAGTCGGGCCGGTCATGGCGTCCTGCAGCCAGCCCTGCAGAGGAACCTGGGCCGACTTGCCCGCCACGGCCACCAGCAGGGCGAGGCCCGCGAAGGTGGCGACCGGTCCGCCGAGCTCCAGGGTGCGGGAGATCTCGCTCGTACCCGTCTGTGAGATCAGGACGAACACGGCCACGTACAGCCCGAGGTCCGCAGTCCGGGTGTACAAGAACGCCCGCACCGCCGACCTCGCCGCATCCCGCCGCTCGTAGTGGAACCCGATCAGCAGGTACGAACAGAGACCGATGATCTCCCACGCCGCCAGCAGCAGCACCCAGTCTCCGGCGAGCACGAGTGTCTGCATCGCGCCTACGAAGAGCGACATCTGCCCGAAGAAGCGCGCCTGCCCGGCCTCCTCCTTCATGTAGCCAACCGCGTACACCACCACCAGCAGCCCGACCACCCCGACCACCGCAGAGGCGACGGCGGTAACAGGCTCCGCGACGAGCCGCAGCGGCAGCCCCGGGAGTCCCGGAAGCGTCGCGGAGTAGCGCCCCCCGCCCGCCACACCGGCGAGCGCGTAGAGTGATCCCGCGAGCCCGGCGGCGGAGCCGAACAGGGCCAGCGCAGCCCCGCCCCGGCGCAGAGCCAGGATCGCGGCAGCGGCCAGCAGAGGGCCGAGTATCGCCAGCGCCACCCCGATCATCCTTTGAGTTCCTGGGCCTCTTCCATCTCCACGGTGCCGCTGGAGCGGAAGCGGAGGGTGCCCACGCCGAAGCCGACGGCCATCTCCAGCGCCATCACGGTCATCACGATGAGGACGAACATCTGACCCGAGTACGCCTCCGGGTGCAGAAAGCGCCAGAAGGCGACCAGGTTGACCATCGCCCCGCCGAGCATGACCTCCACGCCCATCATGATCATGACCAGGTTCGTCTGCGAGAGCGCCCCGTAGATGCCGACCCCGAAGAGCAGCGCCCCGATAAACAGCGCCACGTAGAACGGGATCACGCCTCCTCACCTGACCTCTCCGATAACGCCATCCGCCGCTCCGCACTCGTGGCTATCGCGGTGGCGGTGGCGGCGATCATGGCCGTCATGATGGTCACCCCTGCGGTCTCGAAGATGAGCATGGAGCGGCCCATGAGCTCTATCCCGAGGTCGTGTGTCTGCTGCGAGGGAGGGGGCGCGGCGGCGACCTCACCCCAGCCCACGAGCACCGCCGCCCCGAGCGCCACGACGCCACCCAGCGCACCGGCGGCTATGGAGGCCCGCTTCTGGTGGGTCATGTCCATCGCGCCCAGCCCGCCCGGGTCCATCATGTACATCACCATGAACACGGCCATGATCGCCATCTCCGTCGCCATCATCATGATCTGGAGCACCCCGAGAAACTCCGTCTGCATCGCCAGGAACATCCCGCCTATCGCCGCCTGCGAGAAAAGGAGCGCGAGCGCCGAGCGCACCATCGAGTAGGTCAGAAAGACCACCAGCGCGAACCACACCGCCGCGACCCCGAAAAAAGCCAGGAATATCGTCTGGAGCATCATCGTTAAACCTTCACCTTAGCCTCACACCACCAGCAACATGACGCCGACCACGAAGATGTTGAGGAGCGCTATCGGTATGCCGAGCTTCCAGCACCACGACAGGAAGTGCGCCTCCCGCACCCGGGGCGCGTAGCGGCCCACGACGAGCATCGCCGCCGCCACCGCGAGAGTCTTTGTCGCGGTCCAGGCCCAGCCGGGCAGCACAGGCCCGAGCCAGCCGCCGAGGTAGAAGACCGTGATCGCCGCGGCCAGCGTTACGACGAGCGCGGCGCGGGCCAGGCGCATCACGGCCAGCCGCGGCCCCGTGTACTCGGCCATGACGCCGCCGGCGAGCTCTCCAGGGGCGGTGGGCAGGTCGAACGGCGGCAGGAAGCAGACCGCCATCGCCGCCACGACGAAGGGCACAAAACCCAGGGGCTGGTAGATCGCATTCGGCAGAGCGGCCTGCGAGGTCACGACCTCGGTGGTGAAGAGCGACTCGGCGCGCATGGCGACCGCCGTGATGGGCATGACTACGAGCATCGAGTAGCCGACGAGCTGGCCAAGGAAGCGGAAGCCGCCGACCATCGCGTACGCCCCGTCCGGTCCCCACCCGGCCATTACGAGCGCGACCATCACGTAGGCCAGGGCGGCGTTGATAAACAGCGCGCCCGTGGCCAAGTCCGCGACGATGAGTCCGGGGGCCAGCGGCAACACGGCCGTGGCGAGCACGGCGCTTACGAGCAACAGGACCGGCGCGGTCTCGTAGAAGATGCGGTCCGACTGGCGCGGCAGAAACGACTCCCGCCCGAGCAGAGCAACCCCGCTCCTGAGCGGCCCGGCGAGCCTCAGGCTTCCGGTCGAGACCCAGCCCTCCAGCACGGCCACCAGGTACACGCCGGCCAGGAGCGCCATCAGAACCACGAACGTGCTCATCCGGCCTCCCCATCGGCCAGGCCCCAGGGCGAGAGATCCAGCGAGCCCACCCCCACGAGCGCGTCCCCGACCTCACGTTGCAGGGTCACCTCCTCTACGAGCCGCAGGTGCGCCTCCGAGGGGATCTGAAGCTCGGTCTCGCGTATCTCGCCCTCTTGCAGCGTGAGGCTCAACGAGGCCATGCCGCGCGGGGTCTCGACGCTCGCCGCGCCGGAACCGGAGACGTCTCCCGGGCCGTTTTCAGGGAAAGCGTCCCCGGTCTCGCGTTGGCCCGCGCCCTCGATCAGGGTCAGGCCCTGATCGATCTCGGCCAGCCGTAGCCGTAGCCTGTCCAGCGCGTCGCTGCCCTGCCTCACGACCGGCTCGAAGCCCAGCGCGGCATACTCCGCCTCACTGGCGCGGGCGTCCTCTGAGATACCGGAGGCCCGCGCCACGGGACCGGCCGCGCCGCGCGGACCGGACAGCGCCCCGATCCCGGCCAGCCTCCGACGCAGCAGCGGGGTACGCTCGACACGGCGAGATAGCCTCTCCACATCCCGCCGAAGCTCGGAGATCTCCCCAGGCTCAACCCTCTGCACGGCAAACTGCAGCTCGCCGGCCCGCCGCACCAGCCACTCGTACCCGATAACGTGGGCGAAGCCCGCGAGCCAGCTCAGGTGACTCGCCACGCGCTCGCGCTCCAGCACGGCCACCCGGGCTAGCGTCGTCCCCTCGTCTACCTCCCTGTCGGCGATCGCCTCCAGAGCCCGGTGCGCCAGCAGCCGGTAAGAGACCGGCGAAAGCAGGTCTACGTGAGACAGACGTTCGGCAAGAGACTCGGCAGATCCCGTGAGGTCCACAGGGCCACCGGCTACGGAGCCATACTCGACCTGCTCCACGGTGTCGCCGCCCATGGTGAAAGCCAGCTTGAGGCCGCCGGTCAAACCGGGGAATAGCGGGCCAAACGGCGTCCTCACCCACTCCATCTGCAGGCCGTCCGAGCCCTGCGGAGCACCCTCGGTCATCTCCAGCATGCTCATGAAGTCCTCACCCGAGACCGGAGAAGGGATATCCTCGTGCTCCTCTTCCCCGTCGCTCTCCTCTTCGGACTCGCCGTGGTCGTGCTCGCCGTGGTCGTGCTCGCCGTGGTTGCTTCCGCCTCCACCGGCCTCCTGGGCGACGAGGTCCATGCCGCACTTGGGGCAGGTGCCGGGCTCGTCTTGGACTACCTCGGGGTGCATCGGGCAGACATACTGTATGACGCTCTCCAGCACGGCGGCCTCGAAATCCTCGGCGCGAGGGTCGAAGGCCCCTTCCGTAAAGCGGCGGCGTAGCTCATCGACGCCGGATTCGAGTCCCTCCTGAGACAGCCCAACAGAGAGGTCCGCCCCCACCGGTAGGCTATCCTCGGTGGTCCCAAGCGCCAACACGGCCCGGGGGCGGGGCATCTGGGCGTAGGCGACGGTGGCCGCGTCCGCCAGCCCCTCCGGTAGTTCGCCGACGACGACCAGCACGCTCGCGTGGCGGGGGGTGACGGCTTCGGTGAGACCCGCGGCGCGGAGATCCAGGCCGCGGGCGCGGGCCACCTCCGCGCCCGGGACGACGAAGGCGGAGAGCTCGCGGGCCATCGCCCGGGAGACCAGCCGCCGGAAGAACGACTGCTCCACCCCCCGGGACCCGGAGAGCGCGGAGCTCTGCGTAATGTTCTCCGCGGCACTCATTGCCGTCTCAAAGCCCCCTGGCTCCAGCCGTACAGCAGACCCAGGAACAGGATCGCCAGAAACACGCCCATATCCAGCAGCGCCTTCAGCCCGAGCTCCTGGTACACCACCGCCCACGGATACATGTAGGCCATCTCCATGTCGAAGGCCAGAAACAGCAGCGCGTAACCATAGTAGCGTGCGTGGTAGCGCGCCCAGACGGGATCCCTGGAGTGCTCTCCGGCGCTAGCCGGCACGTCCTTGCCCTCCTCGTCCATCGGCCGCCCGGTGGAACGCGCGATGGCGTACACGCAGAGCGCGAAGCCGATCACGCCCACGGTAAGTCCGAAGAGCAGCGCGTACTGCTGCAGGGCACTCACGCCCGCTCCTCTCTGCCCGCGAACTCCGTCTGCCGAGAACGAGGCGGTAATGTGTAGCGCATGCCAATCACTATCATCTCCGGGCAGTTTGCAGCCGGACCCATAATATACCCCCCAGGTGTATAATTCTACCCATTTTCTACTCGTCTCGTCCTAGACTGACTACGTCGCCAGGCTGTTGGAGATGGTCTAGGGCGTGGGCTTTGGGGACCGTGTCCGTCGGGGTAGAGGGCGAGAGGTTAAGGAATCGAGAGGCTAGAGTGACGGCGAGATCTTCTACGGCTCTGCGGCTTTAACCTAAAGCAACCAAACCATAAAATTCCGGAACGAGCCTGATAAAAGACAGGCCCGCCCCGGACTCCACATCCTCCGACTCTAAGAGAAGATTACAGTGCCGAGAGAACGTCGTTGCAAGCCTGCTCGCAGCGGCGGCAAGCCTCGGCGCACACGCGGCAATGCTCGTGGTGGTTCGCATGACGCTCGCACTCGTCGCCGCAGAGCTTCGCGGCGCGGGCGCAGGCCTCGACCGCGGCCCGGACCATCTGGGGCTCTACAGCCGTCTGCCGCGACATTACCCTGCCTGCCGTGTTGCAGAGGTCGGCGCAGTCCAGGTCGGTGCGGATACAGTACGCTAGATCCTCCGGATTACCCTCTCCGAGGCAGGCGTCGGCGCAGGCCGTACACGTCTGGGCGCACTCGAAGCACGCGTCTATAGCCTCCGCCAGCTTTTCGGCGTCCACTGGGGCCTGGGCCGGGTGAGTCTCGATCATCTGCCCTGCTCGGGACATGATCTCCTCCTCTACTCTCTTACACTACACGAATACACCTGCCCCGCACCCCTATATTGCAAACATCCGCGCCTCGCAAAGAAACCGGAACGGGGGCGTTAGGCGGCCAGCGTGTACCCTGCCTCCTCTACCGCGCCTTTCAGATCCTCGTCCGAGATCTTCGAGTCGTCGTAGCGTACTTCGACGGTGCCCGTCTCAAAGTCGGCATTCGAGTGCTGGACACCTTCCAGCCCACCAAGCTCCTCCTCGACGGCGGCCTTGCAGTGGCCGCAACTCATGCCCTCGACGGTGAGCATCCGCTCGGTCATCGCGCTCCCCTCTTCGTTCGTCTGTTCTCCGTTACCGAGCCCTTCCCCTTTACCGGAAAAGAGTCTATGCGCGAGATCCTTCAGTCCAGACATCGTGTCCTCCTCTCTATGGCTCTGGGCGGCACTATACCTTCAGGAATCGCTCTATCGCCGCCGTTAGCTCCTGCAGCTTCTGCTCGGTGTCCTCCCGGTTCTCGATAGAGTGCCGGACGCAATGCTCGACGTGATCCTGCAGCACGATGGTCCCGACCTTCTCCAGCGCCGAGACGCTGCTCGAGATCTGGGTGAGGATGTCTATGCAGTAGGCCTGCTCGTCCACCATCCGCTGCAGCCCGCGGATCTGGCCCTCTATGCGCTTGAGGCGGTTCTGCAGCTTGTCCTTGTCATCGGCCTTTATGTAGCCGTGTTGCTGTCCCACTGCTGGGGCTGATCCCTCCTCGGTACCTTCCACCTCTACCTCTTCTCCTCTCTGTTCCGGCTTACGGCTAGATGCTAACGCGCCGCAGTCTAAGGGCGTTGGATAGAACGGTCACGCTGGAGAGCGCCATCGCCGCCGCCGCAAGCACCGGGTTCAAAAAGCCGTACTCGCCGAGGATCGGTCCCAGAACCTCGGGCACCGTACCGCCCGAGAAGAACGGGTACAGGATGCCGGCCGCCACCGGGATCAAGGCCGTGTTATAGGCGAAGGCCCAGAACAGATTCTGCTTTATGTTGCGCACCGTCGCTTTCGAGAGCCCGACGGCCCGCCCGACGCCGCGTACGTCGCCGGAGATCAGGGTGAGATCCGCCGCCTCCATCGCCACGTCCGTGCCGGTGCCGATAGCCACCCCGACGTCCGCCTGGGCCAGCGCGGGGGCGTCGTTTATGCCGTCGCCGACCATAGCGACCCGCCTGCCTTCTCCCTGCAGCCGCGAGACCTCGTCGGCCTTGTCCTCGGGACGCACCTCGGCGAGCACGCGGTCTATGCCAAGCTCGCCGGCTATCGCCTGTGCCGTGCGGCGGTTATCTCCGGTCATCATGGCGACCTCGAGGCCCATCTCGTGCAGCTTTTCCACCGCCTCTCGCGACTCGTCGCGCACCACATCGGCGACGGCGACGAGTCCGGCGGGCTTGCCGTCCACCGCCACGAACATCGGGGTCTTGCCCGCGCCCGCAAGCTCCTCGCTCCGGGGCGCCAGGCCATCCTCTTCAGCGCCGGATTCGGTGATGAAGCGCCGGCTGCCGACCAGCACCTCCCGGCCATCGACGGTGGCCCGTACTCCACCGCCGGCCACCGCCTCGAAGCTCTCGGCTTCGGAAAGCTCGACCCCGCGGCCCCGCGCGCCCTCGACCAATGCCTCTCCCAGGGGGTGCTCGCTGCCGCGCTCGGCGGCGGCCACGAGACTCAGCAGCTCGTCCTCGGGGATGCCGTTTGCCGGTATGACCTCGGTGAGTTCTGGCTGGCCGCGGGTGAGGGTGCCCGTCTTGTCCAGGATGACGGTATCCAGCTTGTGGGCGTTCTCCAGCACCTCGCCGCCCTTTATGAGGATGCCCGACTCCGCTCCCTTGCCGGTGCCGACCATGATGGAGGTCGGGGTGGCAAGACCCATGGCACAGGGGCAGGCGATGATTAGGACAGCCACCGTATTCAGCAGGGCGAAGGTAAACGCGGGCTCCGGTCCGATAAAAAGCCAGATCGCGAACGTGATCGCCGCGACCACCATCACGGCGGGTACGAAGATGCCGCTGATCCTGTCCGCCAGACGCTGTATCGGGGCCTTCGACCCCTGAGCCTCCTCGACCATGCGGATGATCTGGGCCAGAGCCGTGTCCCGCCCGACCTTCGTCGCCTCGAAGCGGAAAGCCCCGGAGGTGTTGATGGTCGCCCCTATCACCTCGTCCCCGGCGCGCTTGGTGACCGGCATGGGCTCGCCCGTGATCATGGCCTCGTCCACCGCCGACTCGCCGCCGATCACGCGCCCATCAACCGGAACCTTCTCCCCGGGCCGCACCACGATCACATCCCCGACTACAACCTCCTCGACGGGTACGTCCGCCTCTTCACCGTCGCACACGACGCGGGCGGTGTTCGCCCGCAGCCCCGCGAGCTTCTTTATGGCCTCGCTGGTCCGGCCCTTGGCGCGAGCTTCGAGCAACCTGCCGAGCAGGATTAGGGTAATGATGAGCGCCGCCGTGTCGAAGTACACGTCGGCCCGGCCCGCGAGAACGCCGGGGGCCGCGGTGGCTACCAGACTGTACAGGTAAGCCGCACTCGTCCCGAGCACGACCAGGGTATTCATGTCCGCCGCGCCGTGCTTGGCCGCGCCCCAGGCCCCACGGTAGAAGCGCCACCCGGCCCAGAACTGCACCGGCGTCGCCAGCGCCAGCAGACCGACGTTCAACCACGCCACCGGCACCGGCGACTCGAACCCGAGCATGTGCGGCAGGCTGCCAAGCAAGATCAGGGCCGTCAGCACCGCCGCAACGGTAACGCTCTTCTTGAGCTTCTGGTACTCGTCCTCATGCGCGTCCGCACTGGAGTCCGCGGCCTCTTCGTCCCCGGATACGACCCCGTATCCAGCGTCCTCGACGGCCTTCTCCAAGTCAGAGGCCTCTACCTCGCCGGGGAGGTGATCCACGGTCGCCCGCTCCGTAGCCAGGTTCACGCTGGCGTTCAACACACCCGGCGCCCGGCCCAGCGCCTTCTCGACCCGCCCGACACAGCTCGCGCACGACATCCCGGTAACGCCAAGGCTAGTCTGCCGCACCTCGGCACCGTACCCGGCGCCCCGCACGGCCTCGACGAGACCTTCCGGCCGCGTAAGCTCCGGGTCGTAGGATACAGAGGCCCGCTCCGTAGCCAGGTTGACGCTAGCCTCCGCAACACCTTCCGCCCGCGCCAGGGCCTTCTCCACCCGCCCCGAACAGGAGGCGCAACTCATGCCAGTTACCGGTATCGTGATCTGCTCGTACCCGACCTTCTCGGCCAACTCGCCGCTCCTTCTAGCTAATGAGAGCTTATTCTACTATACCCCCCTACCGTATCAAAGATAGTCTTTTCTTCACCTGCTTAACCTGTGCGTAAATAGTTTGCGAGAGATTGGAATGGTGCCAATTCCGGCTACGGAGAGTGCCTATGGTAGGCAGCTACGAAAGAATAGTTTGCTAGTTATTTCGCAGGAAGTCCACTATTTTTGAGTTTATGTAAGCGAAAGACTGTCTTGAAGGGACATGCCGCTCTCCTTCCAAGGCTTCGATGGCAACCAGATTAGGCACTATCTCTTTTGCCCGCTCCGCAACCACCTCTCCCGGAAAGAAGACATCTTCTTCGGATACGAAGATTAACGTCGGCGCACCGAAGTCCGTCAGTTCCTCTTGGGTAGCCATTCTGGGGAGCTGCGTATCCAGCTTGACATTGCGGTAGATCGCTCCGAGTTGGCGTACGTAAGGCTCTTCCAACTCGGTTAGGATAGGCTTGGCGGCGCGGAGCAATCGTTCGCAATTCGGAGAGCTCATATAAAGCAACATCGGCCCCACGACCTCACGTACCATTCCCCATGTCGAACCGGAGGCTAGCCCCGCCGGTGAGACCAAAGCTGCGTGCGACACTCTTTCGGGAGCGTAGCCTGCCACCCGCAGAGCAATCCCCCCTCCGTAGGAGATGCCGACGAACGGGACTCTCTTCAGGTCCAGAGCATCCAGGAGATCCAACGACCACTGAGCATGGCCGTCGCTATGCGCGGGGGGGCGAACCTGGGCACTCTTACCCGGCTGTCCGATGAGGTCCGGCGAGTAGAGACGATACGACTCCGCCAGAGGCGCGAACCATGAAAGGCACAGCGGGTTCAGAAAATTGCCGCCGTGTAGCACCACTAGCGGAGGGGCGTCTTCGAGTCCAATGGCCAAGACGTGAGTCTCGCCGAAGTGGGTGTCTACGACTCGACTCTCATACTGAAAGCCTAGACGAGACAGCGCTTCATCGTAGGTCGCCATGAGCTCTGCCTCGCCCCCCGGACTACGATATATTGATCCCTTAGACAACGCCGTCCCTCACGAATAAGGGCGCTCACTTACGCCTTTTTCTGGCGACCCGGTTTCCAAAGATTAGTTTAGCGCCCGACCACGCTCTCTATCGGCTCGCCGCGGATGGAGGCGTCGAGGACCTCCATCGGGTGGGCCATGGGCATGTCGTGGCCCATCTTCTTCAGGGTAGATTGGATCTGGAGCATGCAGCCGGGGTTGGAGGTTATGAGCATCTCCGCGCCGGTCTTGAGGACGTTCTCGGCCTTGCGCTTGCCGAGCTCGGCGGCGGGCTCGGGCTCGACCATGTTGTAGATTCCGGCGGAGCCGCAGCAGATCTCGGCCTCCCGGATCTCGCGCAGCTCGACCCCGGGGATGCCCTTGAGCGTGTTGCGGGGCTGCTTCTTGATGCCCTGCGCGTGCGAGAGGTGGCAAGCGTCGTGGTAGGCGGCGGCGACGTCCAGCTCGTGGCGCTCGGCGACGGTGCCGATCTCCTGCAGGAACTCCGACACGTCGCGCACCTTGGCGCTGAACGCGGCGGCCCGCTCGGCGTACTCGGGGTCGTCGCGCAGGATGTGACCGTACTCCTTCATCGTGGAGCCGCAGCCGGCGGCGTTTATGACGTAGTTGTCCAGCTCGTAGGGCTCGAAGGTGTCTATAGTCTTCTTGGCGAACGCGATGGACTCCTCCTCGCGCCCGGCGTGGGTGGAGAGCGCGCCGCAGCAGCCCTGCTCCTTCGGGGCTACTACCTCGCAGCCCTCGGCGGCGAGCACCCGCGCGGTGGCGGTGTTGACCTGGGAGAAGAAGGTGCGCTGCACGCAGCCGGTCAGGATGCCGACCCTCCGGCGGCGCTCCCCGACGGGGCTCGTAAGCTCTGGCGTCCTCTCCTCCTTGCCGAGCTCGGGCATCAGGGCCTCCATCGCCCGGAGGCGGGCCGGGAGCTTGTCCATCACGCCGGCTTTTTTGAGCTTCGTGCCGACGCCGAGGCGCTGGTACAGCTTGAGCGGCGCAGCGGCTGCGCGGAGGCGCTTCGGATACGGGAAGAGCTGGAAGATCATCTCCCGGAAAGCCTTGTCCGGCACGCTGCGCTCGTAACGGCGCTCGACCTGCGAGCGGGTCGCCTCTATGAGCTTGTCGTACTGCACGCCCGACGGGCACGCCGTCACACACGCCATGCAGCCGAGGCACAGGTCGAAGTGCCGGACCATCTGGTCGTTCATCGGCTCCTCGTCGCGGCCCTTGTTCATCAGGTAGATGCGGCCTCGGGGAGAGTCCATCTCCTCCCCGAAAAGGACGTAAGTCGGGCAGGTCGGCAGGCAGAATCCGCAGTGGACGCAGTCGTCTATGATGCCCTTGTCCGGCGGGTGATGGGCGTCGAAGGCCGGGAAGCTGACCTTGCCCGTCTCGCGGCGCCCCGCCCCGACGGTGGCCTCCTCGGCGAGCTTGCTCGCCTCGCCGACGTCCTGGCCGAGGTCCTGGGTCCTCTCGGCGCCGATGGAGCTCACCATCGCGGTATCCTTCGGCATGTCCTGGCGGTTGTTACCGTTGCTGCTGTTCTCGCCGTTGTTACCTTCGCGTCCAGAGTTCTGTGGCCTGTCCGTCACTACATACCCCCTATAAACCTGCCCGGGCTCATCGTGGCCCGGGGGTCGAAACGCTCTTTTACGCGCCTTATCAAGACTTCCTTGTCTCCCGCAGGCCCCCAGGTCTCCACGCGGCGCTTGACGCCGGCCGGGGCCCGCCACACGGTCACGCTACCGCCCGCATACTCGCCGACTACGTGGTCCCGGACCTCCTGTATGGCGCTAGCCTGAGCCTCTTCGCCGCCGCCGGAGAGCCCGACCTGGGCCACGCCGCTGGCCGCACTGGCGACTATGCGGCACTCCAGACCGGAGCCGTCTGCGGCCCGCTCGACGGTTTGTAAGACGTGGGTCAGGCCGGCCGGGAACGCGCTTATCTTCAGGGCCACCTCGTCGTCGCCGGTACGCGGCGGCTCCTCCGGCCCGAGAGAGTCGGCCTCCTCATCGGAGAGTGAGCGGGTCTCACCGAAGCCCTGGAGTATCTGCGTGATCGTCTCCGACTGCGCCTCCACGCCGGGGTCTATGCCCTCGATAAGAACCGAGAGTGTCCCGCGCCCGCTACGCCAGTGCAGCTCGCAAGAGCTGGGCTCGACGCTGGACTTCATTATCTCCTGGGATGCCTCACCCGCCCTGGACGCATCGTCGAGGTCCACGGCGATGGTACGCGCCGCCTCGGGCAGCGGATGGAGGCGGAAGTTGGTCTCTGTAATGACGCCCAGCGCCCCGGATGAGCCTGTAAAGAGCTTGGAGAGATCGTAGCCGGCGACGTTCTTCACGACCTTGCCACCGGCCTTTGCGATGGTGCCGTCGGCGAGCACGATGGTTATCCCGATGATGAGGTCCCGCACGGTACCGTAGCGCAGCCGGCGCGGGCCGCTGGAGTTCGCCGCCACGAGGCCGCCCATCGTCGCCCCTAGCTTGCGCTCGGGCGGGTCGAGGGCCAGTATCTGGTCGGAGCCCTTTATCCGGTCCAGGAGCTCGGAAAGCGGCAGCCCGGCCTGGACGCGGATGATCTGGTCCCCGGGCACGTGCTCTACCACCTCGTCCATCCGCGAGAGGCTAACGATGAGATCGAGCCTGGAAGGCACATTGCCCAGCGAGAGCTTCGTCCCGGCTCCCCGGGGAGCTACCCCCAAACCCCGCTCGTTGGCGAGCGCGAGCACGCCGGAAACCTCCTCGGTGGTGCCGGGCTCCACGACGTGCGAGGGTGCGACGCCGTCTATTGCGTCGCCGCCGGACGCCTCACGAACGTTCGCCGCCCCGACTATCTCTTGAAGCTCGTCTACCGGTACCTTCGTCTCGGTGGCGGCCATTAGAAGTTCTCCGCCATCCCGGCCTTCTGGACCTCGTGCATCTGGAAAGGTCCCGGCCGTTCGCCGCACAGCCGCGGGGTCGGGAAGACCTTTCCGGGGTTACACAGGCCGTGCGGGTCGAAGGCGCAGCGAAGTAGCTGCATGGTGTCCATGTCCTCGGTGGTGAACATCTTTGGCATGTACTTCTTCTTGTCCTGGCCGATTCCGTGCTCGCCGGTAAGGGAGCCGCCGTGCCGCAGACAGGCGAACACGATCTCACCCGCGAGGTCCTCGGCACGCTCCGCCTCGCCCTCGACCTCGTTGTCGTACAGGACGAGCGGGTGCAGATTCCCGTCGCCGGCGTGGAAGACGTTCGCCACCCGCATCCCGTACTGCTTGCCGAGCTCGGAGATCTCGTGCAGCGTCGCCGGAAGCTCGGTACGGGGCACGACGCCATCCTGCACGTAGTAGTCGTTCGAGATGCGGCCCATCGCGGCGAACGCGGCCTTGCGGCCCTTCCAGAAAAGCGCCCGCTCCTCGTCGTCCTCGGCGACCCGCACGGTGCCGGAGTTCTCCTCGCAGATCTTCATCGTGCGCTCGAACTGGCTCTCCACCTCCGCCTCAGGCCCATCCAGCTCCACTATGAGCACCGCCCCGGCGTCGGGGAATCCCGGATGGACCGCCTTCTCGACGGCCTCGATGCACAGGGCGTCCATCATCTCTATGGCGGCCGGGACTATCCCGTCGCCGATGATCCCCGAGACCGCGCCACCGGCGTCCTCGGTACCGTCGAAGGCGGCGAGCAGGGTACGCACGCTCTCGGGCTTGGTGAGCACCCGGAGAGTAATTCTGGTCGCTATTCCGAGCGTCCCCTCGGAGCCGACGAACGCCCCGAGCAGGTCCGGCCCCGGCGCGTCCGGGGCCTTGCCGCCGCCGAGATTCACCACCGACCCGTCGGCGAGCACGACCTCGGCCCCCATGACGTGGTTGGTGGTAAACCCGTACTTCAGGCAGTGGACGCCGCCGGAGTTCTCCGCGAGGTTGCCGCCGATGGAGGAGACGATCTGGCTGGCCGGGTCGGGGGCGTAGTAGTAGCCGTCTCCGGCGACCTCTTGGCTTACCCAGAGGTTTATGACGCCCGGCTCGACGACCACGCGCTGATTCTCCAGGTCCACCTCGAGGATGTGCCGCATGCGGGAGAGCACTATCAGGACGCCCTCGGCCACGGGCAGCGCGCCGCCGGAGAGCCCGGTGCCGGAGCCCCGGGCCACCCAGGGGATGCCCTCGTCGTAGAGCAGCTTGAGTATCTCCTGTACCTGCCCGCCGCTCTCGGGCATCACCACGAGGCTCGGGATGACCCGGTAGTTCATCAGACCGTCACACTCGTAGGTGCGGAGCTGCTCGTGCTCGGAGATCACACCCTGGGCCCCGAGTATCCGCTCCATGTCCGCCGCGATACGCTCCGTGTGCATGCGCTCCTCCTGGTCGCCAGCCTTTCCCGGACTCCGCCATCCCCGGTCCGCCACCCCGGGCGGCCCCGAAACTCCACAAATTCTATATCATGTTTCCCGTATATCTCGCATAGGCCCGTGGCCGCCGCGCTTACCGGAACCACGCGGGGACATGCAGGGCTATACAGCGCCATACAGGGTCATAAAGAGTCATGGACTCCGCCCCGGGCGCGGGGCTCCATCGGTCCCGCAACCTTACAACAACGGCTGTTTTCCGCAGAACGGAATATATTCTTTCGAGACTCCGAGTATGGTGCTACAGTTTCTCGGGTGCAATCCTGATAGGTGGATAGCGTCCGGGGTGGCGGGGATCAGGAGAAACGTGCGGTCTTTGGGCTGCGACGAGGGGAACAGGAGGAGTGGATGGAGAATCTGGCGTTACTAAGCCTGCTGGCGCTGGCGCCCATTTTGACGATTGGCGTATTGCTGGTGGGGTTCCGATGGCCCGCCATCAAGGCCATGCCGGTCGGGTACGTGGTCGTGGTAATCATCGGCTTTGCGGTGTGGCGGATGAGCTTCGCGAGCGTGGCGGCCTCTACCGTGCAGGGGATATTGATTGCGTTATCCATCCTGTACATCGTGTTCGGGGCGCTCTTGCTCTTGGCGACTCTGAGTGAGAGCGGTGCGGTGGATACCATCCGCACCGGATTTACGAGCATCAGCGCCGACCGGCGCGTGCAGGTGATCATCATCGCGTGGCTGTTCGGCGCGTTCATCGAAGGCGCGGCCGGGTTCGGTACCCCGGCGGCCGTCGCGGCGCCACTCCTGCTCGCGCTCGGTTTCCCGGCGATGGCGGCGGTGATGAGCGGCCTCATCATCCAGAGTACGCCCGTCAGCTTCGGCGCGGCGGGCACGCCGATATTAGTAGGCGTGACCGAAGGTCTACGCGGCGCCGGTCCGGTCAACACGCTGCTCTCAGAGAGGGGTCTGGAGCTGGCGCAATACGCGGACGGCATAGCCGTGCGGGTAGCCACGCTACATGCGGTGGCCGGGTCCCTGATCCCGCTGATTCTGGCCTGTATGCTGACCGGCTTCTTCGGCCAGAACAGAAGCTTCGGCGAGGGGCTCGGGGTGTGGAAGTTCGCGCTTTTCGCGGCGTTCTCGATGACCGTGCCGTACCTGTTCTTCGCGGCCACCCTCGGCCCGGAGTTCCCGGCGCTCTTGGGCGGCCTCGTCGGGCTGTTTATCGTGGTCTTCGCCGCCCGGCGCGGCTTTCTCATGCCGGATGAGCCCTGGGACTTCGGCCCGCGCTCCGAGTGGGAAGACGACTGGATGGGCAACGTGGATCCGGACAGCCTCACCAGCGGCAATGCGACCATGAGCACGGTGCGGGCGTGGTCGCCGTACCTGATCGTGGCCCTCCTACTGGTCATAACCCGCATACCCGTAACCGCCGAGGGCAACCCGCTCGGCAACTACCTCTCCGGCATAGCCCCGGTGTGGAACAACATATTCGGGACCGAGATCTCGGACGACTCGCTCGCGATCTTCTACCTGCCGGGCTTCATGTTCCTGGTCGCCGTGCTCATAACCTACGTGATACACGGCATGGGCCCGGCCCAGATCGCCCGCTCCTGGCGCACCGCCGGGCGTCAGGTCTTCGGCGCGGCTTTCGCGCTGCTCTTGGCGCTCCCGATGGTCCGGGTGTTCATCAACTCCAGCGAGGAGTTCAACGCCTCCGGGCTCGCCAGCATGCCGCTTACCCTGGCGGAGGGTGTGGCGAGCCTCGCCGGCTCGACCTGGCCGTTCTTCGCCCCGATTATCGGGGCGCTCGGCGCTTTCGTGGCCGGCTCGAACACGGTCAGCAACCTCACCTTCTCGCTGTTCCAGTTCGGCACCGCGAGCAACATCGGCGTGACAGAGTCGGTGGTCGTGGCGGCCCAGGCCGTCGGGGGCGCGGCGGGGAACATGATCACGGTCCACAACGTCGTCGCGGCCTCCGCCACGGTCGGCCTGCTGGGGCGCGAGGGAGCCCTGATCCGCAAGACCATCCTGCCGATGACCTACTACCTGCTCCTGGCAGGCTCGCTGACGTTTATCTGGATCTACGGCCTCGGCTTCAACCTGGGCACGATAGGCCTGCTGGTCCTTATCGGCATCCTGGTGGCGCTGGCGGTCGTCGGCAGACGCTCGGCCAAACGCCGCAGGCCCCAGCACCAGCGCACTCCCGTGTAACACGGCTCACAGCCTCCCAACACGTTGCCACCAGCCGGCGGGGCCTCACGGGGTCCCGCCTTCTCGTTCAAGGAGCTTTTCCAGAAGCTCCCGTAAGACCAGTGAAACCTTTCAGCGCGATCCCCGGCACGCGGTGTAAGCTGTGTACCTGGACCGGATGCGGTTAGGAGAGGTGGGATTGCGCGTAGGGCTATTCATAACCTGCTTCAACGACACGCTGTTCCCGGGGACCGGGCGGGCAACCGTCGAGGTGCTGGAGAGGCTCGGCGTGGAGGTGGACTTCCCGTTCGAGCAGACCTGCTGCGGCCAGATGCACTTCAACACCGGCTATCAGCGCGAGGCCATACCACTCGTAAAACGCTTCGTGGACGTATTCTCCGGCTACGAGGCGGTTGTCGCGCCTTCGGGCTCGTGCGTCGGGATGGTGCGCGAGCTATACGGGCGGGCGGCGGAGCTCGCGGGGGACCGGGGCCTCGCCCTCCGCGTTGCCGAGCTACAGCCGAAGGTATACGAGCTCTCGGAGTTTCTGGTGGACAGGCTGGGCGTCACGGATGTCGGGGCGTACTATCCGCACCGGGTCACCTACCATCCGACCTGCCACTCGCTTCGGATGCTCGGCGTCGGCGGCAAGCCGAAGCGGCTCCTGGATAACGTGCGCGGCATCGAGCTGGTGGATCTGCCACAGGCGGAGGAGTGTTGCGGCTTTGGCGGCACTTTCGCGGTCAAGAACGCCGACACCTCGACGGCGATGCTCTCGGACAAGATGCAGCACATAAAGAGCACGAAGGCCGAGGTGGTCACCGCCGGAGACAACTCGTGCCTGATGCACATCGGCGGCGGTCTGGCACGGGGGCGGTCGGGGGTCGAGGCCGTCCACCTGGCCGAGATACTGGCGGCCGGCTCCGGCGAGAGAGGGTCGAGCTAGATGAGTGCTGGAAGGGAGGTTTGTGATGGCGCGTAACGAGCGAGACGCCGCGACGGCGGCCCCGGACGCCTTCTCGGGAGGTAACAAAAGAGACACGCCACCCTTCGAGGTCACGGCGAAGGTCGCCCTTGCCGACAACCAGCTGAGGCGCAACCTGGGCAAGGCGACGCAGGCGATCCGCGACAAGCGCGAGGCCGCCGCCGGGGAGATGCCGGACTGGGAGGAGCTGCGCGAGGCCGGCAGCGCAATAAAGACCCGGGTGATGCGCCATCTGGACGAGTATCTGGTGCAGCTGGAGGACTCCGTAAGGCGCGCCGGGGGCACGGTCCACTGGGCGCGCGACGCCGAAGAGGCGAACGGCATAGTCGCCGGGATAGCCCGGGAGAATATAGGAGAAGAAGGGACCCGCGAGGTCGTAAAGGTCAAGTCCATCGCCACTGATGAGATCAAGCTGAACGAGCATCTCGAAAAGGAGGGTATCCACGCCGCCGAGACCGATCTCGCCGAGCTCATAATCCAGCTCGCTGGGGAGGGCTCGTCACACATTCTTGTGCCCGCCATCCACAAGAACCGGGCCGAGATCCGGGAGCTCTTCATGCGGGAGCTGGGTCTGGGTGACCTCTCGGATGAGCCCGAAGTCCTGGCCGAGGCGGCGCGTATATATTTGCGCCGGAAGTTTCTCTCGGCAAAGGTCGGCGTCAGCGGCGCGAACTTCGCCGTCGCCGAGACCGGCACCGTCTGTGTGGTGGAGTCTGAGGGAAACGGCCGGATGTGTACCACCCTGCCCGACACGCTGGTGACGGTGATGGGTATTGAGAAGATCATCCCCGAGTGGCGGGACTTCGAGGTCTTCATGCAGACTCTCCCCCGCTCCTCGACCGCCGAGCGGATGAACCCCTACACCTCGTTCTGGACCGGCGTTTCGGAGGATGACGGGCCACGGGAGTTTCATCTGGTCCTGCTGGACAACGGGCGCACGGAGGTGCTGGCCGACGAGATCGGACGCCAGTCGCTGAACTGCATCCGGTGCTCGGCGTGCCTGAACTCCTGCCCGGTTTACGATAGGGTCGGCGGCCACGCCTACAACTCCGTCTACCCCGGCCCGATCGGCGCGATCCTCACCCCCCAGCTCGCCGGGATAGGCTCAAGTCCCGGCGCGGACTCGTTGCCCTACGCCTCGTCGTTGTGCGGCGCGTGCTACGAGGTCTGCCCGGTCAAGATCAACATCCCGGAAGTGTTGATTCATCTCCGGGGCAAGGTGGTCCGAAACAAGCAGGACAACGGAGGCGCAAAAGCGAAGCTCGACCCGGAGAACGTCGCGATGCAGACTCTCGCAAAGACCTTCTCGGACCCGAGGCTGTACGAGGCTTCCCAGCGGGCCGCGCTCGTCGGGCAGTGGCCGCTCGCCCGCAGCGGGGCCATACACAGCCTGCCGGGCAGACTGGCCGGCTGGACCTCGGCCCGCGACCTCGCGCCCGTCCCGGAGCAGTCCTTCCGCCGCTGGTGGCGCGAAGAGCGCGGCGGCGCGGAGCGTTGAACGCCCGCGAGGAGATCCTGAGCCGAATCCGGCGCGCCACCGACGACGTGCCGCAAGGCGAGCGTCCCGGGGACGTGGCGGTGGAGCGCGGCTACCGTCACGCTGATGGCTCCTCCAGGGAGGAGATCATCTCCCGCTTCGCCGAGACGGTGGCCGAGTACCGGGCGACGGTCCACCGCGTAGACGGTGACGAGCTGCCAGAAGCCATCGCCGAAGCTCTGGCCCGGCGCGGCGTCCAGAGGCTCGCCGTCCCCGCCGACCTCCCCTCCGATTGGCTGCCCGATGGAATCGAGGCCCTGCGGGATGCAGCAGACTCCCCGCTGTCCAAGGAGAGCCTGGACGGTAGCGACGGCGTGCTGACCGGCTGCGCCCTGGGGATAGCCCAGACCGGGACCATCGTGCTGGACGCGGGCGCGTTACAGGGCCGCCGGGTGCTCACCCTACTGCCCGACTACCACCTGTGTGTGGTGCGCGGGGATCAGGTCCACGGTCTGGTGCCGGAGGCGATAACCGCCCTTGGAGAGGTGGTCCGTGACACCGGACGGGCCGTCACCTTCATAAGCGGCCCCTCGGCCACCTCGGACATAGAGCTCGAACGCGTCGAGGGCGTACACGGCCCCCGCACCCTGGAGGTGCTCATCGCCGGATAGCGCGTCCTGATACATCCAGATACACCTGGTGCATCCCGGCGCGTGCGCCATCCGGCTTCCAGGAGGCCCGGCCGTGTGCTAGCTTTGGACTATGGACTCTTCTAATAACGCCCAGGCCAACGACAGCTCAAACACCGAAAACATCAGGGTGCGCTACGCCCCGAGCCCGACGGGGATGCTTCACGTCGGGGGCGTTAGAACCGCGCTCTTCAACTACCTCTTCGCCCGCAAGCACGGCGGTACATTCGTATTGCGCATAGAGGACACCGACGCCGAGCGCCACGACGAGGAAGCCGTCGAGCAGGTGGAACGCTCGATGCGTTGGATCGGCCTGGACTGGGACGAGGGCCCGGACTCCGGCGGCCCCCATTCCCCCTACCGCCAGACCGAACGCCTCGACCTGTACCGCGACGCCGCCGAGAGACTGCTCGACGCCGGCGCAGCGTACTACGACTTTGCGACACAGGAAGAGCTACAGGAGTTCCGGGAGACCGAGCGCGCCGCCGGGCGGCAACCGATCTACACCGGCGGCCCCTACAGGGAGATGCCCCGCGAGGAGGCCCGGGAGAAGATAGACGCCGGCGAGCCCTACACCGTGCGCTTCAAGACCCCGCGCGAGGGCGAGACGGTGGTGGAGGACGTGATCCGGGGCGCGGTGACGTTCGAGAACCGTAACCTCGAAGACTTCGTGCTGATGAAGTCCGGCGGCACACCGACCTACAATTTCGCCGCCGCCGTGGACGACGCGGAGATGGAGATCAGCCACGTCATCCGCGGCGACGACCACCTCTCGAACACGCCGCGTCAGATCCTGATCTACCACGCCCTCGGCTACGAGCTACCGGCCTTCGCCCACGTCCCACAGGTGCTGGGCCCGGACAAGAAGAAGCTCTCCAAACGCCACGGCGCGGCGAGTGTGGAGGACTTCGCCGAGGCGGGCGTGCTGCCCGAGGCGCTCTTCAACTACCTCGCG
The DNA here is from genome assembly GCF_001029505.1 of Rubrobacter aplysinae. Taxonomy (NCBI): domain Bacteria; kingdom Bacillati; phylum Actinomycetota; class Rubrobacteria; order Rubrobacterales; family Rubrobacteraceae; genus Rubrobacter; species Rubrobacter aplysinae. Next base: position 14,482 of record NZ_LEKH01000001.1, on the reverse strand, counting down.
CTACTGGGCGCGGGCTACTCGGCGGACGAGGAGATCTTCACCCCCGACGAGATGGCAGAGCGTTTCCGCCTCGAACGCGTCAGCGGAAACCCGGCGGTCTTCGACGAGACAAAGCTGGACTCCGTAAACCAGACCTATCTCCGCCGCCGCCCGCCGGAGGAGATCGCCGAGTGGGCCGTCCCGATGCTCGCCGATAGCGGCGTCGCCACCGAAGAGGAGCTGCGGGAGGACATGCCGCGCCTGGTCGAGATCGTACGCCTCATGCAGGAGCGCCTCACCCGCACCACCGACCTCCCGGATGCTATCGGCTACTTCTACGGCGGCGAGCTGGAATACGAAGGGGAGCAGTTCGACAAGCAGTTCGGCAAGGAGTTCGTGCAGGAAGCATTCCCCGAGCTGGTAGAGCGGCTGGAGGGACTGCCGGAGTGGGAGGAAAACGAGCTGGAGGAGGCTATCCGGGGCCTCGCCGCCGAGAAGGAGAAGGGCGCGAAGCACCTGATACACCCCTTACGATTCGCCGCCACCGGCCGTACGGTGAGCGCCGGGCTGTTCGAGACGCTCGCGCTCCTGGGCCGCGATAGGACCCTGATCCGGGCGCGGCACGCAACGGAGGAGATGCGCCGGAGGTTCGGCTAGCTCCCGCTGTAGCCGAGCAAAAATCTCCTTTGACGAAGTGCCCCGCATCGTCTAAACTCTTTCCTTGTCCCATCACGGCCCCATCGTCTAGAGGCCAAGGACATCGCCCTCTCACGGCGAAAACCGGGGTTCGAATCCCCGTGGGGTCACTCACCGCGAGCCCGTCTCTTCCGAGGCGGGCTCGACTTCTCCGAATTCTCCGCCGGACGCCTCCCCAGCGGGCCTTTCCGAATCTTTCCGAATAAAATCATCGCGTGAACGAGCATGAGCACACCGCAAGCCGCCCGGACGAGGAAGCCGCGGACCTGTGGTACGGGCTGGGCCGGCTATACGCCAGGGCCGGCGGCCGGGGCTGGCCCGCAACCAGGGTCGGGGTTACGGCGGTGTGCGTTACGGGGGCGCTGGTGCTGCTCTCCGCGCCGGTCTTCGGCACCGGCTGGGTGGGCTCGGCGCCGGGTCCGCTCGTGGCTCTGCCGGTCCTCTTGCCGGTGACGGCGGGACTTCTCGCGGGGGGATTGCCGCTACTCTACAACCGGGTGCGGACCCTGGTTCGGCAGCGGAGCCTGCGCCGGGCGCTGGAGGCGGAGGGCGAGGACCCGAGACGTCCGACGCTGGACGGGCTGGGCCTCTACTACGACGAGCAGCTAATACTGCTGCGCTCCGAGTACGAGGCGCTGCGTCATACTCCGGGAGACCGCGCCCGGCGAAAGGGCCTGATGATGGAGCTCGCATTCGGCTTCGCGCCTGAGGACCCTTTCGAGTGCGGGCCGCTAAACGTGCTCCCGGGCTCATCCCGGGCGCTGGCGCTGCGCGGGCTGTGGGAAAGCAGGCTCCGGCTGCAGCTGGAGGATGGAGAGGGGCCGCCCGCCCTCGGGCTCGGCGACGATCTGGCGTACCGGATCTTTCCCCGGGAGATGACCACGGCGGCGGAACTCGCGACGCGAGCGGCGTACCTGGAGATCTCGCGCGACCTGATGTTCCGGCGTCACGGGGCCGAGCCCCTGAGGAGGCTGGAGAAAAACGGAGGCCGGGGAGAGGTCTACCGGCGGGCCGAGCGCGATCTCACGGAGTACGAGCGCATCGCCGACTCCACCAGATTCACCGGATTTGCCAGAGCTACCCGGCGACCACCCCGGCGGAGGCGGCCGTGATCCAGGTGTACGCCAGCGCCAACGGCACGAAGCCCACGAGGGCCGTGATCATGGCCGTCAGAAAAGTAGTCCGGTAAACGCTGCGAATTCCTATCGCCATCAGCACGAACGTGGCGTACGCAAAGAAGAACGCCCCCAGAAACGGCACCCAGGAGAACACCATCGCCCCGGAGGCGTAGGCGAGCATCCGGTAGAGCTGCCGGAAATCCGCCACGTCGCCGACGAAAGTCTTGAGCACCGCCAGGTACAGTACCGCCCCTACGGCGACCGCGACGGGCGAGAGCAGCGCGAAGGCCGCGTTGCGCAGCAGCCCGCCGGCGAGCCCGATCTCCGCCCCCGGTATATTCGTGAAGGCCAGCAAGAGCGTGCTCAGCAGACCGGAAACCAGCCCGACGAGCAGGGCGAAGATGGCGGGCTCTTTCACGGGCCCGGCCGCCGGGAAGTTTAGGTAGAACTTCCTGGGGGCAAGGAATATTCCTCTGAGCACGCGCAAGGCGCTACCCAGGGGGTCCTCCAGCTTGAACTCCGGTGACTTCGGTGAGGTCTCTTTATCCACGAGAGGGATTATACAGAGCCGGAGAGCCGAGCCCTGTGAAGAAAGATCCCTTGGCAGGCCGGGAGAGACGAGCGGGGAGCAGAGCCCGGACAAAGCCCGGATAAAGATTGTACGGTTAGCAGACAGAAATTAGTTGCGCAAGTGCCGGGCGGTGCTTAGACTCTGGTAACCGTATACTTTTGACAAGAGGTATCTGTGAGATGTTCAGATTTTATACGATCATAGCGCTAATCACGGAGCTTTCCTTGGTAGCCCTGCTCGCCTCCATAACGAATGATCCGAGAGCCTTCGTGCTGCTCGCGGTCCTGGCTCCGGCCACGGTCATCGGCGCATTTATGCTGCGCTCTTTCATGGACGACCCGGCCCGGAGAACCCGGAGCCTCTCGCCGGAGAGCATCGCCGGCTACCGTTCCCCCGAGGAGTCGGCCGGCTCTGGAGAGCGTCTGCCCCGAGAGATATCCCGCTCGATAGTCGAACGCTCCGAGGAGATACAACGCACCATGTCCGAGTCCCCCTCGGAGATCCAGACCGAGATGTGCGCAATCGGCTACCGCTCGTGCGTGAACGACATGATCACGCTCACCCACAAGATAAACGCCGCCCTGCCGGAGGCGGGCCTCGTCGGCCGGATGCGGCTGCGGGCCGACCGCCGCCGGGCGACGGACTCCCTGGCCAAGGCCCGGCGCTCCCTCCCCCCCGGCGCGTTGCGCGCCACCCGCCAGGAACTGCAGTAGAGCCAACAGGTAGAGGCGCGGGGCGGCTAGACCGCCAGTATCTCCTCGACCTCGGGGACCTCGCGCCGGATCAGGCTCTCTATGGCGTACACGAAGTCGAGCCTGGAGAGCGGACATCCCCGGCAGGCTCCGAGCATCTCGATGCTCACGGACCCGCGCTTCTCGTCGAACTCCGCTATGCGGGCGTCTCCCCCGTCGGCCTGTAGCGCGGGACGCACCTTATCCAGCGCGGCCTCTATCCGGCTCCTCAGGTCGCCGCCCTCGTGGCTCCTCTCCTGCATACCCGGATTATATAGGACCGGGGCGGGCTACACGTCCGGCGGACACGCTCGACAGTAGTCTCACGGTAGTAGAATTGGCTTTCTTTGGCGGATCTTTGGCAGATATTCCGCGGACTTTCAGTGTACCTCCAGCTCAGAGTAAGGAGCCCGGCATGACGGAGACAGACAGAGAGACGCTGCTCGCGATAGGCGCGCCCGAGCACGACGCGGCGATCTACCACCTCTCGGGATTCCTCGCGCCCGACCCCGTGATCTGCCTCCGGGCCGCCGGTAAGAGCTACCTCGCCGTCTCCGCGATGGAGTACGGCCGCGCCAGACGCGACGCCCGGGTGGACGAGATCCTGAGCTACGACGAGCTCGGCGTCTCCCGCCTCTCTCGCGAGCTACAGAGCGGCGACCGGGGCCAGGCGGCGGCGGCGGCCGAGCTGCTAAAGAGCCTCGGCACGGGCGGACCCGTACACGTCCCGCCCCACACCGGCGTCGTGTACGCCGACGAGCTGCGCGCCCGCGGCGTGGAAGTCATCCCCGACGCCCGACTTTTCTCCGGCCTGCGCCGCCAAAAAACGGAGGCCGAGACCTCCGCGATCGAACAGACCCAGCGCGCGGTCGAGGCCGCCTGCAACCACGCGGTCGGGATACTGCGCGACTCAGAGGTGGCCGCCGACGGCACGCTAACGTGGAACGGCGAGACGCTCACCAGCGAGACGCTGCGCGCCGAGATCGACACGGACCTCTTGCGCCGGGGCTGCGCCGCCGAGAACACCATCGCCGCCGGCGGCGCGCAGGCCGCCGACCCGCACGAGAGCGGCCACGGACCGTTGCGCGCCGGGGAGTCCATCATCCTGGACATCTTCCCCGTGGGCCGGGAGAACCGCTACTTCGCCGACATGACCCGCACCGTCATAAAGGGCGAGCCGGCGGACGAGCTGCGGCGCATGTACGATGCGGTGCTCGCGGCCCAGGAGGCGGCGCTGGGTATGATCCGAGCCGGGGTAAACGGCCGCGACGTACACTTGAAGGTATCAGAGATCCTGCACGACGCCGGATACAAGACCGCCCAGCACGATCAGGAGCCCGGCGTCCCGCTACAGGAGGGCTTCATGCACGGGACGGGCCACGGGGTCGGGCTGGAGATCCACGAGTCCCCCCGGGTCTCCCTGGCCGACGATGATCTACTCCCCGGCGACGTCATAACCATCGAGCCCGGCGTCTACGACCCGGCGGTCGGCGGCGTGCGGATAGAGGATCTCGTCGTCGTCACCGAGGAGGGCTGCCGCAACCTGACGGATTTCCCGAAGGAGTTCGTATTGTAAAGCCATAGTGAGCAGGCGCGGACCTACAGAAAGTCTAGAGGAAGAGAAGCGTGAGACGCCCTGTATAATGCGTCTCCATGCCGATTTGGTTGCAAGAGTTAGAAGCGTGGGCGCGGATATTTCAGGCATTCGTTACGCCCATACTCATAGCTATCGGCGGTATTTTTGCCTGGTACAAGTTCTTCCGGCGAGGCGAACACGACCCGCGCTTACAACCGACAGTTACCGGCTCGGTAACGATAACGGAAAGCGTGGCTTACATCGTGTCTACCGTAAGCGTTGTAAACACTGGACAGGTAGACGTCGAACTCGATCTAGAGTCTTCCGCTCTTGTACTTCTAACTCGGCGGCAGGGCCACGGATGGAGAGAACCAGAGCTCAAGTATAGCGTTTTTCCGGGGCAAGAAAGGGCGCAGCCGGGTGCCACGCTAGAGGATCAGGTCTGGATTGAGCTGCCACATGAAGACGAAGTGGCGGTAGTATTGGAATTGACGGTAACGGTGCACACCATTACCAAGCCGGAAGGTTATACGTGGAAAACCATGGAGATCCTCCCGTTGCTAGAAGGTGGAAATCTTTCCGCCGATGGGTGAAACTGTCTCCATAAAGGTTCGGCGAGGAGACGCTAATGCCTAGAGGTAAAAGCCTGGCCCCACTCAACAAAGAGGCCGGAAGAAAGCAGAGAGATAAGGTATCGAAGCTCAGAGATGCGCGGACCGGATCTCACGTAAAGCGCACCGATAGCAAAGACACCAAGCGAAAGAGCTAGCGCCAAAACCTCGAATTCCAGCCTTTAAAGTTTTTAGAGTCTCCGAGCCTCCAGAGAGTTTTCACGGCCTACCTGGATAACAAGTTGATCGCCGATCTCAGCTACTCTCCCCGGCGCCCGTTGTAGATGACGCCGCCGCTCTCGGCGTACTCACGCAGCACCTCGGCGGACTCCTCGCGCAGTACGTCGCGCTCGACGGAGATGCCCCGGCGCTCGAGCTCGGCCGCCCAGTCCGGTATCTTGGCTCCCTCGTCGAAGCCGCAGCCCCGGGCGTCCTCGTCGCGCGCGCCGCAGACGAGGGTTCGCACGCCGGCCCACGGCACCGCGCCGAAGCACATGGCGCAGGGCTCGGTGCTGGTCACGAGCTCGTAGGCCGGGCGGCCCTCGCCGCCGAGGTCGAAGTCCCCGAGTCCGGCCTGGGCGACCATGATCGCGACCATCTCGGCGTGGGCCGCCGAGTTACTCTGCGGCACCACGACGTTCACGCCGACCGACACCACCCGCCAGGACTCCTTCTCGAAGATAGCCGCCCCGAAAGGCCCGCCAGTACCGCGCCGCAGGTTCTCCCGCGCGAGCCCGATGGCGAGCCGCATGCGGTCCTCCGCCGTCGGGTACAGCGTCTCCTCGTCGGGGACGTACTCCCCGACCCACTCCGGCAAACGCAGGCTGACCTCTGCAAACCGCATGTAGACTCCTCCATCCGGCCGCTCCCCGGCGGCTTTCGTAAGCTCCCGTAACCGTTTAACGTACAGATGCTAGAGTAGCCTGGCCACACTTACAAGGCGACGAGCGGTGACAAGCGGCGACGAGCCCGGCACGATACAGACGCGATAGAGTTACGACGGGAGGCCCGTGGAGACGAGAGACATAAACGACGCCATCTCCTTCTCCGGCGAGAAGATGAGAAAGAGCCCCATCTTCGACTCGGACAAGCTCTTCTACGACGCTTACTGTCTGATGCCCGGCCAAGAGCAAAAGGTCCACACCCACGACGAGTCGGACAAGATCTACTACGTCCTCCAGGGCGCGCCCCGCTTCACCATCGCCAACGAAGAGCAGGACCTCGGCCCCGGCACAGCAGTAATAGCCCGCGCCGGAGACCCGCACGGCGTCCGCAACGACACGGACGAAAACGCCGTCCTCCTGGTCACGATGGCCCCGAGACCCGCGTAGTCCGTGACGGAGAACGAGCCGCCAAAGCCTCCGTACTTTCTCGTACTAGAGGAGTCTGGGAGCGGGGCTCACCCGCTCACAATATCTGCGGCGGGGCGGGGCGCGATCCCGCTCTTCTCCTCCGCCCTTAGCGCCCGGGACTTTCTAGCCTCCACGGACTTCGAGGCGGATCTCACGCCCGTGGAGGTCTCCGTGGAGCGGCTGGTACAGACGCTGGAAGCGCATCGCGGGCTCGTGGAGTACGTGGCGCACGACCCGCCGCCGGCGGAAGAGGGCGGCGCGAAGGTCCGCATGGGCAAGCTCTCCGACCTCTCGGACTCGCTAAAGGAGCGCGCCCGCAACGCGGCCGGTCTCTTCGACATCGGTGGGCCGAGCAGCAACTGAAGCGCAACCGGAGTCGGCTGCGGCCGGTTCTGCCGCGGGTTAGATCTCTCATATCTTGCACCTGCTTGCACGCACTTTGAGGCCAATCGCCCCTTGCACATGAATACGTGCTCCATTGTTGCTGCTCAAAGTGCGAACAAGGTCTCCGGAGACATTTCAGCGGTCCGGCATGGTGAGGACGACCTTCCCTTGTGCATGTCGCGTCTCTGTTTTCTGCAGCGCCTCAATCCCCTGCTCGAATGGATAGGCTCGCTCTATTACAACCCGTACACGGCCGGCTGCCACATCCTCGGCTAGTCGGGACAACTCTTTAAGTGTTTCCGGGTGGTGCCTCATCTGCTCAACCGTAATACCTCGTTCGGGCGACACTTGATCTCCCGAAATCGTGACCACTTTCCCACCGTCCCTAACCACCTGCATACTCGTCACTCCCGTCGCAGGCTGAATAGCCAGGGCCGCACCGACGCCTTCTGGCATCCACTGCAAGACCTGCTTCGCCCAATCGGGGTCACGGTAATCCACTGCTAGCCCAGCCCCCAGCCACAGCATATGCTCATGGTTCTTCGCCGAGGCGGAGGCCGCAACGCGATACCCGCGCATCGTTGCCAACTGTATCGCCAACGTGCCGATTGCGCCTGATGCACCAGCCATGAATACTGTACCGTCTCGGCCCAACTCGAGCGCCCTGAGCCCTTCCAGGGCTGTTGTGCCAGCAATTGGGAGGGCGACGGCATCCGTGAACTCGAGAGCATCCGGCATGGAAATTAAGCACGCGCCGGGGACGGCTACGAACTCGGCCCAGGTGCCGCCTTTCGGTTGTTGGGCAGAGGAGAACATCACCCTATCGCCCGGCTCAAACCCTGTTACCCCGCTGCCCACACTCTCGATAATGCCCGCGCCTTCAAGCCCGATAGCGTAAGGAAAACGCGCATTGGAGGGAATCCACCAGCGGTCTTGAATACCAACCCCGACCGTCTGGATACGGACCAGCGCCTCGCCACGGTCCAACTCCGGCACCGGAATGTCCATCAACGTCAGGACTTGCATTCGTTCTGGCCGAGATATGCCGATAGCCTTCATTACTTTGAACCTCCACCTCGGTTTTCTCCTCGATTGACTCATCCGTCTGGTGGGGGCCCGGCATGAGGGCGAGCAGTTCTTGCAGTTCTTAGAGTACCTTCCGGACGTGAATCGTTATATCCAGGCCTCTAATAGAGGCACAAGATCCACGCCCTCTTCAACTATCTATCCGGGTTCATGGCCCCGGGTCTTGAACATCTCTGGTTAGACCGTGAGCAGGATCTTGCCGGTCGTCTCGCGGTTCTCCAGGGCACGGTGAGCCTCGGCAGCCCGTTCGAGCGGCAGGGACAACCCTATTACCGGCTCGAGCTCACCACTGGCGATGTTGCGGGAGATCTCCTCCCTCGCGGCCCCGGCTCTGCCGGGCCGGATCCAGGGTCCCCCGAACCCGGTGACGGTCTGTCCCTGGACGTTCATCCGCATCAGATCCGGCGGCGGCATCGGGCTCCCGCTCGCCGCCCCGAACATCACGAGCCGCCCGAGCGGCGCGAGACACTCGAAGGCCCGCGCCCCGGCGTCGCCGCCCACGGACTCCAGCACCACGTCGGCGCCGCGCCCGTCCGTAGCCTCCAGAACCCGCTCGGGCCAGTCGTCCTCGCCGTAGTCCACGGCGAGATCCGCCCCCAGGCTCCGCACGAACTCCCGTTTCTCCTCGCTGCCCGCCGTGCCGATAACCGTCTCCGCGCCCGCTATCCGAGCCAACTGCACAGCCAGAGACCCGACCCCGCCGGCGGCGGCCTGTACCAGCACGCTTTCTCCGGCGGCGAGACGCCCGGCGTCGTGCAGCGTCCCGTATGCGGTAATGCCCTGCACGAGGAGCGCCGCCGTGGCGGCCTCCAGGCTTACCCCATCCGGCACCTCGACGAGTGACCCCGCCCCGGCGACCGCGTACTCGGCGTACCCGCCGGAGTCGAGCACGGCGACTACCCGCGTCCCCTCCTCCGGTCCGGCGACGCCCTCACCGAGCGCCGCGACGGTGCCCGCAACCTCGAATCCCGGCGTCACGGGCAGCTCGTGGGCGTGGGGGCCGAACATCATCCCGGCCCTCACGCCGGTATCCGCGTAGTTCACGCCGGCCACCTCGACCCGGATCAAGACCTCCCTCGCTCCGGGCTCGGGCTCCGCAACGTCCCGCAACACGAGCGCATCCGGCCCGCCCGGCTCCTCGACCCTTATCGCTCTCATGGCTCTCCTCTCTCGAACGCTTTGAACACGCTAGTAGCTGACCATCGGTATCGGCCGGCGTGGCTTCCGTTCTCGGCTCGGGCCAGTATGAAGTCCGCCACGTCCGCCCGGGATACCACCAACCTCGTACCCCCTTTCCGGCATCCATGACCCGTGATTGCTACACTTTCGGACAACTGTCCACTTTCGTGTCTACCGGAGGTTTTACCGGACAATTGTCCGCTTTCAAGGAGAAGCCGGAAAACCCGGTTGGGGTGGGAGCGTCTCGATCCGGCCTCCCGGCGCTCGCGGAATACTGGCCGGAGCGGGGCGAGGAGCGGCGGGACGCGGCCGAGCGGCGGCATCACATCCTGTCGGTGGCGCGGTCTCTCTTCGATCAGAGCGGGGTCGAGAGGGTGAGCATGCACGAGATAGCGCGCACGGCGGGCGTCGGGCAGGGCACGCTGTACCGGCGCTTCGAGCACAAGGGCGCGCTGTGCTCGGAGCTCTTGTACGAGAGCATCCGGCGCTTCTCCGAGGGGTTCCGGAAGCGCGTCGAGGAGGGTGGGCTATCGGGGGGCACGGCACTGGAGGGGCTATCGGGGCTACTGGTGGGCATCGTGCGCTTCAACGAGGAGAACGCGGCGCTCCTGGGTGCGATCCGGTCCTCCGGCGGCGAGCGTGATCCCGCCGCCCAGTACCGAGGCCCCTTCTATCGCTGGCTGCGCGCGACCGTCGCCACGCTGCTATCGCGGGCCGTCGAGAGCGGTGAGATCCCGCCCGTAGACACGGAATCCCTCCCCGACGCGATCCTGGCCCCGCTGAACATAGACCTCTACCTCTTCCAGCGCCACGACCTCGGCCTGGAGCCGGACCACATCCTACGCTCGCTGCAGACACTACTTCTGGACGGCCTGCGCGGAGAAGGCGGCTAGAGAGTCTGGAGAGAGGCTAGCCGAGCACGTAGCCCGCGAGCACGCTCTGCACGTCGTAGATATTCAGCTTCTTGTTGAACTGCTTCTGGATCGGCATGGAGCTGCCCGAGATCCAGATCTTGAGCTCCGCATCCAGGTCGAAGTGCCCCGCAGTCTCCACGCTGAAGTGCGTGATGTTCCTGTACGGCAGAGAATGATACTCGACCTTGTTCCCCGTCATCCCCTGCTTATCCACCAGGATGAGCCGCTTGTTCGTGAACACGAACAGGTCCCGGATCAGGAGATAAGCCTTCTCGATCCTCTCTCCCGGAGCCATAACCCGCTCGAACTCCCCCTCGATCCTCTCGGGCTCTATCTCGGAAGCATTTCCCATCAACCCGTCGAGTAATCCCATCATCTCCTCCAGCCTCGGTTTACGGGATACTGCAGAGTATAGAGTTACCCCGTCCGTTAGCGAAAGCCGATACGCGCGATTTGCGAGTGCCCTGGCCCCCTGACTCCTTTACGCAAGTAATTGAAAGTGCTAGCTTATCTGCTAATCAGTATTGGATGGTCGCCGACACGGGTGGGTTAGGGGCTTTCTAGAATGCATTGTCCAACGCTATGCTCTGGCGAACATCGGTCGGCCGGGTATATTCCTGGTCTGGAGGCTTTCTTCGTGTCCGTTAACGGGGGGTTCCGGAAGCCTATCCGCATCGGCGGCGAGATCCTCCACGCCCTCGAAATACACCGGATGCGCTCGACGGAAGCGACGGTAGCATACATTCCGGCGTCGCCGCGATGACCGCCAGGCGGCCCGGAGACACCCGACAGGACGTTCCGACGGATCGCGACCCGCCCGGACGCTGGCTCGGGCTGGTCACGCTGGCCGCGGCTATGCTGCTAGCCATGACGACGTGGTTCTCGGCGACCGCCGTCGTGCCCCAGCTAGAATCGGAGTGGAGCCTCTCCCCCGCCCAGAGCTCCTGGATGACTATTGCGGTCCAGCTCGGTTTCGTGGCGGGTGCGGTCTCTTCCGTGGTGCTGGGGCTCGCGGATCGCATCCCGCCGCGCCGCTTCATGCTGTACGGCGGGCTCGGGGCAGCCGGGCTCAACGTGCTGCTCGTACTCGAACCTTCGCCGGTGGTGGCGATCCTGCTCCGGGCGGCCACGGGGGCGTGCCTGGCGGGTGTGTATCCGCCCGCGATGAAGGCCATGTCAACCTGGTTCCGCTTCCGGCGCGGCACCGCGCTCGGCATCATGGTCGGGGCGCTGACGCTGGGATCTGCGACGCCGCATCTGGTCAACGGTCTCGGCGGGCTCGACTGGCAACTCGTCATAGTGACCACCTCCGTCCTCACGCTCGCGGGCGGCCTTATCGCGGAGGTTGCGGGGAGCGACGGGCCGTTCCCCTTCCCGGCCAGCCACTTCGATCCGCGCCAGGCCTGGAGCGCGGTCACGAATCGCGGCGTCCTCCTCTCCTCGGCGGGCTACTTCGGACACATGTGGGAGCTATACGCCATGTGGGCCTGGTTCGCCGTCTTCTACGCCGACGTGCTCGAACGGGCCGGGGTCGCGGACCCGGCGGGCAAGGCTGCGCTTGCGGCCTTCGCCGTGATCGGGGTCGGCGCGCTGGGATGTCTTGCTGGTGGCCTCTTGGGAGACAAGTGGGGCCGGTCCCAGGCGACCTCAGTGTCCATGCTCATCTCGGGGGTTTGCGCCCTGGCTATAGGGTTCACCATCTCGGCCCCGGTGGTCGCACTGGCGGTCGGGCTACTGTGGGGATTCTGGGTGATAGCCGACTCCGCGCAGTTCTCCACGGTGATCACCGAGGTCGCGGATCAAGCATACGTCGGCACCGCCGTCACGCTCCAGCTTGCCCTCGGCTTCACCCTCACCATGGCTACCATCTGGCTGGTCCCCGTGCTCGTGGAAGCCTTCAGCTGGAAGGTCGGCTTCGGCATCCTCGCCATCGGCCCCGCCCTCGGCATCGCGGCCATGCTGAAGCTGCTGATCAGACGCAGGGCTGCCGAGAAGGCAGATGGTTCCGTGTGAACGTACGCGCTCAATTAGCTCGTGAACACGAAGAGGCCTCAGATCAGTAGATAAGGCTTCTCGATCCTCTCTCCCGGAAACATCATCCGCTCGAACTCCCCTCGATCCTCTCCGACTCTATCTTGGAGGCGTTCCCCATCGACCAGTCGAGTAGTCCTATCTCGCTCCTTACCTCCTAAAAGACGAAGACTGCCGTTCAATATCTTTCTGTTAGCTTGTCCCTAACATCGTCCAATAAAGATAGAACTTGCTGCTTCTCAAGAGAAGGATCTTTTGCCTGTAGGTATTCGATAGCTCGGAATTCATCTCCGCGTTTGCGGTTTTGTGGAGGCTCTAATGTTTCTATTAGAAGAGCTTCCAAAGTTACTATCACAACATCTTGATCTACAGCCAGACTCAGTTCGCGGAGTTGTGCATCTTCTGTGACCTCTAGCAGACCAAACCAAGAGAATCTATCCCAGCGTCCTCCTAAACGATCATAATTATGTTCGTATAGACGCCTACCTATAGTTCTATCTACGCTGCGTCCTACGTAAATTGTGCTGCGGCCATCGTGGAGTAGATATACCCCTTTTTGCTCAGCAAAGTCTACCGTTTGAGAGCGTCTGTTTTGTTGTCCTAAGAGACTGGGTGTGTTGCTCCACTGTACAAAATCTCGCCTCCAATACAGTCCAAAAGCCTGAATGATGCCTGTTTCAGCTTGAACGTCGGAATCTTGATCCACTTCAATACTAGAAATCTCTGCTTCGATCTTGCTTACGTCTTCTTTTTGTTGCTCCCTGAGCATATACTCACCACGTCTTACTCTCGCAAATTTTGAGTCCTCTCCGTTACTTGTTATATCCGTGGTTATTACAGCATTTACGGTGTTTGCAGGGGTAGCGCCCATGTTTTTGCGTAGACCACTCTCGACGATTTTCTCCGCTATTTCCGTAAAGTGCATAGCGGATTCTTCTTCCTTCAGTACATCGACTATGGCGTCTTTCCAGGTACTCTCACTCATACCCACAACCTTTCATATCAACCACTCTCGGGATAGTAGGTACGCTGCTCCAACCACCGCTTTAGCGACCGCTGACTCTCTCCCGAAGCTCGGCCCATAAGCGGATTCTCCAGGCTTATATCCTCATCGAGTATCGTCCAACGGATACCGATGCCCTCGCCCATCAAGCGCCAGTTGTCGCGCTCCTCAAGTGTGCCGTGTGCGAGGCGCGGGTACCACGCAAGCGGGACGGAGATCGAGCGCCCATCCGCCAGTTCGACGGTAAGCGTATCTTCCGTAACGGTTACTTCCTGCGCGCGGGCGGAGGACGATTCAGTCGTTGAAGAACTCACCCCAGATCCCCATTAGCTCTTGCTGGTTTCCTCAACCAATCTCTGAATGTTACCAAGCTCCGGGCATCGGAAGCCACCGCTACTAGCCAGAGCTTTTCCGATACGGAACGATCACGCCCTCCAACATCGGGAAATGCTTGTCGTTGAGCGTTACCAGGCTTGCTGGCGCAAGCTCGGCGGTGGCAGCGATGATGGCGTCTGGCAGGCTGGTATTGTGACTCCTCTTGTACCCACGCCGGATCAGACCACCTCTCTCGGCAATCTGCTGGCTCACATCTACGACCTCAAAGATTCGGAGGAAGCTGTTGAGCCTCCGACGCTCTTCTCCTTCCCGGACTCCGGCGAAAAGCTCGGCTATGGTGACTGCGGAGACCATCAGAATCTCTGTACGCTCTTCGAGATACGCTATCGCTTGTGGCTCGCCGCGCAGGTAGTCGATCAAGACGTCTGTGTCGAACAGCAGGCGCGACTCGGGCAACGGCTAAGCGCCCTCCGAAAAGCGGTCGAACTCGTCTCTTAGCTCTCTCAAGTCGGGAAGGTCGTCGCGGTCGCTCCACATGCCGCGTGCCTGACGCATCAGAGCTTTACGGTCCACCGGATCTTGCCGTTCGAGCATCTCGTCTATCGCCTCGCGGATAAGCTCGCTCTGGGAGCGCCCCGTGACTCGTGCTAGAGAGCGTAACGCCTCTTGCTCTGCCTCCGTCAAGTAGATCTGAGTGCGGACCATGCGTCACTTCCTCGACGATGTATATCTGCGATGTACAAAATTATACACGCACTACTCATGGCACAACACAGACAGTTATCGAGCTAGGCAGAATCGACATTTGCGGATCATAGCCACATTAGAGAAGCTGCCAGATACACGAAAGACTTATAGTACAGGGCCTTCCTATCGTAACGAGTGGCGATACGCCGGAAGCACTTGAGCTTACCA